>JAJXWW010000001.1 GCA_021781415.1 Planctomycetota bacterium
AAACTGCCGGGTCATTCATCTCTTGCACTCTGGGTGAGCTACCGTTCAAAAACTACAATGAGCTAAATCCCCTAAACGAGGAGCTTACCGAACATGACCCTACCGCATCTCGCTCCGCTTCGCCAAACGGTTCCACAACCCCTCGTTGCCGATGTTGCCGCCGAGGTGCATCGCCTTTGGAGCAATTCGCGGGTGGCCGGGCGCGTCCGTCGCGGAAGTCGCGTGGCCGTCGGAGTGGGCAGCCGAGGGATCTCGAATGTGGCCGCCCTCGTTCGCGCCACGCTCGATTGTCTGCGCGATCTGGGCGCGCAGCCGTTTGTCGTGGCGGCTATGGGCAGCCACGGAGGCGCAACCGCCGCCGGCCAGCGACAACTCTTGGCCGAGTACGGCGTCAGCGAGCAAGCTTTGGGCGTGCCGGTTCAAACCGACATGACCGCCGTGCGCATCGGCACCAACAGTTGGAACGAGCCGGTGTGGTGGGACAAGAATGCCTTGGAGGCGGACGCCGTCGTTACCGTATCGCGCGTCAAGCCGCATACGGATTTTCGCGGACGCTTCGAGAGCGGCATCGCCAAGATGCTGGTCATCGGTCTGGGCAAGCGCGACGGCGCGGCCCAGCACCATCGCTGGGGGGTGCGCGGTCTGCGCGAGATGCTGCCGGAAACGGCGCGGGTGATCGTCGAGAAGACGCCGTTCATCGGCGGGCTGGCCGTGTTGGAGAATGCCCGCGAACAGACGGCCCGACTGCAACTGGTCGATCGGGACGAGCTATTCGACGTGGAGCCGGGGCTGCTGGAAGAAGCGCGCGGCCTGATGGGACGGCTGCCGTTCGAGCAACTCGATCTCCTGGTCATCGGTGAAATCGGCAAGAACTACAGCGGTGCGGGCATCGATCCCAACGTCGTCGGTCGATTGCTGATCGAGACGCAGCCGGAGTTCGAGTCGCCGAAAATCACTCGCATCTGCGCGCTCGATTTGTCGCCGGAGAGCCACGGCAACGGCACCGGCTGCGGCATCGCCGACCTGGCCACCGAACGCCTCCTCGCCGCCATCGACCCCGTGCCGTTCCGCATGAACAACCTGACGGCCTGCTTTCTCCGCCGCTCGCAACTGCCCTTCGCTTTCCCCACCGACCGCGCCTGCCTGGAGGTGGGTATCCAGACGTGTTGGCAGCCCCATAAAGACAATTTGCGGATGGCTATTATCCCCAATACCTTGGAGCTGGAAGAACTATGGGTGTCGGCGGCGCTCGTCGAGGAAGCGAAAAAGAATCCGCATCTGCAAGTGACGGGCGCTTGTCAACCCTTGCCGTTCGACGACCGAGAGAATCTGCTTCAAGAGAAACTCTTTCCGCATTCCGTGCGCGGACGGCGCGGACACAAAAACTAAGGGCACACGATTAGGAAGGCGTGCCCGAACGGAGGAAGTAAATCATCGACCAAATTCGATGGCTTTCACCGCGTTCGATGACTTCGAGCGGTTTCAGTCCATCGAAGGCTTCGTTGGGAGTCTGAAGCCATTTTCCAAGCGATTCCTGTCGGATGACTTCGGTCAATGCGTCGGTCAATCTGCGCAATTCGCACAAGCGGCGAGCAACAACCTCGCTGGGTTCCGCGCCGCTTTCCACGGTCGCCAAGGATCGCACCGAAACGGGCGGCAGGCGAGCGAACACTCCCCGATTGAGTTGCAACCGCTTACGAATGTCCGCGGCAAGGTTCGACCGAACGATTGCTGCAACGCTGGGCTCATCTTTTTTGGGCGGATGTCTTTTTGGTTTCTCCTCGTTGTGAACGCGCTTCTTCGAGGCTCGCTCACCGCGATCGACTGGCGGCATGAATCGCCTCCATTCCCCTCAATTGCAATTGTGGAGTGAATCGATCGCTTCAACCGATTCTTTCGTTGTTCTTGAAACGGTTCCATGACAACCGAACAACTCCAGCGAATGCTTCGTCTTCGTCTCGGATCGTTTTGGTTTGCGATTTACTTTTTCAACAAATAGCGGTCGAACCAGGCGGCGATGGCATCCATGTCGCGTTCCATGCCCGGCCAGCCGTGGCCGCCGCCTTTCTTGACGATCAACTCGGCCGGCACACCCGCCTTTTTCAGCGCCTCGACCATGATCGCCGCTTGCTGGAGGGGAACGAGTTTGTCGGCGTCGCCGTGGATAATCAGCGTCGGCGACGCGCCGGCGCGAACGTGGGTCATCGGTCCAATTCGACGGCATAAAGCCTCGATTTTGTCTTTATCGGTGAGATGTTCCAGGCGATGGGTCTTTTTGTCCATCTCGCGGACATCGACGGCCGTGCGGAGAAAGGCGAGTACGCCGTCTTCGGCGAAGGCGAATTTGCCCTTCTCACCGTAGTTGAGGAAATCCGTGGGCGGGAAGAAACAGCCGACCGCCTGCACGCGGCTAGAGGCGCGTTCGACGGCGTCTTTCGCTTTGGGATCGCCGTCGTTGCCGGCCACGCCGAGCATCAGCGACAGATGCCCGCCCGCCGAACCGCCGGTGATGCCGATGCGCTGCGGATCGATGTGAAAATCGCGGGCGCGATGGCGGATCGTGCGCACGGCGCGGTTGATGTCGGCGACGGCGTCGGGGATGGTGAAACGCGGTTGACTGCCGTGGACCACGGCGAAGACGGTGTAGCCCCGTTGGACGTGCCCCTCCACGATCTTGCGAAAAAAGTCCGAATCGATGGTAGAGCGATCGGAGTGCCAACCGCCGCTGACGACGGCGACGACGGCTGCTCCATTGGCGTTTTGACTGGGCGTAAATACATCCATCGTCAGCGCGACGCCTTCTTTGTGTCCGTAGATCACATCGCGCTTGCGCCGATAGGACGATTGCGCGAAACGATGTCCCGCCACTTCCATCGGCACGGTGTACACCGAAGTGCGGGCCGTGACGTACAGCGTTTTCATGTCCTTGCCGCCGAACGCCACGTTGGCCGGCTGTTCCGGTAACTCGATGATGCCGAGCAATTTTCCTTCGGGATTGAAGACTTGCAAACCCAGATCGGAGGTGATGTACAGATTGCCTTTGACATCGATGGTCAGTCCATCGCCGCCCGATTTGCCGCCCTCTTTTCGCTGTTTCAAGGTGCAAAAGACGCGCCCCTTGCCGATCTTGCCCGTCCCTTCAATCGGATACGCCATCATGTCCGCTTGGCCCGAAGGAATGACGTACAGCGTCTTCTCGTCCGGCGAAAGAATGATGCCGTTCGGATTGGGCAGATTGTCGATCAGGCGCGTCACCTTGCCGCCGGAAGCGATGTAATAGACGGCGGTTTTCTCCTGCGGCAGAGGCATCGGCGCTCCGAAGGCGGGATCGGTGAAATAGACGCCGCCGTGCTTGTCGAGTACGAGATCGTTGGGCGCGTTGAAGCGTTTGCCCTGGTATTTGTCGGCCAAGACGCGGCGCGATTTGCCGTCGGCACTGAGGGCGACGACCTGCCCGGCCATCTCGCAGGCCACGATCTCCCCCTTGGCGTTGACCATCAGACCGTTGGCGCGATTCGACTTCTCGCGGAAGACCGACAATTTCCCTCCGGCATCGATCTTGTGAATGCGCTCGTTGGGAATGTCGCTGAAGTAGACGTTGCCCGCGCGGTCGGGAGCCGGTCCCTCGGTGAACTTGAAATCCGTGTGCAGCTTGACGATCTTACCGACGGGGCCGAGTCCAGAAATGGGCGTCGGTTGTTTGTCGTCGGCGCGGACAACGAGAGTCGGGCCGAGAATCGAAACGAGCGCGACGATCGAACGAAGCGCGGACATGGAAGCGTCTCCTGGAGGGGTGGAAGGTATGGTGCAATTCGCCAACGCTAGGATAGGCGGAAGAGGGGATCGAGGAAAGCGGTACGCATCCATCGGTTAGCCGCGACGCGGAGCGGAGCGCGGGACCGACTCGCTCCGCTTCGCGTCGCTGCTAACCGATGGACCAAGATTGAAGGATTTCTTGCAGCGCCGCATTCCACGAATACATCGGTTCGTCTGACTCGGCGAGGAGCATCTGGTTTTCGGCGTCGGTCAGCTTGGGACGCGGGCCATCGAGAACGAGTCGATGGATGGGAACGTCGTCGGCTTGAAGCAGGCGCGGCTGCATGTCGATGAGAAGGGCGTGGCACAGACTGCGGCGCGACCACGTTGTACAGAGGTCGGCAAGTCCTTTCTCCGGCATCGTCGTCAAGCTCGCCGTGCCGGTAGCGATCTCATCTCGGAGCAGAGAGACCAGTAGATCGCGTTCGGGCCGTAGCGGATCGTGGTCGCCGTCCGCGACGAAGACGAATTGAAACGAGAGCGCTTCGGTCGTCAGCCATTCGGACAATTTGCGAACGAGTTCATAAAGCAAGGCGAGCAACAAGACACCGCGTTGGTAGTCCAACCCGCGATCCTTGCAGCGCGTGCCTTCGAGGTCGGGATAGAGGAAGAAGGCGAAGGTGCGGCGGCGGCGGAGAAACTGGTTTTCGTCGCGGGCATAGTAAAGCAGTTCGTCGCGCAGAAACTTGATGTCGAACAGATCGGGCCGTTCGTCGGTTTCCATGTAGGCCAGTTGAGAATGCAACAGGCTTTCGATGCTGCCGCGCGTGGCCAACGAGGTGTATCCGCCGACGGGATAGGTGTCTTCGTCGAGGATGCGCGTGGGTACGTCGTGGCGGCGCGCTTGCGGGCGGAGTCGATGGCGCGGCAAACGCGCTTCGAGCATTTGGGCCGCCCGCAGCACTTGCCGTTCGGCCAATTGTTCGCCCTCCGGTTTGAGGGCCGTGCCGCGTTCGAGCTGCGAAACGTCCTCGGGACCGAGTATCTCGGCGCAGCGCCGCGCCGCTGCGATCAGCATCTCGTACTGAGCGAGGAGCGAGGGGTGCGGTCCGTCGCGCTCCAACGATTCCCAACCTTGGGTATGAAGATCCTCGTTCTTTCGTTGCAAGGCGGATTTCAGAACGCTGGGATTGAGGAGAATCCCTTCAAATCCCGAGCGCTCGGCGAAGTGGGCCACGACGAAGGCAAGCCCCCGCGCACGGTCGCGGCCTTGGTAACGGCGCAAGGCGTCGGCGGCGCGGGCGAACGTCCAATCGGCGTAGAACTTGCCCAGAACGTGATCTACGTAAGTGCGGAGCAACAGGATGGGCAAAAGCGGTAGCGGCATTTCGCGGGAGGCAGCGAACGCGGCCGGTTCGCCGAAGGCGAGGTGCCCCAGATCGGCGAGGAAGCCCAACGGTGGTAGTTCGCGCCCGCTCGAGGCGATCTCGAACGCCCATTCCAGAACCGGACGGATGCTGCTCGGTTGCGGCGGCAGCGCGCGCTGCCACCATAACCCCTGCGACAAATAGCGAATCGCCTCGTCGGGATCGCGAATCTCGTGACGGCTCATGGCTGCCCACTTGCCTCCTCTCGCCCGGTTTACCCCGTCACATTCTATTGCCCCGGCGAACCGGCTGCGTAAGCTGCCGGGTAAGGCGGTCGCCCAACAGCCGGATCGCTAGGCACAAACGCCACAATCCAAATTATCGACAACCTCGCTCATTTCTCCGCCCGTTTATTCCGAAGAATAGGATGATCCACCCGGCGTCCAATCGCGCCGAGTCGATGGGGTTCAATAGACGAGGGCGGCATGAGTTTGAAGCGAATCGGCCTGAGCGTACTGGTGGCGGCGATTTGCGGACTGAGCGAACTTCGCGCGCAATATCCGGTCCAGGAGTCGGACATATTTCCAAGGTATACAGCTTCTCCTTCGGATGGGGCCTCGCCCTACAACCCACAGGCTTCAGGGCAAAATAGTTCTGACATCCCGTCGTTCGTGCCCGCGCCGGCGGGAGTGGATTCGGCCGGCATCGCGCAGAACGAAGGTAGTCCTCCCGCGCCGCCCCCGACGCTGATACCCCTCGGCCAACCCGCTTCGCCTTACCTCACCTATCCGCGCTCACCGTGTTGTTGCGGCCCGGCCGGGGCGAACGGCCCGCTCGGCGGCGAACTCTTTGCCCGCAGCGGTATCGCCTTCCCCATCGGCAGCGGCATCTTCAATCAGTACCTTCACGCGGGGTGGGACATCGAAGGCGGCGGACGCCTTTTTCTGTTCAATCCCCAGCAGACGGCCGCCTGGACCGGCACGTTGGGCATCAGCAACGTCAACTTGCAGACCGGCAGGGCCAATCAACCCGTCACGCTGTACCGCGTGCCGGTCCACACCGCGCCGCCCACCCCCAGTCCGTTTCCCATCACGGAAACGGTCGTGATTCCGAGTCTGGACGTGACCGTCAATTCGCTGAACATGACGTTCGTAAACATGGGGGCGGGGCGCGAGTGGTGGTTGTGGGGATCGGCCGACCCTGGAGCGCAAACGGGATGGAACTGGCGCGTCGGCATCGACGGCGGCGGACGTTGGGGATCGGCGCGCGTCGATTTCAACGAGATTCAGCAGCATACCGGCGTCGTCGGCGGCATGTACGCGGCCATCGATAGCGATCTCGAACATGCGTTCCGTTGCGGCGTCTTCTTCGTCGGGGTGCGCTTCGAGTACAACTATATTTGGACCCATCTGTTGCAAGATCAGAACAACGGCGACTTCCAGAGTCTTAGCCTCTTGTTTTCGACAGGCGTGCGCTTCTGAGTTCTGCCTCAAAGAAAAGATCACCAGATTCGTTCGCCCCGCAACGGTGGCGAACGGGTTCCCTTCCCTCTCCGCGTAGGCTAATCTAGCGTTGTGTAGCTTTCGATCGGCAAATGTTCCTCGGATAATTCTCCATGTCGCGGCGTCGGCGATTTATCGAACGAATCCAACGCAAACGGATCCGGAACGAAGAGCGCATGTCCGATCTCTGGACGCTGACTCGCTGTTATCCCTCGTTGGATGCGGCGTGCTTGGCCCGTGCGGTCGAGTCTGCTGTCGCCTCCACGGAGCGATTGGATTATCGAACGCGGCTATTGGTGCGCGATAGTGCGGCGGCCCTGGAGCGCCATTGGGGCCGATCGGAGTTCGGCCGATGGCTGCGCGAAAGCCCTGTTGGCCGACGGATCGAATCGATCCGCCACGAGCAGTTCGAGGAAGTCGGGTTTCCCTCTTTGGAGAGACGCATCGTGAACGGAACCGACCCCGAACTTGTGAAGACGTTTCTCCGCGATCTCGGTTCGCACTTGTCGGAGCCGGTGCGTTTGGAAGTGGGCGGATCGATGGCACTCATCTTGACCGGCTATCTGTCGCGCGGCACGGAAGACGTGGACGTGGCGGATGAAGTACCCGAACAGGTTCGCCGACTCTCCGCCCAAACCGTGGACGCTCTGGCAAGGCGTTACGGATTGAAATTGGCCCACTTCCAATCGCATTATCTCCCCGATGGCTGGAGAGCGCGTTTGCATTCCTTCGAGGAACTGGGCCAACTGCGCGTGTATCTTGTGGATGCCTACGATGTGTTTCTGAGCAAGCTCTTCAGCGGCCGCGAGAAAGATCGCGATGATCTCCTCGTCTTGGCCGGACAATTGAAAAAGGAAGGGATCGTCCATCGGCTGCGCACTTACGCCACCGCGTTGAATGCTGAACCACATCTTCACGCCCACGCCGAACGGAACTGGTCGATTCTTTACCGAGGGGAGTCGTTGCCAACGACGAGCGGCTAAAGCGAGACACGAACGTTAGACGATCTGCGAAGGATTAGGTGCGGGCGACAGAATACCGGACGGAGGACAGGGATAAATCGAGCGCACGGTCTTCAGGCGGACGTCGCGGAAGGGGATACGAATCTCCCAACCGTTGTCGAATAAGATCCAGCGTATGGCTCTTCGAGCGAGGCGAACGGCTCCTTCGTTCCACGCGGGCATCATTCTATACAACTCCGACATTATTCTATAGAATTCTCTTGCCTTCTCGCGCGCGTATGGATAAGATCCAAATGGGATTTTGAGAAAGTCTCAAGATCGCTCTCTCTGACCCTCCGTGCGATTCGACTTGCCGAACGTGCCTGCCGGAATGCCCGCTTCGACCGCGACACCATGAGGAGAGATTGTACCGTGCCCGCATCCCAGAAGAACGCCGCGCCGCGCGGGCAGAATGGCTTGCGACGGCAGACGATCGTGCAAGCCCTGCTGTCCGACGTGTTTCAGGGCCGACTGCGCGCCGGCGCGCATCTCGTCACGCAGGAGTTGGCCGAGCGCTTCGGAGTCAGCCATACACCCATCCGCGAAGCCCTCATCGCCCTGGCCGGTATCGGCGTCATCGACTTGCTGCCCAATCGCGGCGCTCGCGTCCGCCAAGTCACGCCGCACGAAGTGCGCGAGGTATGCCAAGTGCGGCGCGTCCTGGAGTGCGAGGCGACGCGCTCGGCGTGCGGCCGTATCCCTCTCGCCGACCTGAACGCATTGGCCGACGATCTACGGCGGACCATCGCCTCCTCGTCGCGGCGCGGTACGCGCTACGTCGAAGAGGCCCGACGCATCGATAGTCGGCTGCACGATCTGATCGCCGAATCGTGCGGCAATCTTTTTTTGGCCGAAGAGATCGCTCGTCTGAAAGCGCTGTTCCGCGCCTTCCGCGATGTTGCCTGGGAACACGACGGAGCGCACAACGACTATCATCGGCTCGTCGAGGAAGGGCACGAACATTTGGCCATCGTCGAAGCCCTCTTGGTCGGCGACGCCAAGAGTTCCAGCCGAGCCATGGCGCGACACATCCGCTCTGGGGCGCGCTATTGGAGCCGGGCTTTGCCCAACGGAAACAAAGTTCACCACCCAGACACAAAGAAGCATCGAAAGGAAACTCAACCATGAAACGGCTATCACGTATTTATTGTATTTGGTCTCTTCTTTGTGGACTTTGTTTCGCATCGGCGGACTCGACCGTACTCGGAGCGGACAAGAAGATCGAGTTCAACCGCGACGTGCGGCCCATCTTGGCGGAGAACTGCTTCGCCTGCCACGGAGCCGACAGCGCGGCGCGCAAGGCCGACCTTCGCCTCGACCGCCGCGAAGACGCCGTTAAGGCCGAGGCCATCGTGCCGGGGAATGTGGACAAAAGCGCTCTGGTCGAGCGCATTTTGTCCGGCGATAAATCGCAGATCATGCCGCCGCCCAAGACCAAAAAGAAACTGAGCGATTCACAGAAAGAGACGCTGAAACGCTGGATCGCTTCGGGAGCGGAATATCAATCTCACTGGTCGTTCATCGCACCGAAGCGGCCGACACCTCCCGCGGTGAAGAACGAGAAATGGGTGCGCAATCCGATCGACCGCTTCGTTCTCGCCGAGTTGGAGCGACGCGGTTTGCAGCCCGCGCCGGAAGCGGATCGACGCACCTTGGCCCGCCGGCTCAGTCTCGATCTCACGGGATTGCCGCCGGAGCCGAGCGAGGTGGAGGCGTTCGTCGACGACAAGCGGCCCGATGCCTACGAACGCTTCGTCGAGAAGATGATGGATTCGCCGCACTGGGGCGAACACCGCGCCCGCTATTGGCTCGACGCCGCCCGCTACGCCGACACGCACGGCATCCACTTCGACAACTTCCGCGAGATGTGGTCGTACCGCGATTGGGTCATCGAAGCCTTCAACCGCAATCGGACTTTCGACCGCTTCACGATCGAACAATTGGCCGGCGATCTATTGCCCAATCGCACCCTCGATCAGCAAGTCGCCTCCGGCTTCAACCGCTGCAACATCACCTCGAACGAAGGCGGACTTATCCCGGAGGAATATCTTGTTTTGTACACCCGCGACCGCACCGAGACGACGGCGCGCGTGTTCCTCGGCCTGACCGCGAACTGCGCCGTGTGCCACGATCACAAGTTCGATCCGCTGACGATGAAAGACTTTTATTCGATGTCGGCGTATTTCAACAACACGACGCAAGGGGCGATGGACGGCAACATCAAGGACACGCCGCCGATCTTATTCGTGCCGCGGATGGAGGATCGCCCGCGCTGGGAAGCCGCCGTCAAAGAGTTGGCCGAGGCGCGCAAGCAAGTCGAGGCGCGCAAACAGACGGCCCGAGCCGACTTCGATAAGTGGATTCACAAGCCCGAAGCGCAGGCGATGGGCCAACCGCCCAGCGATGCTCTCCGCTTCCACGCCGCTCTCGGCGACGGCAAGGCGACGATTGCTCTGAACGTGGACGGCAAGGCGCGCAGTGCCGCGTTGCCCTCCGGCGTCAAGTGGGACAAAGGCCACGTTGCCGATAAGGCATTCCAGGTATCGCCCGGCGGCACGCTGGAAGTCTCCGACGCCGGGGATTTCGACAACAAGCAAGGCTTCTCCTACGGCGCATGGGTGAAACTGCCCAAGCGAGCGCCGCAGTCCGGTGCCATCTTTTCTCGCATGGACGACCAGCACGACTTTCGCGGCTGGGATCTCTGGATGCAGAATGGCCGGGTCGGCGCGCACATCGTCCACAAATGGCAAGAAGACGCCCTCAAGGTCGTCTCGCGCAATCCCATCGAGACGGGAAAATGGAATCATGTGTTCGTCACCTACGACGGCTCCGGTACTCCCGGCGGCGTGAAGGTGTACGTCAACGGAGCGGTGCAAGAAACGACCGTCGAGGCCGGTAGCCTTCGCAACACCATCCACACGACGGTCCCGTTCAAGATCGGTCAGCGCAACACCACCTCGCGCATCGACGGATTGGCATTGCAAGACGCGCGGCTGTACGGACGCAATTTGCCGGCGCACGAAGTCGAGCAATTGGCCAAGGGCGCGCGCGGGGCATGGCTGCTGAGCAAATCGGCGAAAGCGCGCACCCCCGCCGAGACCAACGAGCTATTCGATTGGTGGCTGACGGCGTTGGACCCGACATATCGGGAACTGACGAAGAAGGCCGGCGATTTACAAAAGGAAGAAGCCGGCCTCAAAGCGCGCGGCACCATCGCGCACGTCATGCAAGAGAAGCCGGGCGAACCGACGGCGTTCGTTCTCTATCGCGGCGACTACGACAAACGGCGCGATCCCGTGAAAGCCGACACGCCCAAGTCGCTGCCGCCGATGCCCAAAGATCTGCCGCGCAATCGCCTCGGCTTCGCCCAGTGGTTGTTGCGACCGGAGAATCCGCTGACGGCGCGCGTGACGGTCAATCGCTTCTGGCAAGAAGTGTTCGGCACCGGAATCGTTCGCACCAGCGAGGACTTCGGCACGACGGGAGAGTTACCCTCCAATCAAGAACTGCTCGATTGGCTGGCCGTCGATTTCCGCGAGAGTGGCTGGGATATCAAGCGATTCTTCAAGTTGATGGTCACGTCCGCCGCTTATCGCCAATCGGCGCAGACAACGCGCGAAAAGCTGGAAAGAGACCCGGACAATCGTCTCCTGTCGCGCGGCCCGCGCTACCGTCTCGACGCCGAGATGGTGCGCGATTATGCCTTGGCGGCGAGCGGTCTGTTGGTGCGGAAACTCGGCGGTCCCAGCGTCAAGCCTTATCAACCGGAAGGCGTGTGGGAGGCCGTCGCCATGATCGGCAGCAACACGCGCGACTATCGAGCCGACAAGGGAGATCGTTTATATCGTCGAAGCCTGTATACCTTCTGGAAGCGCAGCGCCCCGCCGGCGTCGATGGACATCTTCAACGCCCCCAGCCGCGAAGTCTGCACCGTCCGCCGCGAACGCACCAACACACCGTTGCAAGCACTGGTAACGCTCAACGACCCGCAATTCGTCGAATCCGCCCGCTGGTTGGCACAAAGGACGCTAGAAGCCCGGAGCGCCAGCGACGGGCAAAAACAAACCCGGAGCGCCAGCGACGGGTCTCTCGACACGGACGAAAAACGCATCGACTTCCTGGCCCGTCGTCTCTTGTGCCGTCCTCTCCGTGCGGAGGAGATGAAGGTCGTGCAAGCGAGCTTGCGGGATCTTTTGGTACACTACAAGGCGCACGTCGAGGAAGCGAAGAAACTACTCGCGGTCGGCGAGGCGAAAGCCGATGCGAAACTCGATGCGGGCACGTTGGCCGCATGGACGATGCTGGCGAATGAGATGATGAATCTCGATGAGGTGTTAAATAAGTAACGGTTGCTCGGCGAACGCGGATTAGCCCGGAGCGCAAGCGACGGGCTAACGCAACAAGGAGTACGCCCGTGGCAAAGAGAAAGCAGTCGGTTCAAGTGCCGGCGGAAGTGCTTGAGAACCAGATTCACATCGTGCGCGGGCAGCGCGTGATGCTCGATGAGGATTTGGCGAAGCTTTACGATGTGCCCACGAAAGTTTTCAATCAAGCGGTCAAACGAAACCTCGAAAGGTTCCCGGGCGATTTTTCGTTTCAGCTTACGCTACAAGAGGTTACAATCTTGAGGTCACAAATTGCGACCTCAAGATCGGGTCACGGAGGACGGCGATATTTGCCGCGGGTCTTCATCGAACATGGCGTGGCGATGCTCTCCAGCGTTCTGAATTCGCAGAGAGCCATTGATGTGAACATCGAGATAATCCACGTCTTCATCCGCTTACGCCGCCTTCTCGCCACACCGGGAGAATTGGCTGCTCAGTTACAGAGACTCGCCGAAACCGTGCAACTGCACGACGAGCAAATGAAAGTTATCACCGATGTACTGCGAAAGCTGATGGAGCCACCACCGCAACCGCCTCGAGGTCGTATTGGTTTTCAGACCCCCGAAATGCAGGATTTCGCCGAGAACCATCCGTAGTTTCCCGAATCCGCCCGCTGGCTGACGCAAACGATGCTGGCCAATGAGATGATGAATCTCAATGAGGTGCTGAATAAGTAAAGCACTCAGGAGTATGCCCGTGGCAAAGAAGAATCCGCCGGTTCAAGTATCGGAAGCCCTGATCGAGAACCAGATCCACATCGTACGCGGACAGCGTGTGATGCTGGATTCGGCTCTTGCTGAATTGTATGGCGTCCCGACCAGCCGACTTAACGAACAAGTTAGTCGCAATCGAACGCGCTTTCCTTCCGATTTTGCGTTTCAGCTTACGCAGAAAGAGTTTACGGCTTTGATATCGCAATCTGCGACATCAAATCCGGGGCGGGGCGGACGCCGTAAACTGCCTTGGGTGTTCACCGAACACGGCGTCGCCATGCTCTCTAGCGTTCTTAACTCGCAACGGGCCATCGACGTAAACATTGAAATCATCCGCGCCTTCGTTCGCCTTCGCCGCCTGCTCGCCACGCCCGGCGAATTGGTCGCCCAACTCCAAAAGTTGGCCGAAACCGTGCAACTGCACGACGAACAGATTAAAGTGATTACCGATGTCCTGCGAAAGCTGATGGAGCCGCCGCCGCAACCGCCGAGGGGTCGCATCGGCTTTCGTGTTCCCGAACAAGATCTCTCTGCCGAATCCGAGGAGTAATTCCATGAACCCGATCCACGACTTTACCCGCAACATCACCCGCCGTTATTTCTTCAAAGCTGGGTCGCATGCCGTCGGCTGGGCGGCGTTGGCCTCGCTGCTCGATGGCGACAAGGCACACGGTGCGCCCGTCAAAACGCACTTTCCCGCCAAGGCCAAGCACGTCATTTATCTGCACATGGTCGGCGGACCCGCTCAGATGGATCTGTACGACTATAAACCCAAGATGCAGGAATGGTACGACAAAGATCTGCCCGACTCCATTCGCAACGGGCAACGGCTGACGACCATGACCAGCGGGCAGAAGCGCTTTCCCATCGCGCCGTCGATGTTCAAGTTTGCCCAGCACGGTAAGAGCGGCATGTGGGTGTCGGAGCTGCTGCCGTGGACCGCGAAGATGGTCGATGACATGGCTTTCGTCCGCAGCATGTACACCGAGGCCATCAACCACGAACCGGCCATCAGCTTCATCCAGACCGGCAATCAAGTCACCGGCCGGCCCTGTCTGGGTGCTTGGGCTTCCTACGGTCTCGGTTCGCTCAACGAAAATCTGCCTACTTTCGTCGTCCTCGTCGCCAAGCCGACGAACACCGAGCAAGTGCAGGCTATCTCGGCCCGGCTGTGGGCGTCCGGCTATCTGTCCGGCGAACATGCCGGCGTCCCCTTCCGCACCGCCGGCGATCCGATCCTGTACATCAACAATCCGCCCGGCGTCTCGTCCGACGTGCGCCGCAAGACGCTCGACGGCCTGCAAAAGCTCAACGAACTGAACTATAGCGCCCTCGGCGATCCGGAAACGCGCACGCGGATTCAACAGTACGAAATGGCCTTCCGCATGCAATCGAGCGTGCCGGAGCTGACCGATCTGGCCCGGGAGCCAGAGTCCACGTTCAAGCTGTACGGCGATGCGGCCAAGAAACCGGGCACGTTCGCCAACACGGTGTTGCTGGCGCGGCGCATGGTCGAGCGCGGCGTGCGTTTCGTGCAGATTTACCACAACAACTGGGACACGCACGGCAATGTCGCCGGCCGCTTGCCCGATCAGTGCCGGGATGTGGACCAAGCGTGCTATGGCCTCATTCAAGATCTGAAAAAGCGTGGAATCTACGACGAGACGCTGGTGATCTGGGGCGGCGAGTTCGGTCGCACCATCTACTCGCAGGGCGGCCTGTCGAAGCAGAACTATGGCCGCGATCATCATCCGCGCTGCTTTACCATGTGGATGGCCGGCGGTGGCATCAAGCCCGGCGCGATCCTCGGCGAGACCGACGATTTCTCGTACAACATCGTCAAAGATCCGGTCCACATCCGCGATTTCCACGCGACGGTGCTGCAACTGTTGGGTTTCGATCACCAGCGCTTCACCTATCGCTATCAGGGACTCGATCAGCGTCTCACCGGCGTCGAACCGGCGCGGGTGGTCAAGGAGTTGCTGGCTTAGTCTACTCGGGACAATCGGAGTGTGGCCAGAACGAACGGAGGAGCTATGAGCCGCGAATTTAGTGTGGTCATCGAGCGCGACGAGGAGGGATACTTCGTCGCGTCCGTTCCGACCCTGCCGGGCTGCCACACGCAGGCCCGTTCGCTCGACGAGCTGATGGTACGGGTACGCGAAGCTATTGCTTTGTGCTTGGAGGTTGAGACCGAGGAAACCGGTGGCCTGGAGTTCGTGGGTGTCCAACGAGTGAGTATCCCGGTATGAGTGGGAAATTGCCGGCGTTGACGGGGGTAGAAGTGATCCGGGCGCTGCAACGCGCTGGGTTCTCCGTAGTGCGCGTTCGCAGCAGCCATCACCTTCTACGGCACGCGGACGGTCGCACTACTCTGGTTCCTGTCCACGGCGGAGAGACCATTGGTCCGGGACTGATGAGCAAAATCCTTCGTGACTGCGGCCTGGACCGCGAACAATTCCGATCTCTGCTCGGCTGACGCTGTCACGCCGCCGATCCTAACCGCGAAGCTGCGCGAGGAAATTCGAGGTTTTACATGAACGAGCAATGGCAATCGCGGATTACCATCGAGCCGGGTAAGCGAAGCGGTCAGCCGTGCATTCGCAATATGCGGATCACGGTGCAGGACGTGCTGGAGTACCTCGCGGGAGGCATGACCGTGGAGGAAGTGCTGGACGACTTTCCCGAATTGACGGAGGAAGACGTGCGCGCCTGCCTGGCATTTGCGGCCGACCGCGAACGGAGATTGCGGGGATGAGACTCTTGTTCGACCAGAACCTATCGCGGAAGTTAGTCGGACTGCTCGCGGTCGAATATCCTGGCTCCGAACATGTCGAGCCGGCAGGGCTTCTGGGAGCCGACGACCTTACAATATGGCATTATGCGGCGGGACAAGGTCTGATGGTGGTATCAAAAGACTCCGATTTCCGGCACCTAGCGCTGCTGCGCGGACCACCGCCGAAAGTGATTTGGCTGCGGATCGGGAACGGAGGAACGGCGGTGGTGGATACATTGCTGCGTGCGCGGATGGCGGACGTACAAGCGTTCACAACGGATCCGACCCTGGCATTGTTGGTGTTGTCGTAGTCGAATTGATGAGGACACCGATTGTCACTCCAAGTATTTGATGATCTCGTCGAAAGCATCCGGCAGGCTGGCCGAATCCGCCGAGGAGAGGCGGAGCCAAGCCGCGCGACTGAGTTTGCGCCGGTAAATGTGAAGGCGATTCGACTGCGACTTGGCAAGTCGCAGTCGGAGTTCGCGCGGATGATCGGGGTAAGTGTCTCGACGTTACGGAATTGGGAACAGGGACGGCGGCGACCGGATGGGCCGGCTCGCGCCCTACTGAAGGTCGCAACAGTCAATCCGGAGGCCGTAGCGACTGCGCTGGCCGATTGAGTAGAACTCATTCGGAGCTGTCTCAAGAACGAGCTTGGATCGTTCGGCACAGGAGGCGAGTTCGCGGCGGCAACCGCCATCCTCGGTCGGCCGATCGAATGGGCCAGGGAGACAAAACTTGTCTTGGAGGGACCATGCCTCAATCTCTTCGCGCAGCCGTTTTCTCCGCGTACCTCTTCTTACTGGGATACCCTCTCTCGGCTGCCGAACGCGCCGACGATGAGAAAAAAGCCATCGCTTTTGTCGAAAAAATGGAAGGCCGCATCGAGATCGACCGAGACAAGCCCGACAAGCCCGTCGTTGGCGTCGATCTGGTCGGCTGCAAAGTGCCGGACGACGCCTTGGCTCGGCTGCGCGCCTTCCCCAAACTGCAACGGCTGAATTTGAGCCAAGCGACCATCTCCGACGACGCCCTCGCGGCGCTGAAAGATCTGCGGAAGGTGGAAATCCTCGACCTGTCCGGAACCTCCCTCGGCGACAAGGGACTGGCCCATCTCAAAGACGCACCCCAGCTCAAGACGGTGAACCTGAGCGGAACCGCCGTCCGCGATGCCGGACTGCGCTCGCTCCAAAAGCTCTCCCGCTTGCAAAGCCTCGATCTCAGCGGTACCGGCATCGGCGACGCGGGGCTGGTGCATTTAGAAGAGCTAAAAGAGCTGCAAACACTGTATCTCTATCGCACCTCGATCACCGATGCCGGCCTTGCACGGGTGAAAAAAATCGCCGCCCTGCGAACGCTGAGTCTCAACGGCACGTCCATCGGCGACGCGGGATTGGAGCATCTGGCCGAGCTGAAAGAACTGCGTACGCTGACGCTGAGCAACACACAAGTAAAGGGGTCGGGATTGTCTCATTTGAAAGTCCTGCCGCATTTACAATCGTTGGGATTGGGACAGACGCCGCTGAACGACGACGGCTTGGCAAACGTGGAAGGTCTCGTCCAGCTGAGGCAGCTGTATCTCACCGGCACGCAAATCACCGACAAAGGCTTGCCCCGCCTCAAGGCGCTGAAACGCCTGGAGCAACTCGACCTCGGCAATACGAAGGTCGGCGACAAAGCCGTCGCCGACCTTCGCAAGGCACTGCCCAAACTGATGGTCTTGCGCTGAATCACTCGCCCACACCGCCTCTCTCCTGGTTTTCTCCGCACACCGCGCGCAGCGCCACCGGGTTGAGCCAATGGCGAAAATCGAGCGCGCGCAGACAGAGCGGGCAGCGCAAGCGCGGCAAGTGCTGGTGCAACATCGCCTTGACCCGCAGCCGAACGGATCGCACCGGACACGGCCAATGAGAACACATCCACTCGCCCTCAAAACACGACGCACAGTCGGGTTTGTCGGCGGGTATTTCCGTATAAATACGATCTATTAACGTGCCATTAAGGCGAATGTCCCGCGACGGCACGATGCGATAATGCTTCTCCACGGCGATCTCCCGTTGTCGGGTGAAGGGACAGGTCCTCCAAGTAGCGCTCGATGGCGGCGGCGCGCCAGCGCGTGCTGCGCGCGTGCGGATGGACCGGCGACGGCAGCAGCCCCAAGGCCGTCCAGCGCCAAACCGTTCGTTCGCTGATCGAAAGCCGCCGCGCCACCTCGCGGACGGTAAGGAGATCCGGGTTCATGGCGCACACCGCAATTATGAGCAACCTGCGAGGATATTTGCTTCGTCCGCAATCGCGGGGCTGGGATCGCGCTTGCGGGCCTCTTCCGAGTGTACTGTACATTTGTATATGTTACAAGGGGGAAAAATTGTGCTCGGTGGAAGACGCGCTTCGACTCCGGTTCGTGTGGCAAGAAATTGGCATTTTGGCTACGATAGCCCAATAGAGTGGACGATTGGGGTTCCAACGGAGAGCGAACGATGCGAACATTAAGGACAAAGATCGCGGTCTTGGGGATGCCGCTGGCAGTGTTGGCGTGTCTCTCGGTAATGCGCGCCGGAGCCGAAGAGCGCGATTCCGAGTTGCGCCGTCAAGCGTTGAAACTCAACGAGATTACGGGCAAAGATGTTTTGGATGGCGAGAAGGTCCGGCTGCTCAAGGATAAGGCCGCCGCCAAACGACTGACGGTCGAGGCCGCGCGCATGGCCGCCGAAAAGCCGCAGCCTTTTAGCTACAACGCCACCGCTCTGCTCGGCTCCGTTTCCTACCGCGTCAAAAACTACCGCGCTGCCGAGACGTTCTATCGCCTGCATTTGGATCAAGCCAAGGAACTGCGCAGCATTCGAGGGCTGATCGACTCCTACAGCGGACTGATCGATGCCTCCTACGGCGGACGCCGCTACGCACAGACCGAAAAACTGTGCGTCGAAGTCACCAAGAACGAACACATTCTGGCGTCGTTGCAGGCGTTGGAAACCGATCGCGAGAAGGCCGCCGACAAGGAACGCAAGGAACTGAAAACGTTCATCTCGCGCGTACTCAAGGTGCAGATCATGGCCGTGGCTCGGCAGGGAGACGCCGACCGCGCCGTCGAGTTGATCGACAACCTCTTGAAAGATCAAAACGACGGCTGGCTGGCCTTGGATCTGAAGGGTCTCGTCTATCGTCTCGCCGACAAGAACAAGGAAGCGCTCAAAGTCTACGAAGAAGAGATTCAGCGCATCAAAGACGATAACGATCTGAAAAAGAAAGATCAACAAGAGCTGCTCGAAGACGTTCGCTATTCGCTCAGCGGCGTGTACATCGAATTGAAACAGATCGACAAAGCGGCCGAGCAATTGAAGACGCTGTTGGAAAAGCATCCCGACAATACGACCTACAACAACGATCTCGGCTACATCTGGGCGGACCACGACATGAACCTCGTCGAGGCCGAGAAATTGATCCGCAAGGCCATCGACGACGACCGCAAACAGCGTCAGAAGGCCGACCCCGACGCCAAACCCGGCGCGATCAAGGATCGCGGTGCCTATCTCGATAGCCTGGGTTGGGTGCTGTACAAACAGAAGAAATACGCTGAGGCCAAAGTGCAACTCCAAGAGGCCGTGCGCCAAACCATTGAGGAGGACGAGGAAGAGTCGATTGAGATTTACGATCATCTCGGCGACGTGCTGCTGGCGCTGAACCAGAAAAAGGAAGCCGTGGCCGCCTGGAAAAAGGGCGTCGAAGTCGCCGGCGACAGCAAGCGCGAACGCAAACGCAAAGAAGAAGTGGAAAAGAAAATCAGCGCCAACCAGTAACGAGAAACACCCTCGTTCCCACGCAAGAACGTGGGAACGAGGATACTTTATCTCGTTCGCATGTGTGGGAACAAAGGTCAAGGACAATCCATGCCTCTACAACCGCTTGCCGAGCGCTTTGCCGAGTACGGCTCGCAACTTCGTTTCGAGCAGTTGCCCCAATCCACCGTCCACGAAGTCAAACGTCGCTTTCTCGATTCGATTGCCACCGCCGTCGGCGCGATGGATGCCGAGGCGTATGCCATCGCCCGCAAGTGCGCTCTGCGCGTGCGCGGCGAGCCGGGCGCGCACCTGTTCGGCGGCGGGTCGAGCAGCATCGAGTGGGCCGCGTTCGTCAACGGGTTGCTCATTCGCTATCTCGATTTCAACGATACCTACTTGTCGCTGGAACCGGCCCATCCCAGCGACAATATCGCCGCCGTGCTGGCCGTCGGCGACGCGGTGAAAGCCAACGGCCTCGCGCTGATCGCGTCGACCGTGTTGGCCTACGAGATCCAGTGCCGGCTATGCGATGCCGCCAGTCTCCGCAAGCACGGTTTCGATCACGTCACCTACGGCGCACTGTCTTCGTGCGCCGCCGCCTGCAAGCTACTCGGTCTCGACGCGACCAAGACGACGCACGCCTTGGGAATGGCCGGGGTGTGTAACACGGCGCTGCGGCAGACGCGCGCCGGAGAATTGAGCATGTGGAAGGGCTGCGCCTTCGCCAACGCCGCCCGCAATGGCATCTTCGCCGCCTTGCTCGCCGCCGAGGGGATGACCGGCCCCGCCCCCATCTTCGAGGGCGAACTCGGAATGATGAAACTGCTGACCGGCCCGTTCGACCCGCCTCCGCTCGGCGACGGTTCGACGCTGCCGTTTATGATCGAACAAACTTACATCAAGTTCTGGCCCGCCGAGTATCACTCGCAGAGCGCCATCGACGCCGCCTTGCAACTGCGAACGGAGATTGGCGATCCGCAAAACGTTCAATCCATCGACATCCACACCTTCAACGCCGCCGTGGACATCATTGGCAAAGATCCGGAGAAATGGCGGCCGCGCACGCGCGAAACCGCCGATCACAGTCTGCCCTACTGCACCGCCGTCGCCCTCGTGGACGGTCGAGTCACCGACGCGCAATTTGCCGAATCTCGCTTTAGCGATCCGACCTTGCTCGCTCTGGTTGCCAAAATCAAACTCCACCGCGACGCCGCCTTGAATGAACGCTACCCGCGCGGCATCCCCAATCGTCTGACGGTTCATCTGAACGATGGCCGCACCCTGGTGCGCGAGGTCGAATTCCCGCGCGGCCACGCCGGCAATCCGATGTCCGACGCCGAAGTGGAAACGAAGTTCCGCGCCGCGGTCGAACCCCGCTACGGCAAGGAACGCGCCGATCGCATCGCCGCAGCCTGTTGGGAATTGGAGAAACTGCCGGAGGCGAGCGCGTTGATTCGATTGCTCGATTGAGGTTGCCCCTTTCGCGCTCCGCCGCGGATCGCGCATTGCTTAGCCGCGACGCGCAGCGGAGCGCGTTGCCTCACGCTCCGCTGCGCGTCGCGGCTAACCTATTTAGTTGCGTTGTCCCGACAGGGCCGGTAGCGGCGACCACTGATACGGCCCCGGAACTTTCCATACTTGGAGCGCTACCTTTTCTCGGCGGCGCTTCACGTTCTCGACGTGAACGATCTGGGCCGCTTTCTGCTTCAAAACGTGTTCGACGGCCGCTTGCAGAGACACCAGACGCGGATGACGGTTGCTGGATTCCTCCATCACCACATAAAAACAGTTCGGCGTCGAAGAGGGCAGATCGCGTTGCCCTTCGACGAAGACGCGCCCCGCATAGAAATAGGTCCAACAATAGGGGTCTTCGATGTAGTCGCCCGGTTCGGTGTGCTGGGCCAACCAGCGCCCCAACGAGCGAAACCCAGCGCGTTCGGCGTGCAGTCGATCCAGCGTGCGCGGCAGCGGGGAGACGGCCAAGAACAACAGCAACCCAACCGACCAGTTTCGCCCCCGCGTCCATCCGCTTTCGGCCAAGCGAGGCCACAATCGCGCCGCGCCGAGCGCGAGTTTGTCGCCCAGCACCAGCACCCCAGCCACCGCCCAATAGACGCCGAACAGGACGATCATCAGCAAATGGCGATCCGAAATATATCCCATCTTCTCGGCCATGCGCAGCAGCAAGGCCGACAGGATAACGCAGACCAACGAACCGACCCATGCGCCGGGCACGCTGCCGAAGCGATCGCGCCGCCACCACAGCCCCAGCAGGGCAGGCAGCCAGGAGACGTAGAAGAAGCCTTTACTCGCTTCCAGACAAAACGCCTTCAGCGCCCATTGCCAGCGGGCGGCGGGGGATAGTGTCGGCCCGCCGCCAACATCGACGATGTCCTTGGCGAGATTCTCGAAGGTGCGGTCGCCCGGCCCCATGAAGACGGCGAACAATGAGGAAGCCGGCGCGGCGGCGGAAGTCTTGTCGTCGTTTGTCCGAGGCTGAGGGCGCAGGCGCTTCTCCCAGTCGGCGTCGGGGCGAGGTTGGTTCATCATCAGGTTGGGCGTGTTTTTCACGGTCAGGCCGCGAATGACGATCATGTATGGCGACACGACGATCAGTGCCGTCGCCGACAACGCGCTTCCCTGAAGGAGAACATTCTTCCACGATTGCCGCCACGTTCGCCGCAGTTGCATCGCCAACAGTACCAGCCCCGCGGAGGCGACGAGCAGCGCGCCTTCCGGCCGCGTCCAATAGGCCAAGCCTCCGGCCAATCCCGTCAGGGCGAACAGCGGCCACGAACGGCTGCGCAGCGCTGCGCTCGCCAGCCACAACGTCGAGCAGGCGAACAGCAAAAACAAGGGGTCCGACAAGCCATCGCCCAGGATCTTTCCGCTAGTCGGCAAGCACTGGAACAACACGCAAGCCCAGAAGGCGATGCGTCGATCGAATAGTTCGCGTCCGAGATAGAACATGGGCACAAGCAAGAACAAGCTGGCGAGCGCGCTGACCAGCTGGGCACTGATTTGCCAGGCGCGCGGCAAATCGTCGGGAAAGAACTGCCTGACCGGCAGCGACATAGCCAGCACGGCCAACGGATAGCCCGGATGCTGGGGCGAGGACGGCATCACCCGGAGCCAAGACCCATGCTCCAGCTGCCAGGCGATGCGGACGTAGCTGATGCTGTCGCGCGAAGCCACTTCGGTATGCGTCAGCTGCCAGGAGCGCACGCTAATAACCAATACGGCCAACAGCGCCAGACAGCGCAGGTCCGCCCGCCGCGCGGCTGCTGCCGATTCGGTTGTCGTCTCCGCCGTGGATTCTGAGGCGAGAGGTCGTGGCTCTTCCATGAGCGTCTCCACTGGAACTGATTTCCGGCATTTTCCCACTGTCGAGCGAGAAGCGCGATGATGGTAGATGCTTTGCGCCAAAGCGTCAAGGCGGGACTCGACGACGGCCCGTCCGGCGCAACAAATAATTGGGGTGTCAAGATTACATCTTCGTCAGATTTGTTGACACCTCCGCGCCATCTCCTCATACTTAAAAATCGAAGGGGAAAGTAGCCGTGCTGACAACGACCTGTCGTCCTCTCGATGGTTGTGCGACCGATTCGCCCGTGTTCTCAAACTCTCCGAGGTTTGCCATGTTGTCTTTTTATCGCATCTTAAAAATCTCCTATCTTCTCGTCTTGGGCGGAGCCGTCGTCCTGTTGACGAAACCGACTCCGGCTCGGGCGCAGCGGGCGCAAATGGCTCCGCAGCTGCCCAACCCGATGTTCATGCAATCGGTGATGATGGCTAGACAGCAGATCATGATGGCCAGCTCCGGAGGTATGATGATGGGCGGTATGATGGGCATGGGCGGTATGATGGGTATGCGCGGCGGAATGATGGGCATGGGCGGAATGATGATGGGCGGCATGATGGGCATGAGAGGCGGCATGATGGGCATGGGCGGCGGCATGATGGGCATGGGTGGCGGCATGATGGGCATGGGTGGCGGCATGATGATGGGCATGGGTGGAATGGGCGGCATGATGGGCATGGGTGGAATGGGTATGGGCGGCATGATGATGGGCGGTGGATTCGCCGGCAAGGGCATGGGTGGATTCGACGGCAAAAAAGCTCTGTGAAGGATTCTGTTTGCCTCGGATTGGTGAGAACCCGATTCTTAATTCTTCGTAAGGTGGGGCACGGCGAGCTTGACCAACCGATCCGGCGCGCCCATACTGACTTGGATTGTTGGAAATGTCTCCGGACGTTATACTCCGTTGGCTTTGCCAACCCCACCTAGATTCGGCATCCGCCGCGATTTCGGGTCTCTCTTTCTTCGAGGGTCTTGTAATGATTTCTTTTCGTCGGATTCTCAAGGTCTCTTACGTTCTCATTCTCGCTGCAACCGTCGTGGCGTTGTCTCGACCTGCTCCCGTCCGGGCGCAGCGAGCCAGCATCGCTCCGCAGCTGCCCAACCCCATGTTCATGCAAGCCGTGCAGATGGCTCAGCAGCAGATCATGATGGCCAGCTCCGGCGGCGGCATGATGGGCATGATGGGCATGAGCGGCGGCATGATGGGTATGCGCGGCGGTATGATGGGTATGGGTGGCGGCATGATGGGCATGATGGGCATGAGCGGCGGCATGATGGGTATGCGCGGCGGCATGATGGGTATGGGCGGCGGTATGATGGGTATGGGCGGTGGCATGATGGGCATGGGCGGCGGCATGATGGGCATGGGCGGCATGATGGGCATGGGTGGCATGGGTGGCATGGGCATGGGTGGCATGGGCATGGGCGGCATGATGATGGGTGGTGGATTCGCCGGCAAAGGCATGGGCGGATTCAACGGCAAAAAGCCTCTGTAATAGGTTCTTTTCTCTCGGCCCCATCACTTTACTCTCCGAGGGAGGAAATCGCTTCCCTCGGAGTTCCGCATCCTCGCGCGAGTCATTTCTTAATTCTTCGCAAGATACCATCTTTCTCGCTTGACGTATATTTCCTGCGATGCCATACTTAATAGGATCGTTAGGATTATTCGGGGAGTATCGCTCCCTCCGACCATCCTAACCTCCACCCGATATTCGGGCGAACCAAACAACCCAAACGATGGAAGCATCCCTTCGGCACCTACGTCCAAGAACCGTTTCCGATGGGATTGGCTCAGGGATCGAGCGGAGGTCACTCGCGACGCGACAGCGGAACGACCGCTTACTATTTCGCTTCTCTCCTTACACGAGGGTCTCGTCATGTTTTCTGTCCAACGCTTACTCAAGCTCTCTTACGTTTTGGCACTCGCTGCCACCGTGGTGGTCTTATCTCGGCCAGCCCCCGTTCGGGCGCAGCGGGCCAGCATCGCTCCCAATCTACCCAATCCCATGTTCATGCAGGCCGTACAAATGGCCCAGCAGCAGATTATGATGGCCAGTTCCGGTGGCGGAATGATGGGTGGCGGCATGATGGGCATGATGGGTATGAGCGGCGGCATGATGGGTATGAGCGGCGGCATGATGGGCATGATGGGTATGAGCGGTGGCATGATGGGAATGAGCGGCGGCATGATGGGCATGCGCGGCATGATGGGTATGGGCGGCGGCATGATGGGCGGCGGCATGATGGGCATGGGCGGCATGATGGGCATGGGTGGCATGATGGGCATGGGCGGAATGGGCGGTATGGGTATGGGCGGCATGGGCATGGGCGGTATGATGATGGGCGGTGGATTCGCCGGCAAAGGCATGGGCGGATTCAACGGCAGAAAAGCGTATTAGCCAACTTTTCCTGGCAACCTTCCTTCCAGGCGTCGGCGACCATTCGCCGACGCCTGTTCCGCAGATCAACCTAGCATTAGCGAAGATACCCGGCAGCTAACGCTGCCGGTTCGCCTTGTACCACTGGGAGCGATGATACCCGGCAGCTAACGCTGCCGGTTCGCCTTGTACCACTGGGAGCGATGATACCCGGCAGCTAACGCTGCCGGTTCGCCTTGTACCACTGGGAGCGGCGAGATCCTCACGCTAATTCTCTTCCGGCTCCAACGTGGAGACAAGTTTGGCCTTGTTGTCGTGGAGCGACACGAGGAACACGCGGCGGCGAAGTTGACGATCCTTCCAATGGATCGGCCCCGTCACGCTCTCGAACGATTGCTGTTGGGCGAGCTGTTTGCCGAGGGCGCTTCGGGTCGGAGCGGCAGCCTGTTGGAGAGCTTCGAGGAGCAGGCGCGCGGCATCGTGGCTCTGGGCGGCGAAGAGGTCGGGCGGCTCGTGGAAGCGCTCCTCGTAGCGCTTGGCGAAGACTCGGCCGGCCTCGGTCAATCCTTCGGCACAGTAGGCGGTGGCGAGATACATTTCGGAGGGTGTTTCCAAGTCGGCTTGAAGAGCGGCGATGCCTTCGTCTTCTCCCGCGTAGAGAAGAGGGATTTTCGGCAGCACTTCGGCCAGTCGCGGACGCAGCAGACGAAAATCGACAGCGGAACACGCCAACAGGACAACCGAGGGATGGGAGGCCAGAATTCGGCCGAGGCGTTCGTCGCGCTCGGCGACGGTGGTGAAAGTCCATTCCTCGACGGCTCGACCGGAGTCGCGCGGCCAGGCTTTGAGGAAGGCGTTGGCCACGGCGGAAGCGATGGGGCGACGGCTATCGGTCAACACGGCGGCTCGAAGAAGTTTCAGATCGTTTGCGGCATGGCGCGCCAGCAATCTACCTCGCGTGGACGGCGAGATTCCCAGAGAC
The DNA here is from genome assembly GCA_021781415.1 of Planctomycetota bacterium. Taxonomy (GTDB): domain Bacteria; phylum Planctomycetota; class Planctomycetia; order Gemmatales; family Gemmataceae; genus JAJPHU01. The sequence continues at coordinate 26,007 of JAJXWW010000001.1, forward strand.
AAGACGAAGTCGCTGTCCGAGGGGCCGGGCAATTCGCCGGGAACGACAACCGGCGCGCCGTAGGATCGACTCTCGCGCACCAAGATTTCCGTCGAAGCGGCGTCGAACCCGGCCAAGAAGGCGACGACTCGATTCACGGTTAGCAGTCGCACCGTCTCCGCGCGCATCGTCTCGGACTCTTCTCGACTATCGACGTGCAAGAAAGCGCAAGCGCGCCCCGGCATCGTCTGTTCGTTGCCGCGCGCTTCGGCCACGGCCACCTCAATGCCTTGCCGCGCGTGCTGGCCAACCGTGCGATTCGCCCCTTCCAACGGCACGAGGTGGCCTATCCACAGCGGTTCGGACGACGGCTTCGACGAACAGCCGAATCCCGAAATGCCGAGCATCCCCGCCAAGAAACAGCCTCGGGCTCTCGCAAGACGAGGAGAGACGAGTTGAGAAAAAATTTTCATTTTCATTATTTTTTCCTTTACTTGACTTTACCAAGTTATCAAAATAGCACCATTCGGGCAAAGTCCGCCCATTCCTCTCCTCATCCCATTCGTCGCCACTTTTGGAGGATTTTACCGTGTTCGAGGGTACGGGCATGAGATTGCCGCGCAATCTCAAGAAATGGTTTTCGCCCTATGTCGTCGAGAAGCAGAAGCGTCCGGAGCGGCGCACGCTGCTCGAATTGGAGGAATTGGAGACGCGCGCGTTGCTGTCGGCCAACGGCGTCGTGGAGCCGATGTTGGCCGTCGTGCCGCAGACCGCGCCGATGACCGGCCCCGCCGTGTCCGGTTACACGCCCCAGCAGATCCAGCAAGCCTATGGCTTCAACTCGATTCCGCAGGTCAACGGGAAAAGCATCACCGGAGCCGGCGAAACCATCGCCATCGTGGACGCCTATTACGATCCGAACATCGTCAGCGACGTGAAGCAGTTTAACACTCAGTTCAATCTGCAACAGTTCAACACCACCAACGGGCCGACGCTGAATGTTGTCTCGTACAACGGCGGTTCGGCTTCCAGTCTGAGTCAAGACTCCACCGGCGGTTGGGCGCTCGAAACCTCGCTGGACGTGGAATGGGCGCATGCCATCGCTCCGCAGGCCAACATTCTTCTCGTCGAGGCGGGGAATCAAAACCTATCCGGCTCGGCAAGCCTCCTCACCGCCGTGCAATATGCCGCGTCGCAAAAGGGGGTGGTCGCCGTCTCCATGAGCTGGGGACAAAACGAGTTCAGTACCGAGAGCAGCTACGATTCGTACTTCATCCCCCCAAGCACCAACCCCGGCGTGGTCTTCATCGCCGCTTCGGGAGACAATGGAGCCTATAACGGTCCCATTTATCCGGCAACGTCTCCGTATGTGTTGGCCGTGGGAGGAACGACGCTGTCCACCACTTCCACCTCGTCGGGAGGAGCCGTCTACGGGAGCGAATCGGCATGGTCCGGCAGCGGCGGAGGCGCGGCGGCCTACGAAGGCGAGCCATCGTACCAATACAATCAGGCATCGATTAACAATACCTACGGCTTCCCCAACGTCTACAACCCGTCTACCGGAGTCTATTCGTACTCGCGCATGACGCCCGATGTGTCCTACAACGCCGATCCCAACTCCGGCTACGCCGTCTACGACAGCATCCCCAGCCCGGCCTACGGGCTGAGCGGCGGCTGGACCGAGGTGGGCGGAACCAGCGCTGGCTCGCCGCAGTGGGCATCGATTATCGCTTTGGCCGATCAACAACGCATCGCCCAAGGCGGAAATGCGCTCGATACCAACGAAGTCCAAACGACGTTGTACAACTCGTTGAGCAACGGCAACTATAGCAAGATCTTCCACGACATCACAACCGGCTCGAACGGCTACTCGGCGGGAACCGGCTACGACATTGCCACCGGCTTGGGATCGCCCATCGCCAATACACTCGTCCCGTTCTTGGCCAATTCCACCATCTCGATCGGGCAACTTCCCACGATTCAGGGTTCGGGTTACGGTGGTCTCGGTTCCGGAACCGGCTCCACCGGCTTCTTCAGCTCCAGTAGTTTTTCGTTCTCTTCAGGCAGCTACTTCACGGCGTCCGCCGGGGGCCGAATGGGCGGCGGACTCTACACCGGGTCCGGCAGTCTCAGCTTCCCGCCAGGCTCCGTGCAAGTCGGCGTTCCACCCGGCGCAGCCCCAGCCGCACCGGCCGGCACGCCTACCGCGCCAGTCGTCGCGCTTCCATCAATCGGCAACGAGGCCAACGGTTTCGTCTCCTTCAGCTTTACCGCGTCGGCCTCGCCCACCCCGACAACGACGGGAATCGCTTTCGCGCCCACCGCATCGAGTCTCGTCCCCATCCAGAACAGCAACGTCTTCGGCGCGACCGGCTGGGTGGGAGAGAGTACGTCGATGCGGCTGAGCAGCATGGGGCTGCCCGGCTCGTCGATTGAGGATTTGGCCAACAACTTAGCCGAGCCAGTCAACGAGAATTCCAACGATGTCGCGTTCGACGATTCGTCCAATGCGGAGGAGGACGCGATCGTTCGAGACGATTCGTCCGGCAACGAGGCGAACGTCGCGCCTTGGGAGGGCACTTTTCTAAATAAGTCGGAGATGGCCCTCGCCGCGGCCGGTGTGAGTACCGGCGAGGGAGGCAGCGAGTAGCACTCCATCCGCTCCCCTCTCCCTGTATACTAGGGAGAGGGGAGCGTCGGCCTCGGAAACCGACTCCGCGTCCTTCGATCGACGGTTCATCGGCCAATGGAGGCACTCATGGTTCGTTGCGTCCTCTCTCTTGGATTCTCCCTAACCTTCGCGGTCTTCGCGCTTTCCGCCCCGGCTCCAGAAAAGGAGCGCGAGCCTCGTTTCGTTCGCGTCCTGTTGTTCGCCGGTTCGCCGACGCGCGAGTATCAATTTCTTCGTTCGCTCCTGATCAAAGAGAGCGAACGAAAGCACGTTGCGCTGTCGATCCTGTTGCAACCTCCGCCGGGTCGAGAGAAACGTCGTCCCGGCGTGGATCAAGGTGTCCCGGCGGAGCGACTGCTCGACACATTCCCCGCCAAGCTCGATGCCTACGATGCCATCGTTGCCTTCGATCCGGATTGGACGCTCCTTTCCGGCGAAGCGCACAAATCGCTCCGCGATTGGGTGCGCGAAAAGGGCGGCGGACTTATCTCCATCGCGGGTCCGGTCAACGCGCGCCAACTCGTTCGCAAGGACGCGGATCGCAAGCTCGATCCCCTGCTCGACCTTTTGCCCGTCGTCCTCGGCGATCCCCAACTTCTCGGCAAAGACATCGACACCAGCAAGCCGCGCCGTCTCATTTTCCCTAAAACCGAGGTTGTTTATCCTTTTATCCGACTCAATGACAAAGTCAACGAGAGGACGGCCGGCTGGCGCGACTTCTTCGACCAAAAAAGCCCCGGCGAGACGCGGAATGGTTTCTACAGCTATTATCCGGTGGCAAGCGTCAAGTCCAACGGCGTGGTTCTCGCCGCGCTCGACGACGACAAAGCGCGCATGAAAGACGGCAAAGATCAACCGTTTCTCGTGATTGGAGAAGCCAAGAAGGGTCGGGTGGTGTACCTCGGCTCCGGCGAAGTGTGGCGACTGCGTCAACATCGCCGCGAGTATTACGAGCGCTTTTGGCTCACCCTTCTCGGCTTCGCCACCGAGCCACGCCCCTAACGGTTCCGGCGGTTCATGCTGTTGGAAGCGATCTTCACGGAATGGCATTTACTGATAGAAGCATGAAACGGGACGCGAAATCACCAATAACCATGGCAGAAATGTCATGGATAGCAAAAGGACCGAGATCCTTGCGATTGGCCGCGACCCGTCGCTTGCGCTCCGGGCTGGGTCACGCGCTCGCTGGCGCTCCGGGCTGGGTCATACTGTCAAGATGCGGTCGCGCGCGGCGATGAGCCACTTGTCCGTCACCTCGCCGTTTTCGATGACGTATGCGTGTTGATGGAGTGCCACCGTGGGGCAAATGTGCGTCGGTATGGCGAAGAGGGTGTCGCCGGGGCGATAGCGGTCGGCGGCGGGGGTTTCGACGACCAGATGCTCCTCGTTCTGGGCCACGGCTCGATACTCTGGAACGTCGAGCAGGAGGCAGCGTTTGCCGGCGGGGGGATCGGCCGAGACCGCTTTGTAACCCAGATCGAGGGTGACTCGGGTCGGCGTCGGCCGGCTGACGACGCGCGTCAACAGCAGCGCGGCCGGCGTGAATCCAGCCAGATCGGGAAAACGGCTGCCGTAGCCGTCGTCGTGCAAAACGAGCGTGCCGGGCGAGCATTCGAGGCCGGGCACTTCGAGACGCGCGTGGATGGGGAAAGTCGGCGTTCCCCCGGCGACGAATCGCGGTACGGGCAAGCCCTTTTGCAGCAGCGTCTCACGTAATGTGAGGGCGGGCTGCAACTGCGTTTGCACCGCGCGTTGCCGTTCGACAAAACTCTCTTGATGATTGTGGCCGTCGTAAACGTGCAACCCTCCGGCGCGTAGACCCGGCGAACGATGAATCCGCTCGTAGAGTTCGATGGCTTCGCCGCCCGGAGCGATGCCGGTGCGATGTTGGCCCACATCGATGTCGAGCAAAACATCCGCCTGCAACCCCTCGGCGTCGAGCGTCTGAGACAGAGCGGAGATTCCCACGGGATGATCGGCCAGAACCGAAAATCGACAGGCGGGATAGGCGCGCATTAGCTGAACGAGGCGGCCACAGTTGGGACCGACGAGAGGATAGGCGATCAACACGTCCACGACACCGCAGCGGGCGAGCATCTCCGCCTCGGCAATGGTGGCGCATTTGTGCTTGCGAATTCCGGCATCCAGGGCCATGCGGATGATCTCCGGTGTTTTGTGCGTCTTGGCGTGCAGGCACAGGCGCAGCGGGTCGCCGGCCACCTCGATTGCTCGCGCGAGGTTGGCTCGAATGAGATCCTTGTAAAACAGCAGGGCGGGGCTGAAGATGGACGAAGTGTCGCGGATAAGGTAATGAGCATTCATGGCAGGTACTCGTGATGGAAGGTCTATCGCCGCGTGTTTCATGGGATTATATGGGGCTGCCGCGTTGAAGCAGAGACGACCTCGTAAAGTTCTTGTCGGCGAGCGGATCGGCGTCAACCGCAGCAAACGCCGATCTGGGGCTTTAACGCAACGACTCTCGCCCCTACAATCCGATGGAAGCCTACCCACCGATTTTCCTTGGAGTCGTCGTTATGTCTCCTCGAAGCTGCTTGCTGATCCTTCCGTTCGTCATCCTCGTTCCGTCTCTTCGAGGCGAAGAGAAACCCGCCTCGGCGACCGCGCGCGGCGACCGTCTGCTCGACGGCTATTTTCGCTCGCAAGTGAAGCGCATCGCCGAGGCCGATCTCGCCGAGATCCGGACGCGCGCCGAATGGGAGAAAAAGCGCCCGGAATATCGCCAACAGTTTCTCGATTCGATTGGTCTTTGGCCTTTGCCGCCGCGCACCGATCTCCATGCCACTGTCACCGGCAAAGTCGAGACGGATTTGTTTACCGTCGAGAAGCTGCACTTTCAATCGCGTCCAGGGCTGTACGTCACGGCCAATTTGTATGTTCCCAAACGAGCCAAACTGCCCGCTCCGGCCGTGGTGTACGTTTGCGGCCACGCCAATGTCGTTCTCGACAAGGTGTCCTACGGCAGCAAGGTCTACTATCAGCGTCATGGAGCATGGTTTGCCGAACACGGATACGTTTGTTTGGTCCTCGATACCCTGGAGCTGGGCGAGATACCGGGCGAGCATCACGGAACCTATAGCCGAGGAATGTGGTGGTGGCAGGCGTTGGGCTATACTCCCGCGGGGGTCGAGTGCTGGAATGCCATGCGCGGCCTCGACTATTTGCAGACGCGGAAAGAGGTGGATGCCAAGAAACTCGGCATCACGGGACGAAGCGGCGGTGGCGCGACATCGTGGTGGGTGGCGGCAGCCGACGATCGCGTGCAGTGCATCGTACCCGTGGCGGGCATAACCGATCTGCAATGTCACGTTCTCGAAGGCGTCGTGCCCCGTCTGCGCGACGGCGTGATTTCCGGACACTGCGATTGCATGTATCCGGTAAACACCTATCGCTGGGACTTCGCCCATGTGGCGGCGCTGTGCGCCCCGCGCCCGCTACTGTTGGGCAACAGCGACGCGGACGATATTTTCCCCGTCGCCGGGTATCGACGCCTCGCCGACAAGGCGCGCAAAATCTATGCGCTGTACGGCGCAACGGATCGCTTCCAACTGCTCGAAACGAAGGGGCCGCACAAAGATACGCCAGAACTGCGCGTCGGTGCCTTTCGGTGGATGAACCGCTGGTTGAAAAACGATCTCGGCGAGGTCCGCGACGACGAACCGGCGAAGTTGACGCCACGACAACTGAAGGTGTTCGACCGCCCGCCCGCCGACGCGAGGAACGCCTCGATCCACGAATCGTTCGTGCAAGCCGCCAAAATCGAACAACCGCAATCCGCCGAGGTGGCCCGCGAGTGGTGGAAAGGGCGCGCGCCGGAGCTAACGCAAGAGTTGCGCAGCCGCGTCTTCCGCAACTGGCCAGAGCATCCGCCGGTGCCTAATGCTCGTTTGGTCCACGATGTCAAGCGCGACGGCATCCGGCTGCGCGCCTACGATTTCGTGAGTGAGGAGCAGGTCGAACTGCGCTTGTGGCTGACGACGGCGGACAATGGAAGTAAACCTAGTAATGTTATCGTCAATATCCTCGATGAAGCGGGGTGGAAGGAATGGATCGCCGATCTCGGTCCCGCCTTCCAGGAGGCGCTGCAAACGGCGGACGCGCCCAAGCGCGACGAAGCGCGGTTCGCCCAACTTCGCAAGACATTGCAAACCCACAAGTGGGCGTTCGCCACCGTGACGCCGCGCGGCATCGGGCCGACGCGCTGGTCCGAAGTCAGCCAATTCGACGGCAAGCCCCGCGGGCAGCAGATCCGCCGCCGCTTCGCCCTACTCGGCCAAACGCTCGACAGTCGGCGAGTATGGGACGCCCGGCGAGCGTTGGCTTGCCTGCGCGACGTGCCGGATCTCAAAGGCGTGCCGCGCTGGCTACAAGGGAAAAACGACATGGCCGGCATCGCCCTTTATGCCGCCCTGTTCGAACCGGAGGTGGAGCGGTTGGACTTGTGGCATCTGCCCGCATCCCATCGGCAGGGACCGATTTTTCTCAACGTGTTGCGCGTCCTCGATGTGCCGCAGGCCGTGGCGTTGGCCCTTCCGCGTAAGGTTCGCCTCCATGTGAAGGATGACGCCGAGGCGAAAGCGTGGGATTGGCCGATACAATTGCAAGAGAAGCTGGGACAAGACAATATACAGATACAGAGAGTGCCCGATTAGCTTTTCTGTGGAGATTAACACCGGCGAATGGGAACCTATTGAAGAAGAAGATGGGATCACGCCGGAAAGATCTCGTCTACTTCCATTTTCCAACCTGGCACGGCCGGCTCCGCCTCCGCGGTTTCGCCCCGTCGATACACGCTGGGATGTCCTGGATCGGCGGCCCGGTATACGGATACCGTTTCCGCTTGTGGATCGACATCCCAAACGACGAGAGTGCCCGCGGCGAAATAGTCCGCCCTTTTCGATTCCATCTCCTCTTCCGCGGCATTTCCATAGTCGTTTGCACTTCGCACTTCGACGGCCAAGTCCGGCGGACCTTCCATAAAACGCATCCGATTGGGCGGTAGAACTCCCGAGAAATACGATGCGTCGGGAGAGAACGATTCTCTTCCCGAAGGAAGTTCCGGCACGGCATAGCCCACCCCATCGGCATGCGCAATTCCGCGTCGATGCGTTTTCACATACAGGCGTAGGCCGACAAAGATCTCTTCCGCCACAACTCCCGGCAAGTGTCCCGATGCCATAAAACGTACGATCCTTCCGCCGATGAGTTCCGCCTTGCCTTCCTCTCGATACAGATCGTCCAAAGTTGCGCGGAGCATCGATACAGGAGTCATCATTTACCTCTACAACCATCGGGGTACGCTTATCCTCAGGTAGCTTACCGTTTTCACGACTCCAAACACAAGTTCGAATCGATTACCACCCGCGCGTTTTGCACGCGCGCATGATACGACGCAGCATATCGCGCACGGAGATGATGCCGAGCAGTTGGCCGTTTTCCAAAACGGGGAGATGACGGTAGCCGCCCGCGTCCATTTGATGGAGCGCAAAGGCCAGCGAATCGCTCGCGCGTACCGTCGTCGGATTTGAGGTCATCAGGTCGCCCACGGACAACGGCGCGGATTCTGCGCTCGGATCGCTCGCGTTCGTCAGCAGATCGCGCTCGGTGATAATCCCCACAAGAACGTCGCCGCCGTCAACGATCGGAATCGCCCCGATTTGATGCTGCAACATCAGGTCGAGGGCTTGTTGGACGGACGCTGTTGGCGGTAGGGTGATCGCCGGAGTTGGGTGCAAATCGCGCACCGTATCTTCCATCAAACTGCGCTCGACCCGATCTTGTGCCACGGGGCGATCGAGTTGCGTCAGGTCGGCGAGACAGTGACCGCACTGTTCGCTCCCCGGCAGATTATCGTAAGCACAATGGGGACAATTCATGGTAGGCAGTAGTCAGTAGCCAGTAGTCAGTAGTCAGTAGTCAGTAGTCAGAGGCCAGTCGTCAGAGGCCAGTCGTCAGTAGCCAGTAGTCAGTAGTCAGAGGCCAGTAGTCAGTAGTCAGAGGCCGCCCCAAAAGCCCCTCTCCCCTGAGTACAGGGGCGAGGAGGGACTTTGCAGATAGCCTCTCTGTAATCGGTGGTCGGTCGGCAACTTCAACGATTGTTGATTCGTTGCTACCGGCTACTGGCTACTGGCTACTTCTCTTCACTCCACAATCCAGGTTTCATCGCTGGCGAACAAGTCTTCGAGTTTACCCGCGCCGCGAGAGGCGATGGTCTCTTCCATCTGGTGGTTGAGAACGTGTTCGTAGGTCGGTCGTTCGACGGCTCGGAAGACGCCGATGCACTCGGGAAATTCGGGATGGACCATACGGCTCAGCAAATACGCCAAGCTCGGCTCGTCGGCCTTTTCGTCGTGGACGAGAAGATCGTCTTTGGCGATGCCGTTGCCCAAATCGACGACTTCCGGGTTCAATCCGTGCAGACGGATGCCTTTGTTCTGATCCTTCCCAAACACCAGCGGTCGTCCGTGTTGCAAGGACAGCACGTTGTCGGACTTCACGCTTTTGTCGGTGGCATACTCGAAGACGCCGTCGTTGAAAATCTTGCAGTTCTGATAGATCTCGACGAACGCCGTCCCCTTGTGGGCGGCGGCGCGCTTCAGCGTTTCGGTCAGGTGATGAATGTCGATGTCGATGGTACGGGCGACGAAGGTGGCATCCGCGCCGAGAGCCAGAGAGAGCGGTCGCAACGGCGTGTCGATCGAGCCGAGCGGACTCGACTTGGTTCGCGTGCCGATGCGCGAGGTCGGCGAGTATTGCCCCTTTGTCAGACCGTAGATTTCGTTATTGAACAAGATGATCTTGAGGTCCATGTTGCGGCGGATGGCGTGGATGAGATGGTTGCCGCCGATGGACAGTCCGTCGCCGTCGCCGGTGATGACCCAGACGCTGAGGTCGGGTCGAGCCAATTTGACTCCGGTGGCGATGGCTGGAGCGCGGCCGTGAATGGTATGAAAACCATAGGTGTTCATGTAATACGGGAAGCGGCTGGAGCAACCGATGCCGGAGATGAAGACGAATTTCTCGCGCGGTATGCCGAGACCGGCCAACGCTTTCTTCATCTGCGCCAGAATCGAGTAATCGCCGCAACCGGGACACCAGCGGATCTCTTGATCGCTGGCCAAGTCTTTCGGTGAGAGCGTATGTAAAGTCGTCAGGGTAGACATTTGCGTTACCTTTCGATCGATCTAAATGAGTGCTGAGTTCTAAGTTCTGAGTGCTGAGTGCTGAGTCTATATCTCAGCACTCAGCACTCAGCACTCAGAACTTCTGTGATTTTCGCCTCGATTTCGCCGACCAGGAACGGTTTGCCTTGGATCTTGTTGAGTCCAATGGCGTCGATGAGATACGTCGCGCGGATCAGCATCCGCAGTTGTCCGCCGTTCAACTCTGGGATCAACACTTTGCGGTAGCGTTTGAGAACCTCGCCGGTGTTGCGTGGCATGGGGTTGAGGTAGCGCAAGTGGGCGTGGGCTACCTTCAAGCCTTTGCGCTGCGCCCGTTGGCAAGCCGTCACGATGGAGCCGTAGGTTCCGCCCCAACCGAGAACGAGTACGTCGCCCTCGGCTGGTCCCACGACCGACAACTCCGGAATCTCATTGGCGATATTGGCGATCTTTTGAGCGCGCGTGTGAATCATGTGTTCGTGATTGGCGGGATCGTAGCTGACGTTTCCGGTCACGTCTTCCTTTTCGAGTCCGCCGATGCGATGCTCCAAACCTGGGGTGCCGGGCACAGCCCAAGGACGCACCAACCGTGGATCGCGCTCGTAAGGATGAAAAACGGCCTCGCCGTTGCCGTTGGACGTGCCGTTGCCACCGACGTGCGCTGGAGCGAAGCGAACGGGAATCCGCGGCAATTTCGCGGGATCGGGGATCGGCCACGGCTCCGCTCCATTGGCCAGATAGCCGTCGGACAGCACGAATACCGGCGTCATAAAGCCCACGGCAAGGCGCACGGCCTCGAAAGCCATGTCGAAGCAGTCCGAAGGGGAACACGGCGCGAGGATGCACGCGGGACATTCGCCGTTGCGTCCGAACATGGCTTGCAGGAGATCGGCTTGCTCGGTCTTCGTGGGCAAACCGGTACTCGGCCCGCCGCGTTGCACGTCGACGATGACGACGGGCAACTCGGTCATCACGGCCAGGCCAATCGCCTCCGATTTCAGACAGATGCCGGGACCGCTGGTTCCGGTGACGCCGAGCGTCCCGGCAAAGGAAGCGCCGATAGCCGCGCCGATGGCGGCGATCTCGTCCTCGGCTTGCAGGGTGCGCACGCCGTAGCGCTTCAGCTCGGCCAGCTGATGCAAGATGTCCGATGCGGGAGTTATGGGATAGGTAGCGTAAACCAAGGGCAAATCTGCTCGCTTGCTCGCCGCCACCAAGCCGATGGCCAGCGCTTCGTTGCCGGTGATTTTGCGATAGCGGCCCGGCGCAATGGCGGCTTTGGACACGCGGTAATGCACCGGCATGGCCTCGGTCGTCTCGCCGTAGTTGTAACCGGCCTTCAGGGCGCGGGCGTTGGCTTCCCGGACGCTGGGATTTTTGCCGAACTTCGACTGAATCCATTTCAGCGTCGGTTCCAGAGATCGTTCGTACAGCCAATACACCAGACCGAGCGCGAAGAAGTTTTTGCAGCGATCCGCTTCGCGCGTGCTGAGTTTCAATTCGGACACGGCTTCGCGGTTGAGTTTGGTAATCGACACGGCGAAAAGACGATAGCCCTTGAGGGAGCCGTCTTGGAGTGGATTGGCGGGGTAGCCGGCCTTATGCAGATCGCCGGCGGCAAAGGCGTCCGCGTTGACGATGAGGATGCCGCCGGGTTCGAGATCTTTCAGGTTGGATTTCAACGCCGCCGGATTCATGGCGACGAGGGTATTGAGCTGGTCGCCGGGCGTGTGAATTTCGGTGCTGCTGAAATGGATCTGAAAGCCGGAGACGCCGGCAAGAGTCCCTGCCGGAGCGCGAATCTCGGCGGGGAAGTCGGGGAGGGTGCTGATGTCGTTGCCGAGCATCGCCGAGGTTTGCATGAACTGCGTCCCGGCCAGCTGCATGCCGTCGCCGGAATCGCCGGCCAATCGAATCGTCGCCTCGGTTACTTCTTCAACGGGGATGGGTGAGTGGGATCGGGGGGTGGAGAGATTCGCAACCGTCATTGAAAAGAAGCCTCCAGGCGGGATGGCCTCTCGTCTCAGGCACCCTCCGCTTCGAGGGGCACGACGTTGGGATCGGGAGGCTGGTTATATACGATCGACGGAAAATGCTCCGCCAAATAATGGACGATACGCTTAACGGACAAAACGCCCAGAGGTCTTCCCGCCGGATCGACCACGGGCAGATGCCGATAACCGCCCTCTTCCATGCGGCGCACGGCCGCGCCGATGGAATCTTTGGGATGCACGACAACGGGGTTGCGGGTCATGCACTTGGCCACGGGCACGCTCAACGGCAAACCCACGGCTAGGACGCGCCGCATCAGGTCGCGCTCGGTAAAGATGCCGAGCAACTCGTCTTCATCGGGACAGACGAGAACGCAGCCCACCCGGTGCTGCCGCATCAGAGCGACGGCTTCCGCCACGCTCTGATCCGGTCGGACTTGCCACGGCGGCGTCGGGTGCAAGCGAGAGACGCTATCGACTTTTAGATTGCGGGCCAATTCCATATTCGCGTATTCGAGAGCTTTCTGGTCTGTGGACCGTAAGAAATTCGGACTCGATCTCTCGCCCCGGCGCTCGTCCGTGAGGCTGCCTATTCTTTAGGATAGCACTTGGAGAGGCGGAGAGAAGTTGAAAAAATTATTGCCGTGTCGAAACGAACGATTTTGACGACAATAGCGACAATGGCAACCGCCTCTTCCCGTGGAGAAAAACGCATGGAAAGCAAACTGTCCGATCGCGTCGTACTCGTGACGGGAGCGTCCGGCGGCATCGGTGGCGAGTTGGTGCGCGCCTTCGCAATGGAGGGGGCGCGAGTGGCGGCTCATTACAACGAACACGGCGACACCGTCCACGCGCTCGCGAACGAGCTGGGGTCCGCGTGCGTGCCCGTAAGCGCGGATCTCACGCGGGAAGACGATGTCGAACGGATGTTCGCCGAGATCGAGACCGGGCTTGGTCCGGTCGAGATCCTGATCGCCAATGCCGGATTCTGGCCGACCGCCCATGTCCCGTTGCACGAGATGTCGCTCGAACAATGGAACGATACGCTGGCCGTCAACCTTACTTCGGTCTTCTTGAGCGCGCGTGCCTTCTTTCGCGGGATCGCTCGGCACCAGGTCGCGGACCCCGCCGCCGTTCTGATCGGTTCGACGGCGGGTATCTTCGGCGAGTCCGGCCACGCCGATTATGCGGCTGCCAAAGCCGGAGCGATCTATGGTTTGGCGCGGACTTTGAAGAACGAGATCTGCCTTCTCGCCCCGCGCGGTCGGGTCAACGTAGTCTGTCCCGGCTGGACTTTGACGGCGAAAAAGCTGCAATCGGGACTCGATCCGGCGGCGCTCCAACGCGCCAAACAGACAATCGCTCTCCGCAAAATCGGTAGAACACACGACATGGCGATGGCCGTGGTGTACTTGGCGTCGAGCCACCTCTCCGGCCACGTTAGCGGGCAGATTCTCACCGTGTCCGGCGGCATGGAAGGCCGAGTCTTGTATCGTCCAGAGGAGATCGATCCTGCCGCGACCTAACGGAGACGAAGTCGTGGAACAAAGCTATCAACGCCGACCCGTCGAGGTTGCGCTGCCTCCGCACGGCGTATTCGTGCTGGAAAGCCATCACGCTCCCGACTTTCGCATGAGCGCTCAATGCCACGATTTCATGGAGATCTTCTATGTTCTCAAGGGGATCGGCGTGTTTGGCATCGACGACCGCCGTCATCCCGCTCAAGCGGGCGACATTCTCTTCGTGCCGACCGGCCGCGTGCATCGCATCGAGGATAATCCCTCCGAACCGTTGGCGCTCTATGGCATCTGCATCGCGCCCGCCGTATTGCGGCACGAACCCACGCTGCTGCAACACCTTCCACCGGGTTTGTTGCCCACGAGCAAGCCGTTGACCGTTCAGGTTCGAGCCGACCTCCGCCAGCTTCTTTTCGAGCAGACGCTCACGCGCCCCGGCCGCAACACCCTCATGCTGGGGCTTACGCTGCAACTTCTGACCAAGCTGGCACGGTCTCATTTCGAGATGCTTCCTCCCGCCGCGCCCACCGATGCGTCGTCCGACCATCGAAAAACCATGTCCATGTACATCGCCGAGCTTACCCATCGCTTCTTCGAGGCCACGGACTTGGACCATGCGGCCTCCGAACTCGCCATGAGCCGCCGACTCTTCACGCAACTCTTTCGAGAAATAACCGGAGAATCTTGGTCTTCCTATCTGACAAGTCTCCGAATCGACTACGCCTGCCGATTGTTGGCCGACTCCTCGCGCAGCATTCTGAGCATCGCGTTCGAGAGCGGCTACGAGGATTTATCGAGCTTCTACCGCGCCTTCAAACGCCGCCGAGGCATGCCGCCTCATACCTGGCGCACGACGCGCGCCGAGTCGAACGACGCATAGACCGACTCTTTGTCCGATCCATTACTCCTTTTGGCGACGAAGCGGGTTTCTCCATAAAACAGCAACGGTGATTGCAGAATCCGCTTCCTAGTTGTCGAGAAGTCGTGGCGCGATGATCGATCTATCCGTTCGCTTGGGCCGTCTTTCGCTGAAGAACCCGATCCTCGTCGCTTCGGGCACATTCGGTTACGCGCGCGAAATGGCAGGAGCCGTGGACTTCTCTCGGCTCGGTGGCGTTGTGCCGAAAACCGTGACGCGCCATCCGCGCGCCGGCAACGCTCCGCCTCGAACCGTGGAAACTCCCTCCGGCATGCTCAACGCCATCGGACTCGACAACGACGGCATCGAATACTTTATTCGACATCACCTGCCCTATCTGCGCACTTTGCCGACCTCCATTATCGCCAACATCGCGGGCGAGAACGAAGACGATTTCGTGGACATGGCGGCCCTGTTGGGGCGAGAGACGGGCATCGCGGCGGTGGAATTGAATCTGTCGTGTCCGAACGTGGCGGGGGGCATCGACTTCGCCATCGAGCCGGAGGCTACGCGGCGCGTCGTGCAGCGCGTGCGCGCCGTCTGTCCCTTGCCAATCCTCGCCAAGCTAACGCCGAACGTCACGAACATCGTTCCCATCGCCCGGGCGGCGGTCGAGGCGGGAGCAGATGCCCTTTCGCTGGTTAATACCTTCGTCGGACTGGCTCTCGATTGGCGGCGGCGACGGCCGATCCTCGGCAACGTCACCGGCGGTCTGAGCGGCCCGGCCATCAAGCCTCTGGCACTGCGGATCGTCCATCAGGTGGCGCGGCAGTTGAACGTGCCGATTGTGGGCATCGGCGGCATCGCCACCGTGGACGATGCGATGGAGTTTCTCGTTGCGGGGGCGAGCGCGGTCCAGATGGGAACGGTCAATTTCTACGATCCGACCGCGTCGATGCGGACGGTCGATCGACTCCCCGAAGCAGTCGCGCACCTGGGCGCGAGCAGCGTCCGAGAAATCGTCGGGACGTTGCAAACTTGAGCTTGCCGAAGTTCAAGATTAGGCCGCGATTGACTCCCTTTCGCCGATCTCGCCTTCTTCCAGCAGCAGACGAGCGATGCGCTCTACCTCCTCGCGCAATTCGAGCAGTTGACGCCGATCCACTTCGTGAAGCATTTGCCAATGTTGTAACTCTTGGCGTCGTTGCTCTTCCAAATCGGTAGCCGCTTCGTGCCGATCTTCCCAATCGGCTATTTGCCGCATCCATTCCTCGTGTTGGAGGAGATTCTTTTCTTCTCGTTCGACGAGACTTGCCGCACGGCGATCGAGTCGTTGGGTGTCCGCCACGACGGCGTCTCGTTCGCGCTTCAGATCGTGTTCCTCCGCCTGAAGACGAGCCTTGTGGCGGCGGTGCAGGCGTTCCAGGCGCTTCTCGACTTCCGGCGAGTCGGCGGCTCGACCGAGCAACTCTTGACGAAACTGCTCCAGAGCCAGCGCCTTGGCGGCAAACTCGCGCTGCTCGTGAATGAGTGCGCCGCGTCGATCCTGGCATTCCTGCCACAACAGCGCGTAATCGCGGCGCATCCGTTCGTGCAGATTGCGGGCCACGCGCAACTCTTCGATTTCCTGACCGCGCCGTCGTGCCCGCCGTTGCCGCATGTCTTCCAAGCGCTGCATCCGAGCCTCGGCCAATTCTTCGCGCGCCCTCACATCGGCCAGGAGCATGGCACGCTCGTTGTCCAAGAAGGTTTCGCGCGCCGTCAACCGGGCTTGCCAGGCCTCCAGCGAATACCGAACATCGGCCAGAGCTTGATGGCGACGGCCGAGATCGTCCTCGGAGACCATCAGATTTTTTTCGCGCTCCGTCAGCCGTTGCTCGACCAAGACCAGTTCTCTCGCCGACGCCTCAAATTGTGCGAGAAGGGCGGATCGCTCCGGTTCCCACGCCTCATGGAGCTTCAGCAAACACTGCCACTGTTCGAGCAACCGGCGTCGCTGATCGGCCAAATCGCCGGCCAGGCGCTCCAAAACGCGCGGCGTTTCCGGTTCGGGGCGACGAGAGACAACGATGGCAGTTGGCTCCTCGACCGATCGTTGCGGCGAACCTTCCATCGCTCGTTTTTCACATTCCAGCAGTTTCGCGCGCCGATTGTTGATGCGGCACTCCAACCCTTCCGCCTCCCTGCATAGTCTTAGATGAAGATCTTCCGCGAGTCGGCGTTGCTCGGCCAACGCTTGCTCCGCCGTCGCCGTCGCCGCCATTTTCCGATCCAGTTCGCGCAGTCGATGGCCGCGCTCCATCTGCTCCTGATTCAAACAGACTTCCCATTGTTGTTGAGCCAATCCAAGCTGCTGCCATTCGTCGTGGAGCTGGCGTCGGCCCAGTTCCATTTCGCCGTTAAATCGGAGCTGCGCCTGCGTCATCAGCACGCGCTCCCGCCTCAGCGTTTCCGCATCCCGCTCGATGGTGGCGCGATCCGCAATCACTTCTTGCTCGCGCTGCCCCAAGGCTTTCTCGTGGAGGTGCCAATGCTTCTTCCACCGTTTCTTGAGACGTTTCCGCAACTCCGCGAATCGTCGCCGTTCTTTCTCGGCCCGCTGCATCTCGGCGCGCACGGCGTCACGCTCTTTGTCGAACGCCGCGCGCATCTCCGCGATCTGTCGCCGCGCTTCTTCCGTCTCGGTTTTCAGGTTCGTTCGAGCGCGCCGAACTTGCTCGCGCAGACCGAGAAGCTGTTTGCGGCGCTCGTCGAGATGCGCGGCCAATTGTTCTTTTTGTCGAACCAGCGCCTTGCCCCGTTGTTGCAGCTGTGCTTCTTCTTCGGCCAAGGCAGCCTGTTGAGCGGCCACCGCCGCTGCCTGAATGCGCAACGCATCGCGCTCGGCCTGAAGCGACGCCGCGTTCGCCGGTTCGGCGCGTGGGGACAGAAAAAGAGCGAATTGAAACGGCCCGACGGCGAGGATGTCGCCATCTTGTAAGAGGGTTTCACGAACGGATTCGCCGTTGACGAACGAGCCGGAGGCGGTGTCCAGGTCGCGCAAGAGCAAGCCGGCGCTGCCCTGTACGATGGCGCAGTGCAACGGCTCGACCCCCTCGACGTTCAAATGAAACTCGCATTGGGGATCGCTGCCGAGGAGCGTCAACGCCGATACCAACGCGCGCCGCGCGCCCTTCTGCCGGCCGTTCTGCACGACCAGCTCACCCAACGCGCCCGGAGATGTCTCGATTGGCAACGAGGACGCGGAGACGGGAGCAGAGTCCATTCGGGGGATCCTCACATGGCGCGATTCGAAGTCTCCTTCTAAATCGGCCAGCTACCCCCGCAAACTTGAATGGAGCGTCCCGAAACGCCGGAAGGAAAAAGTCCTCGTCAGCGGTTCGGGACGGCACTCCGGCTCGCTCACTATTCGAGCGCGCGATTGAGCATCTTCACGATGTTGTCCATCGGTTGATTGCCGATCTGTTTGTCGATAGGCTGATCGCCGCCCTTGAACAGAAGAATCTGCGGGATGGCGGAAATGCCATACTTAATGGCAATGTCTTGCGATTCATCGGTGTTCAGCTTGCCGACTTTGACCTTGCCCGCGAACTGGGCGGCGACCTTATCAATCGTCGGTGCCAACATGCGACAGGGGCCGCACCAGACAGCCCAAAAGTCTACCAGAACGGGGATCTCGCTCTGCGCGACTTCCTTTTCCCAATTCGCCGAGGTCAACTCGATCACATTCGCGCTCGCCATGCGTGTCGCCTTTCAAATAGCTTGTCTCTACCGAAAGTCGGGCTTTCCTACCCAACCGATCGAACGTCGGGATGGATCGCCTGCCTTCCGACGGGTTTTGTCCGGTAACTCCTATCGACATTATACGCACGCGGAGTGAAACCGCACAACGCACTCACTCCGGGAGGATGGCGCGAGTTGAAGGTTCGTCGAGAGGATACAGAGGTCGGCGAACGTGGCGATAGCAGAAGCGTTCGGGATTGACGGCGGTTAAACCGGGCGTATCGACTTCGACGATGGTGCCGCCGAGGGGAGCGTATGCCGCCTTGTAGGCGATGGCGGCTTTGACGACCAGGATGCGCTGCTCGTGCGGTCGTATGCCCAGACAGGTCAACTGTCCCAGACTAAACGGAGGATGGCGAAGGGAATGAAGAACCAACCGATTCTGTCCGGGAAGTTCGACGAGGGCCGTCGCGCCCATACGCTTGACGCGCCGACCACCGTGCCTCACCTCCGGCTCGATATAGGTGCCTTCGTGGAGCAAGCGGACGCGGCCGGTCACGGGCAGCGGTTCGCCGTGCAGGCGATCGACTTTGCCCCCAACGACGAGTGACACCTCGTTGTCAACGCCAACGGCGGCACATTGCCGTACTTCGTCGGGGGCGAACAGGCAGACCACGCTGTCGCTCGCTCCCTGCCGCAGGAGTTCGCGCAACAGGGTGGTCCCGTCGCCGGCGGACCCGCCGCCGACGTTGTCTCCGGTATCGACGAGGACGACGGGAAGTCGCTCGGCGCGGAGTGCTTGTGCCACCGCGCTCGCCGCATCCGGCAGAGGCTTGACGAATCGTTCGCGCGCTTGCCATAGATCGTCGGCCAGAGCGTCCGCGGCGCGGCGCGCCAAATCGGGATCGCCGTCGGCAGCCACGAGGACGGACGGCCCCATGTGCGGCACGTCGGCATAGGCGAAACCGGGCAGCAGGCTGGCGGCCAGGATGCCCGGTTGATTCTCGAGCGCGCGGATCGCATCCATGAACGGGCGCAACGGCGGCAACGAGGTATCGTGGGCCATGATGTTGAGGATCATCGGCGGTTTGGCCAACGCCAGGCGCGGTCGGATCGTGCCGCGCAACTGCCGAACGAGCTGCGACGCGGCGCGTCGGCCGCACTCGCGCTGATCGACGTGCGGGCAGGTGCGATAGGCCACGGCAGCGTCGCAACCATCGACGAGTCGCTGCGAGAGATTGCCGTGCAGATCGAGCGTGACGACGATTGGAAAATCGGAACCAACCGCGCGGCGCACCCGCGCCAAGAACTCACCATCGGCATCCCGATGAGACACGGCCACCATCGCGCCGTGCAGAGCCAAAAGTAGCCCGTCCGCTCGGCTGGCGCGGAGCGAATCGCACAGTTCCGCTGCCATAGCGTCGAAGAAATCGTCGGCGACGGGACCGCCGGGAGTGGCCCAAGCGGCGACGAGAGGGACGGGTTCAAACCCTTCGAGGGGGGCGGCTTCCAGAAAGCCGCCGATTTCGTGAGGCGAGTCGCGCCACTCGTCGAGTAGCTCGCTCCCGCGCGTGAGACTCTGTTCGACGAAAGCGGCGCGGCCGGTGACGACGGGGTGAAACGTATTCGACTCGTGCATGAATCCGGCGACGGCGATGCGCATGGCCCACCTCGCTCAATCGGCTTCGAGCCAAGCCTTCGCTTCGTCTACTTTCGCACGGTCAAAGTAGCGGATTTTGGCCGTCGTGAAGGGCTTGCAGAAGACGGCCATGCCCTCTTCCCATTTCGATTCGCCGACCAATGCGAGCTTTTGCAGATGGTTGAAATGTTTGAAATCGAACTTGATGTCTTCCCACAGCGCCCCGGCCGTCCAGCCGTGGAAATCGTGCATCAGACAAAGCAAGCGAATCTTGCCGTCCCGTTGTACCAGGCGGTCGATTTCGCCGCCGAAATGTTGATAGTCTGCCGCCGTCAACTTGCCGCTCAGATCGATGGCCACATATTTCCCGCCCGCTTCCTCGTGCAATGTAACCGACATGGCTTCACTCCTCTTTTTTCGTCCAGTTGAGGCGCTCGCCGCCCGCGCTGCGAGCCTACAGCGTTATTTTAGACATTCGTGGAGCGACGAACCACGACAACCAGACAACGACCTCGGACACTCGCCGCATCGTCTCGCTATCACTTCACCCCTTGCGCCCCTCCGCCGGCGGAGGATTCTCGATGTTCGCTCTTGTCGTAGCGATATTTCACGGTGTTCGGCGTCCGATGCGGCGGTGTTTCGTACGGTAACGACTTGAGAAACGCAACCAGATCGTCGAGGTCGTTTCCCTTGAGATGGCTCGTCTTGCCGTGCTTGTCGTCTTTGTTGCACGTCGTCAACAGTTCGCGCAGCGTTTTGGCCTTGCCGTGATGGAGATACGGTGCGCTGCGATAGATGCCCAACAACGTCGGGGTATCGTACTTTGGCCCATTCTTTTCGGACGGATCGTCTCCGCCCGTGCCAACGTCGTGTAGATTGAACGGCTTTTTGAGAGTGCTATCGGTGTAATAGGGTCCGCTGTGACACTTCGCGCAGCCGACGGCATCGGCGAAGAACAAACCCTTGCCGCGCTCGGCTTCGGGAGACAATTTTCCCGGCGCGGGAATGTGCGGCGACAGCGTGAACTCGAACGAATTGCTATACACGGCCAGGGCGTCGAGATCTTTGGAGCGTCCCGAAAGGTCCATGCTCAGTTCCGTCGGTTCGAAGCCGTTTTTCGGTTTGATCGCGCCGCGAAAGAGTCCCGGTCCTTGCATCAGCCGACCGCGGATGGTGTACTCGAAGTCTTGCACTTCATCGCGGTCGGCGGACCGATGGAGCGGATGCGTATGGGCCAGCCCCATGAACGGAGGCGTCTTTCGCAATCCCTCCGGGTTCTGCCATACCCGGCCGTCGCTGTGGCCGTCGGGATGGCACGACGAACACGCGATCCAGCGACGGCCCGAAAGGGGTCGGTCGGCGGTGCTGAACAGAATCTTGCCGCGCACCCATTCCGGCGACTTGGGCGGGTCGCACAACTTGATGCGAGCCAGACGCTCCATGCTCTGGGCGTCGAGAACCATTACGTCGAAATCGAGGGCGTTGGCGACGTAGACCTTCTTGCCGTCCGGGCTGACGCGAACGGCGCGCGGGTTTTGACCGACGCGAACGGCGTAGCCGACGCGCTTGATTTCGCGGTAGTCGTCGTCGATCGTCGCGGAGACGTTCATGTCGTTGGTGCCGGCGTAGATGGTGTAGAGCCGCTTGCCGTCGGGGGACAACGCCGCCTCCCAAGGATTGGTGACAACGTAGACGCCGTTGTAGCTGTCCATGCCGATCGACTTACGCCGCTTGCCGGCTTCTTTTTCGGCCGGGACGAGATCGCAAATGCTCAGTTGAGGGAAGATGGACCCGCTGCCGTCGATCACGTCGATTTTCGACCGAATGTGCGACAAATAGGCTTTCGGACGGCGCGGATGCACGATGACGTTGCGGCACAGATTGTCGCTCGAATGCCCGGTCCAGCTATCGACGCGTTTTCCGCTCGTCCGGTCGATGGCGTGCAACACGCCACTGTAAAACTCGACGACGTACAAGCGTTTTTCGTCCGGACTGAGAGCCAAGCCGCGCGGCATCGAGCCGGCTTTCATCTGGCGGAGGACTTTGCGCTGGCCCACGTCGATCTCGCTGACGGTGCCGGGATATTCGTGGACGACGTAGGCGATGCTGCCGTCCTTGACCGCGACGATGCCGTAGGGTTCGTCGGCGACCGCGAGCTTTTCGACGATTTTGCCATTATCCGTATCAACAAAAGCGACAATATCCTCGTTGTAGACGGTTACGAGCGCAAGGGGTCCGTTACCGATCCAGGCCACGCCTTCGGGTTTGTCGCCGACGGCGATTTCGCGGAGAGCCTTATGGTTCGTCGCATCGACGACGGTAACGCTGCCATTGTCGGAATTGGCAACGAGCAAGCGCTTGCCATCGGGCGTGACATCCATGAGGCTGTTGGAAGTACCGGCGAAACTCGGTCGATTCGCGGCCGCGAGAAAAGCGAAGAGGAACAAGCCTCTGAGAAAAGGCGAGGACATGCACCGTTCTCCTAACATTATGAGGACTACGAACCAAGTCGTAAGGAAGGCAAGATCATTATGGTTGCTTGGAAACGGGAAGGCAATCCTCGTTCCGCGCGGTCGAGATTGCCGCGAGCCTCGTTCGAGGCGAAGACGAGACTCGAACCTTATGCTTTCGACGCATCCGCGCTCGCCTCGTTCGAGGGGTTCTCCTCGGCACCGAATCGAGCCAGCGCATAGGGCGACAGATCGACATCGGCAACGGAATTGTCGACGATCCATTGGGACATGGCCTGTCCGACCAAGGGGGCGAGGAGAAAATTCTCGCTGCCGAAACCGGCGGCGCAGAAAGCGCCCTCCAGTCCCGGTAGACGGTCGAGGATCGGTAGACCGTCCGGCGCATGGGCCGAGAGGAGAGCGTAGCCGCCTCGACCGTAGCAGCAATACATGGCCGGACAGCGCCGGATCAGGCGTTGACGAATGCTCGGCAGCCACTCTCCGGCAGCGGCCTCGTCGTACGAATCGGGATCGACGACTTCATCGCTCTGGAGGGGAGTTAGCTCGCCGACGTGCAGTAGATCGCCCTGCGCCGGACGCACGTATAACCCCTGCACGAAGTCGGCGAAGACCGCGCCGCGGCGACCGCTGCCGGCGGGTCGTCGAAACAGTGCCGCTTGCACGCGATGCGCTTCCACCGGCACTTCCAGCTTGACCGATTTCGGCAGATGTTCCGCCCAGGCCCCCGTCGCCAACACGAGCCGCCCACAGACGTAGGTTCCCTCGTTGGTCTCGACGCCGCCAATTTTACCTTTGTCGGCCAACAGAGCGCGGACCTCCACGCCTTCGCGCAGGTCCGCCCCCGCGCGCCGAGCCGCCTCGGCGAACGAGGCCACGGTCAGCACCGGCTCGACGTACCCGGCCTCCCGCTCGAATAGAGCCAATTCGTCCTCCGTCAAGCGCGCGTTGGGATCGACTTCCATCATCTCTTGCTCGTCGATGCGGCGAACGTCGATGCCCAAGGCAAGGTGGCGGGCAAGCCGCGCGTCCCATTCGGTAGCGTCTCGGCGGTCGGTCATCTGAATCATGCCGGTACGCCAGAAGACGGGCGGGCCGCCGATGAGATCGGAAAAATGCTCGTAGACCGGCAAGCAGCGTCGGGCCAGCGCGGCGGTCGGCGCGTGGCGGTGGGCCTGATAGATCAATGCCGGCGATTTTCCACTGGCCCCCGCCCCAAGATAGGCTTTTTCGACCAGCACCACGCGGCCGGCTCGGCGCTGGGCCAGATGAAAGGCGATACTGACGCCGAGTACGCCGCCGCCGACAATCAAGATGTCGCAAGTGTGTGACATCGGCTATCCCTTATTCCGTAAGTCGAGAGGGAGAGGGCGCGCCCTCAGCGATGCAACGCCCGCGCGAGAAAGCCCGGCCCGGCTTGAAATTGCACCGTGAGCCAAGAATCGTCCAGCGCCGATTTGAAGTTGGAATCGGGGACGCTGAGAGATCGAAAGTAGGTATCCAGCACCCGCGCGCCGGCCTCGTCCTTACAAGAGAAGATGCCTTTGACGGCCAGCGATTTGTCGGGGACAATCCAGATGCCGAAAGTCCTTAAGGACGCCAGCTTCCCCCAATCGTCCTTCTTCAGTCCGATCGAGAGCTTGGCCGCCAACGTCTTGGTCCAATCGGGCGAATGACCGGCCATCCAGATCGGCGCTACCAGTTCGCGCCGCTCGCGCAACACGCGGCGCAGTTCCGGAGCGAACTGTCGAAGCTCCGCGACGGGTTCGTTCGGCAGAGACTCCAATTGCTCGGCGATCAACGCCAGCACGACGGTGCGTTCGTCGGCGAACCAGGCGTGGACGGGGATGTCGCGCTTTAGCGGTCGGAACTCGAACAGTTTTTTCTTGGACGCGCTGGCCACGCGCTTGCTCTTGTTGAGGCGCTTCCGCAACTCCTCGGCGTCGTGAGGCCGCACCGTCCGAATAACGAGATAAAAAGGAGGAACAATGTCGTCTTTAATGCGCGCCCCCAAAACCAGGTGATCGATCTCTTCCGCTTGCAAGCCTACCCACGACGGGAGATCGGCTAGACGCTGCTCCGCGCCGCCGATCTTGAGCGGTTCGCGCAGCATCTGCGCGCCAATGGAATTGGCCGCTAATTCGGGGATGCGGGCGGCAACGAGCAGATTGACATCGGCAGGCAAATAGCCGAGCGCTTCCAGTCGGTCGGGGGCGACGCTTTCGACGACCGGAACGCCGGAGAGTTCGGGAACTCCAGGTTGCTTGAAAGGGCGACGCGCGGGACGAACGGTGTCCTGTATCCGCCGTTGCGCCTGCGTCTTCAGCATGAACGCCAATCCGACGCCGGCCACGAGCAGCATGACGCCGACCGCGATCGCCGCCAGCCGTCCGTTCGACCGCCGCGAAGGCACATCGAGCGCGGGGACGGGCGACAAATCGGAGTAAGCAGCCGGTCCCGAAGCGAAGGATGAAGTCGTTGGGTGCAGCCGATTCACGACCGCGTCCGCCGGTCGAATCGCAAAGGAATCGCCGCAGCGCGGACAATCGATGCGCCCGCTGGCCGAGGTTTCGGCAGGCAGGTCGATGGAAGCATTGCAATAGGGACAGCTTAACGGTGTGGTACTCATACTGTTCATTGTCGATAGCGATGCGCGGCCTGTCCAGAGCGAATGGTTCCTCGTCGCCAACAAGGCGAACCGGCTGCGTTAGCTGCCGGGTAGGTGGTTCGCACCCGGCAGCTTACGCTGCCGGTTCGTCTAACCCGGCTGCGTTAGCTGCCGGGTAGGTGGTTCGCACCCGGCAGCTTACGCTGCCGGTTCGCCTCGCACCGTGCGGACGAACGCCTCGAAGTTGGCAACGGGCGTGGCGCGATCGACGCCGTGATTGAGATTGACGATGTGCCGGTTGCCGCCGCCCGCTGCCAGGCAAGCGCGCGTCGCCGCGCGCACCTGTTCCGGAGTGCCGCCGCGCAGAATCTCTTCGTCCACGTTGCCCTGGAAGACCAGATGCGGATAGTCGCGCCGCGCCGCCGCCAGGTCGTGCCGCACTCCCAAGGAGATCACGTCCGCCCCCGACGACGTCATTGCAGGCAAATACGGTCCCTCTTTGACGAACAAGATGCGCGGGACTCCCGCCGCCTCGCGGAAAATCACCTCGTGTCTGCGCTGCGCCCACGCCTCATATTCGTCGCGTTCCAACAGGCCCGCCCACGAATCGAAGAGTTGATACACGTCCGCCCCATCGGCGATCAAGGCGCGCAGAAAATGAACCGTCGCCGCCGTCAGGCGTTCGAGCAGCGCCTCCCACACGATGGGCTGCTCGGCGGCGAAACGCCGCGTGGCGGCGATGTCCTTGCCCGTGCCGATGGCGTAAGTCGCCACCGTGAACGGCGCGCCGGCAAAGACCAACACGGGCAGTTCGCCGCGCAATTCACGCCTAACAAGACTCAAAAGATCGCGTATGTGCTGAAAGCGACGCGGATCGGGCCGAACCTCCAAGCGCTCCACGTCGGCAAGGGTGCGGATCGGGCGATCGGGAACCGGACCGAGCGACGGTTGCAGAACGTAACGCTGTCCCATGGCCACCGGCAAGGTGGTGATGTCGTAAAAGAGAATGATGCCATCGACGCCGAAGCGTCGCGGCAACAGCGATGCCTCGGCGGCGCGTTCGACGTTTTCGGAGAATTCGTAAAACGAGAGACCGTTGCGCACGCGATTGAATTCGGGATCCCAGCGCCCGGCCTGGCGCATCGCCCAAACCGGCGGACGTTCGACCGCCTCGCCCCGCGCCGCGCGGACGAGGAGGTGAGAAGAAGAGGAGTTCACGAGCGGAGCCTTCGTCATGTTATGTTCTATCCACGCGATCGGGCGAGTTCGCTTATTCTACGGGAATCGTCCACGAATGGGTTGGCTCACATTTGCACAATTCGAGCGTGATAGATCGGCCGACGCCGCACGCAGTGGGGGGAAACGGAAATGGATTGGCCTATCTCGGTGACTTCGCTGGGTTGGGACCAATCACTCTATCGCGAGAAAGATGCCCGAGCGGGTAACGGAATCGGACGACTACCGTCTTGGCAAAGCGTTGCGTGCCGTACATTCGATCGCCACGTTTATGCCGGTGCAGACCACCTGTCGCTCTCAAAATGACATTGCTCCCTTCTCGTTGGAAGATTACCCTTGCATCATCGGATTGCTCTCGATTCCGTTCCCCACAGTGCAAGGAGGCATCGCATGCCGCGCTTTCTCGTCCGAAGTTGCTTGGCGATTGGTCTGAGTGGTTTTTGTTTGCTCGGTTTACAAGCGGCAGACGCCGACAAGGACGCGCTGCGCTACAACGGCAAGCCGTTTGCGTATTGGGAAACGTATATGCGGACGGAACTGAAGTCGGAGCGGCGCATTGAGGGGTTACGCGCCCTGGCCGCGTTCGGCGTGCGCGGCCACGCCGAAGAGGCGGCGAAGGCCATTGTCGAGGTGGTCAAAGACTATGGCCGCGACGCCTACACGGGCAATGCGGAACGTGCGACGCCCGATCAGAAAGTGATTCTCGAAGCCAAAGAGGCCATATTCAAAATTGGTCCCGCGGCATACGAGGTCGTCTTGCGAAACGCGAAGAATGAGCGCTTGCTGAGATTCGCAATTGCATTTCTTCATTCCGATCGTTTTTACGAGGTTCAGCTATCTAAAACTTCCGTAACGATTCTTCTCGACTACATACAGGGAGAACAGGGCGATGTGCAAGACTTTGCCGTCGAAACACTCGTTAGGAGCCTGGATAGTCAGTCGCTAACCAACGAGATCGCTCAGAAACTCTTACGCGAGAAAAAAGACACGGAAGCTCTTGCTCACCCTTTGATGGTGCTGTTGGAAAAGAAATCGTCCTACTGGAGCGTGGAAATCTTGAAGGAGATGGGGCCGAGTGCCAAGCCGGCGGCGAAGGTGTTGGTTAAAGCACGGCTTCGCGGTGATTTCAATGACGACGCAGTCTTTACGGCCATCGGCGTCGAAACAGTGTCTTTGCTACCTGCGATTCAAGAAGGGCTGAAAAGCGACGACGCGATAGTTCGATTACGAGCGGCCTCCTGGATTGGCTCCATGGGGACCAAGGCAAAACCGGCCTTACCAGAGTTGCTTCAAGAAGTAAAAGACGGACCCAAAACGGAGTCGAAAGCCGAAAAGAAAGCTTCGCCGCCGGT
This sequence comes from Planctomycetota bacterium, assembly GCA_021781415.1. GTDB lineage: Bacteria > Planctomycetota > Planctomycetia > Gemmatales > Gemmataceae > JAJPHU01. The sequence goes on from JAJXWW010000001.1 coordinate 53,231, forward strand.
AGGTTTATCCTTGTCTTCTAGCAGCACGAACGAGGAAAATGCCTGGCTCGCCGCGCTCGATGCCGCGATTGCTGTTGGTGCGAATCGCCCTCAATTGGTGCCTTCGATGATCCGCGTTGTCGGCGATTCAACGCGGAGATACGACTGCCGATCGACGGTTGTGAAGAAATTGACCGAGTTCGGCAAGCAGGCTAAGGAAGCCGTGCCGATTCTCGTGGCTCGATTCTCCGATGACCACGAAGATGCGAGGATACGCACTGAAGCTTTGACTGCCCTCGAAGCAATCGGCTTCGAAAATCGGCAGGTCGTTCCGTCGTTGGTCAAGGTGATTGAAAGCGAGATGGAAGAGAATCCGACGCACAATCACTCTTGCTCCGATGTGTCGAAAACGGCGCTTTTGGCGTTGGCCAAGCTCCAACCGCAAGCGCGCGAGAGTATGCCAACCTTGATTCGGGCCTTCGCACAATACACAAACGATTCGCATCTTCGCGCCGCCATCGCCCCGGCACTCGGCGCGATGGGACCGGCGGCGCGCGAAGCATTGCCCGCGCTGCGCGAAGCAACGAAGGCGGATGAAGGCTATTTGCGGAAAGCCGCGAAGGCCGCCATCGAGAAGATCGACAAGTGAACAACCGACTCCATCCGCGGCCAGACGCGGCGTTAGCGTTTCGAGAGCAGACCGTCCACGCTGAGCGGACCTCGAATAACCTGCGACATGATAATCCTCCTTTTGTGAAGTCTCAGGGGGGCTGACGCCCCCCGCTCGGCCACCTCATGCCAAATCGAACAAGAGAACCTCGGACGGGACGGCGGCGCGAACGGCGACTGCGTCCTCTTTCTCGACGGCGACCCCATCGCCGGCGGAGAGAGTATGGTTGAGCAACGCCGCGCTTCCGCGAAGGATCTGAAGCCAGGCGGCGCGGCCGCGTTCGAGCGTGTGTGGAATCTCCTGTCCGGCCGGAAGCGAAGCCAAGTACAGGCGGGCGTCTTGATGAATGGTCAGCGAGCCGTCGGCTCCATCGGGCGAGGCGACCAGGCGAAACCGTCCGCGCGTCTGCCCTTCGGCCACGGTTCGTTGCTCGTAACTGGGCGGCAATCCTTGCCGTTGGGGCAGCAGCCAGATTTGGTACAGATGCACCCATTCCTTGTCGGAAGGGTTGTACTCGCTGTGGCGCACGCCGGTTCCCGCCGTCATGCGCTGTAGCTCGCCGGCGCGGATCAGCGAGCTGTTGCCCATGCTGTCTCTGTGTTCCAGCGTGCCCTCGAGAACGTAGGTGACAATCTCCATGTCCCGATGGCCGTGCATTCCGAACCCCTGGCCGGGCTGCACGCGGTCGTCGTTGATGACGCGCAGGGAACGAAAGCCCATGTGCGCCGGATCGAAGTATTCGCCGAACGAGAAAGCGGGGGGCGTCAGCCCCCTGAGTGTGAAATCAAAAGGTTTCCCCGAGCGGGGGGCGTAAGCCCCCTGAGTGTGAAATCAAAAGGTTTCCCCGAGCGGGGGGCGTCAGCCTCCTGAGACTTCACACTCAGGGGGCTTACGCCCCCCGCTCGGAAACAACATCGTTTAAGGGTTCGCGGACCTTTTCCAGCAATCGAATGAGTTCTCGCAACTCGGCGTGCGAGAGATGGCCCAAGAGAGTACCGTGCAACTCGGCCAGGGGGGGTTCCAGGGCGGTCAACGTCTCCAGGCCGCGTTCGGTCGGGGCGACGTAGATAACCCGGCGATCCTTGTCGCAGCGGATACGGGTGACGAACCCCGCCTGCTCCAGACGGTCGATCAGGCCGGTGATTCCGGGAACGACCGTGATGGTGCGGTTGGCGATCTCCAGAATCGGCAGCGGCTTCTGCTCGCCGCGTAAGATGCGCAAGATATTGTACTGCGAGGACGTCAGCCCATAGTCGCGGAACAAGCGGGTGAAGCAAATCTGTAGCCGATCGCTGGTTCGCAGCACGCTCAGAGCCGCCTCTTCCTCGGCCGACTCGAAGGGCCGTTTCTTTTTCAATTCGTGTTGCAGTTTCGGTTTCGTCATGATCCATTCGCTCTCTTGCCTTCACCCGCAATTAGTTTATACATCAACTATCGGCATGTCAAATGATAAGTCTTAACCATCCTCCACGTTCTCAGGCGGAGCCTGGTAGAGCCTGGGAACAAGAGAGACGGGGGCTTATGCCAGTTTGATGCGGTCGTTGATGGCCAGGGAAAAGACGGGGAGAAGTCGTAAATCTCCTCGATTAATCTCGCTCGCTTCACGAACGAGACGTACCCCTTCACCCGCGTTAGCCTCGTGCGGAGTATCAAATTGGCTCCGCAAAACGGGGAGCTACAAACTCGCTCCGCCGCTCGTCAACGTCTGTATCCGCGCCCCTTGGGCTGGCGCGGCTCGGCTTCGCCTTCAACGAGTTGCCAGTATCGGTCGATGGGCAACGCATCCCACGATTGTTGTTTACCCGATGGCCAAACGACGGTCAGTCGTCCGACCTTGCTCGCGCCGCCGAGGCCGAACAGATGTCGCCGATCGCTGGACGAGAGATAGCTCGCTCCCCCCTTGGCGAAATGGGTCAGGCGACGGTCCTCCACCTCCAGAGTCAGCTTCGCTCCCACCATGTCCGCGTGTTTCTCGTCGATCAACTCCAGGCCGAGCCAGTGATTCTTCGTTTCCGCTTCGTTGCGGAGCAGCTTGACCGAGTCGTTGACGTGGCCGATCACCAAATCGGGGCGTCCGTCGTTATCCAAGTCGCCGATGGCGAGGCCGCGTCCTTGATGTTCGGTCTTGAAATAAGGCCCCGCTTCGTCGGCAATCGACTCGAAGCGAACGGGCTTGTTGCCCTCGCGTCCGAGGTTCCGCAGCAGAGCGGGTTTCTGGCGCACTTTCGCGCCCGAAGGATAACGCACCACATGGCCGTTGGCGATGACGATGTCTTGCCAGCCGTCGTTGTCGATGTCTACAAACCCGGTTCCGAAACCGACGTACTGCCGGCCCAAGGCTCCGAGGCCGACCGCATGGCTGTCGAACTGGAAGAACGGCAACTCGCCTCCAGGGAGATTGCGATAGAGCGCGTGCAACTCGTTTTGGTAGTTGGTGACCAGTAAAGAGGCTCGACCGCTGCCGTCGTAATCGGCCGCATCGACGCCCATGCTGCCGTTGGGCAAGCCGCTCTGATCGCGAGCTACCCCCGAAACCACCGCGGTATCTTCAAAGCGGAGTTTGCCTCGCTCGCTTCGATTGAGATAGAGGAATTTGTCCGTGGTATCGTTGGTGACGTAAATATCGGGCTTGCCGTCGCCGTTGACATCGACGAAGACGACGCCAAGTCCCTTTCCGAAGTCGCGCTCGCGGTCGGATTCGCGCAGGCGATTTTTAGCATCGGCATCCAGGAAGGTAAGTTCGTCGTACTCGCGATCCTGTCGTTCGGTGTGCAGCCCCGCGATCCGCGTGACGTTGGTGAAGGTGCCGTTTGCGTTGTTGCGATACAGGGCGTGGGGCAACGCCTCGAATTGCTTGGGCGAACAAATATCGCGGTCGATGCCGCTACCGTACCCTTTGCAAATCGGATTGTTACTCATCGACCAATCGACATATTGGCAAACGTACAACTCCGGCCAGCCGTCACCGTCGAGATCGCCCCAAGCGGCGCTGGTACTCCAGAAATGCTCGCCGAGCAGCCCGGCTTCCCGCGTGACCTCGGCAAAGCGCCGCCCCCCTTCGGCGTTCGGGACATTGTGGAAAAGCGCCAAGCGACCGTAACCGGTCACCAAGAGGTCGGGCCATCCGTCTCGATCGTAGTCGGCGACGGCGCAGCCGTGGTTGTAAAACGGGATGGTGGCCAATCCCGCCTCGGCCGTCACATCGCGGAATTTCCAGTCGCCAAGGTTGCGATACAGCTTACAAGGGTAGCCCTCGATGCGCTCTTTTTTGGGTCCGTCGAAATAGCCGCCGCCCGCGACGAAAATATCGAGGAGGCCGTCGTCGTCGTAGTCGATCAAACCCACTCCACCGCCGAGCGATTCGAGTATGGCATAATTGTCCGCCTCCTGGCCGTTGCGATAGCTGAAGCGAATGCCCGAGTCCTCGGTCGCGTCGTGGAATATGGGGTGAGTCACAACCGGTTTTTGAGATGCCGTCTCGGGCGGGGTCGGAGTCGGGTGTGAGGAAAGCCAAAATCCTCTCGCCCACCAGCCGACGCCGAGTAGAGAAACCAGCGCGAGCAACGCACACGCCCAAGTTACTCTCGATCCGATCCGCTTGAGCATGGCCAACGATTTCCTCTCCCAAGTTCCGAAACGACGTGCGAGCGAAAGGTGCCGATCCCCCTCTTTCTCAAAAAGGGAAGAGCGCCTCCGCTCGCCACGGCTAACGACGCGATGGGTGGTTAGCGCGTTTTCTCTTTCTCGCGCTGCTTCCGAAGGATGAGAATAAACGATGCGCTCGATTCTCCCCGTCCTTTGTCCTCGTCCTTGGCATTATTCAAGGAAATGCACAAGTAATCCTGTCCGTGGATGTAGACGCCGCGGAACGTGCCCTCTCCTTCGGCCTTGACCGTTTGATGCGGCCCGAAGGTCAACTTGAGTGTACGAGTTTTCCCTTCGCTTTCGTAACTCAATTTGTCGTCCTTGACCGTGGCGATTTTTTGCTCCCAGGCGTTGTTGCGTCGTCCGCCTTCCTCGGCATAGACGATTCTCCATCTGCCTTCAACCTTGGGGGCGGTTTCCTTCTTCTCATCCGCGCCACAGAGCAGCGCGCCAACCATCAACAAGGGGATCATCGAGGCACTCCTTCGGCCCGAGCAAACTGAATCCGCCGCCGCTGTCTCGGGCCATCCGTTCAGCGGCAACGCTCTACCTTGATTCCGGCGGCGATGGCTCCGCGCGCTCCACAAACTCGCCGTGCGTGCGGTCGGAGCGGAAGCCATCGAATACGTTCTCTCGTTCCAAGGGCAACTGAAACGCATCGGCGATGCGGGTCATGTAATGCGTCTGGGATATCCACCAAATAACATCCAGCGCTCGCTCGCCGCCGAAATGATCGAACAGCGATTGGAGATCGTCCGACGCGATCGCCGAGGGATTGCGCGCTTGTTTGCGAGCGAACCGAAACGCGGCGCGCTCGGAGGGGTGGAAACGAGACCAATCCTCTCCGGCGAGTTGTTCGCGGAGGTCGGCAATGGCACGATTGTTGAGGCCCGCGACCGCGAGCTTCATCTCGGCGTGCCCCATTCAGTAAAAGCAGCCGAGGTCGTGGGTGATGACCCAGAAGATGCGATGCTCGAAGAGAGGATCTTGATTCGCTTCATCGCTGAAGGCACGGGCGCAGGTCGCCCAAGCGTCGGCGAGTTCCGGCTGATAGGTGCGGCAGACGAGTCCCCAATTCACCGCCGCGCGGTCGACTTCGGGTAGAGCGATGCGGCAACGGCGCATCCGTTGACCGGCCAGTTTTTCCTCTAGCCGTTTACCCTGCCCGCGAGAATCGCAACGCTCGAAGACGCTCTCGATCTGCTGGACTGTCGGTCGACTTATCGGCTCTCGACGGGGCGGGGCCGCTCGACTCGCGCCCAAGGGAAGACGAGTGAATCGCGCCTCCAAGGGGGGCAGCGGGCCACCCTCCTCTCGATGCAGTTCGAGAGCCAAGAGGATGCGGTCGAGAAAGCTGGCATGGGCCACGAGCATGGTCATGGCGACGACCTGCCCTTCGCCAAACCAAGAGATCAGCTGCGCCACCTCGTCGTCCGTGATGCTGCCGCCGTCGCGGCTGAGCTTTTGGCCAAACCGCAGCGCCGCTCTCGTCTCCGGAGTCAGCTCCGTCAGGTCGCCGGCCAATTGACGGATGGCGGCCTCGTCCAGGCCGGCTCGTCGAAGATCGTTGGCGGCGGAAACTTCGCTATATCTGCAATGGTTTTCATGGGCGGCGACCCAGCGCAGCCGACCGCGCAGTTGCGCATCTAAGGGACTTTTCGTGCGATGGAGATAGTCGAGTTCAAGCATCGCGGCCGTGGTATGGGGCAGAGTCTTTGCCAGCGCCCGCGCCCAGACGGGCAGCGGACTGCCGAAGCCGATCCGCGCCGTCGGTAGATGCTTCCAAGCCTCCGCGCTGTCCAGGATCGAAAGCCGCGAAGAGGGCATGACCTCGGCAACACCACCTCCGCGCGCCGGCGCGAACACCTTGGCGGGAGGTGAGACAGGTGCGAGCGAACTCGACCCGCTCGTACCGGCGAAGGTCATCCGAGGAGCCGACGGCGGAGGCGCATCGAGTCCCAGGAAGATCAAGCAAGCCAGACTCGCCATACAGAGCGGCCGGCAGCGCGGGTATTTCTCACTTCCTCTCAACAGCGTTCGCGCAGTGGCAAACATGGAACAAATCCCTCGGAGCAGGAAAGCATCAAAGCAGCGCTAAGGTTAAAAGATTTCCAGCTTCTTCGGCATAGCGCAATCCCCAGACGAGGATCGAGCGTGCCGACCGCCTCTCTCCACGTTGATCCGAAAGAAACGTAGAGAACATCCCCGCGCCGCGAATCGGCTGAGACTGCTCATCGCCCAAGCACTTATGGACGCTCGCTGGACGGAGCAATCGAACGAGGAATGGAGGAGGCTATCCGAGAGGACGAGGAGGATGAAAGACGGGAGAAATCGATTGCGTTGGAATCTGCCGAGGTTCACTGTGGCGAACGGAACCTTCTCGTTTGGACGCTTCGCGGAGACACGGAGACAGACAGCCCCATTGGTCGCCACCGTAGGTAGTCGGGGATACCGGCGTTTGCACGGGCGCAGCCGGATCTTTCGTGCATCCAGGCCCCGAACAGGGTTTGTGCCCTTTCGACGAGGGCATGGGCTGCTCGGATTTTGCTCCAGGCGGATGCCTCAGATCGAGTGCATTGTTGGAGTGAACTGAAGCGGACGCATCACCGCCGCATCCGGCGCGCACGGTAGCAGGCGCAAGGAGGAAGCACAGGCACACACCGAGAATGCCCGCACATCCAGAAACCCAGCGCCTACGAGTCCCGACTCCCATAGGGAGTAATCCCACTTCGTGAACTGCTACTTTAGGTTGCGAATCAAGGGTGGAGACATCGAGCAAGCGCCCCCGCTCTTCATCCCCTTAACAGCAGAGTATCCTAGATCGCGGTAACATGCAAGCAAAAAAATGACTTTTCGATCTCGCGGAATGCTTTGCACGAAATATCGTTGCAACCTCCATTGCCAAACGGTTATAGTTAAATCAAAGTTCCTCTCTGGGAGAAATACTCGCGTGGCCCGCACTAGGCTAACTCCGCTGGAGCGTCCAATCACTCGCGTCCGTCGGCGCTTGATCCTGCAAATCGCGCTCGAGATGCTGCTCCGATGCTGGCTCGGTTCCATCGTTTGCGCCGCCGGTTGGATTGCACTGCAACCCTATGCGGTGCGCGATGGGGAAGCTTCGTCGCGCTGGATTTCCGCCGGTTGTATCGCAGGCGCGGGAAGTGCGTTGGCCGTGGCGTTGGCCTGGAGGCGGAAACCGACGCGGGAGGAGGCGGCGCTGGCGCTCGACGAGCGATTCTGTCTCAAGGAACGGGCAACCACCGCGGCGATGCTTTCGCCGGACGAGTTGGCGACGCCGGCGGGTCAGGCTCTGCTCGCGGACGCCAATGCTCGCATCGAGCCGCTGCGCCTGAGCGAGCGCTTTCCGGTGCGCGTCCCACGACGGGCCGTGCTGCTACCCCTGGCTCTCGTCGCCCTGGTTCTTCTGGCGGTGTGGTACAAGCCGAACCTCGCGCCGCCTCCGTCGGGCAACGATCCGGCTCTCGTCGAATATCCCCTGGCGGCGGCGCAGATCGACAAGGCGCTGCGCCCCTTGCAGCGTCCCTCCGAGAAGAAGCCCGGCGAACGCCCCAAGTCCGAGGAGTTGCAGCGCTTGGAGGCGGAGTTGGATAAGCTGGCGCAGAAGCCGCGCGACACCAAGGAGCAGGCGCGGGCTTTGGTCAAGGATCTCACCCACGCTGAGGACGAGGTGCGCAAACGGGAGAGAGAGTTGGCCGAGCGCGCCGATGCCTTGAAGGATCAGATGAAACAGGTCGAGCGCCTCAGCCGCAAAGCAAAGCTCGACGGTCCCGCCAAGCAACTCAACGATGCGCTCAATCGCGGCGATCTGAAGCAAGCGCGCGAAGAGGCCGAACGGCTCGGCAAACGATTGCAAGCCGACGAGGAAGTCGCGCGCCTGCGGAAAAAGATGAAGGAAGAGAAGCTCACCGAGGAACAAAAGCAAGAGATGCGCGAACGGCTGGAAAAGCTGAAAGATCAAGAACTAAGCCGAGAGCAAAAAGAGCAAATGGAGGAACAGCTACAAGACGTGAAGGACAAGCTCGAACGGTTGACGCGCTCCGAGGAAGCCAAAGAACGCCTGCGCGAAATGCAACGGCAAGGCGCGCTCGACCGAGAGGAATTGGAGCGCGAACTGGATCGAATCGATAAGAACCTGGCCAAGTTGGATCGGGAATCGCGGCAACAATTGCAGGAGTTGGCCGACAAGCTCGGCGAATGTCAAAAATGCCTAAAAGAAGGCAAGGAAGAGGAAGCGGCGAAGAAACTGGGCGAAGTCGCCGACAAACTGGCCCAGCTCGATCCCAACGGCGAATGCGAAGCGCTGCAACAACAAATGCGGCAGTTGCAGCAGGCGCGCAAAGCGGTCTGTCAAGCGCTCGACGGAAAAGCCCAACCGGCGACGGGTCGTCGCCCCGAATCGAAAGACGGCGACACGGCGGCCAAGGAAGAATGGGCGCACTCCACGCTGGACAAGGGACGGCTTCAAGTGATCGACCACGTTCCCGGCGACGGTTTCAAGGGACCGCGTAAACCGGCGGAGATGACGGAAGAGATCCGCCGCGCCGCGCAAGAGGAACCGGAAGCCTTGGATCGCCAACGGCTCCCCCGTTCGGCCAGCGACATGGCGCGAGGCTACTTCGAGAAGCTGCGCGGCCCCGACCGCAAGGGTGAGAAAATGGGTCGTTGAGACGAGTTAGGGAAACCGCGATTGAAAATCTGAGGGATCGCGGTATGCTGAGCCAATGCGTTGGCTTTTCTCTCCAAGGACGGAGAAAAGAGTTGCGAGACGGCCACGACGCCGTGGTTCCGCATCGCCGCGCAAGACGGATTGGATGTCCGCGATTGATGGAAACGTTGATAACGAGGTAGGAAGCATGGCGTCTCGACCGATTCGCACGTTTACCGTTCTGCCCCATTTACCCGAACGCCTCCAACCGCTCCACAAACTCGCCTACAATATGTGGTGGTGCTGGAACCATGAGGCAGTCACGCTGTTTCGACGCATCGACGTGGAAGCCTGGGAAACGCTCGACCATAGCCCCGTCAAACTGCTCGGCGCACTCAGTTCGGTTCGCGTTCAAGAACTGCTTCGCGACGACGGCTTCTTGGCCCACATGGATCGCGTCGAAGAAGCGTTCGACAACTACATGAACGCCGATACTTGGTATCAAGAGACCTACGCCGCGCCGGGACGCAACGGCATCGGGGCATTGGCGCGCGAGTTGCGCATCGCCTATTTCAGCGCCGAATTTGGAATTCATCAGAGCGTACCCGTCTATTCCGGCGGTCTGGGCGTGCTGTCCGGCGATCACCTCAAGAGTGCCAGCGATCTCGGCTTGCCGCTCGTCGGTGTCGGCTTGATGTACCGCGAAGGCTATTTCCGCCAATATCTGACCGTCGATGGCTGGCAGCAAGAGCGCTATCCCGAAAACGATTTCTTCAATCTACCGCTGATGTCGGAGACAACGAACGACGGCGCTCCGTTGACGATCCGTTTGCCCATGCCGGGCCGCGATGTGTATGTGCGCGTCTGGCGCATTCAGGTGGGGCGGGTTCCGTTGTATCTGCTCGATACCAACATTCCACGCAATTCGACGGAAGATCGCGCCATTACGGCCCGTCTGTACGGCGGCGACAACGACATGCGCATCCGGCAAGAGATGGTTCTCGGCATCGGCGGCGTGATGGCGCTGCGCGCCATGGGTAAACCGCCCACCGTTTGCCACATGAACGAGGGGCATAGCGCCTTTTGCGGCTTGGAACGCATCCGCGCGCTGATGCAAGAATCGAATCTCTCGTTCCAAGTGGCCCGCGAGGCCGTGGCCGCCGGGACTGTCTTTACCACTCACACCCCGGTTCCCGCGGGCAACGATGTGTTCGCGCCGCAGCTGATCGAACACTATCTCAGTAATTACCTGGGCGCGTTCAAAATCAACCGCGATGAGTTTATCGGCTTGGGACGGCAGAATCCGACGGATCAAAACGAGCCGTTCGGCATGACGGTGTTGGCGATTCGCTTGGCCAATACCACCAATGCCGTTAGCCAGCTACACGGCGTCGTCTCGCGCAAGATGTGGAAGACCATTTGGCCGGAACTGCCGGTCAGCGAAGCCCCCATCACCTCCATCACCAACGGCATCCATACGGCCAGTTGGGTCTCGCCGGACATGGCCCAACTCTTCGATCGCTACATGGGCATTTCCCACGATGGACGGCCCAGCGAAGCCGCCATGTGGAAGCGCGTCGAGAACATTCCCGATGCCGAATTGTGGCGAACCCACGAACGCCGCCGCGAGCGTCTGGTCGCCTTCGCTCGCAGCCGACTCCGTTTGCAATTAAAGAATCGTTCTGCCCTGCCCACCGAAATCGCCCATGCCGACGAGGTGCTGGACCCCGAAGCGTTGACCATCGGCTTCGCTCGCCGCTTTGCCACCTACAAACGTGGAAATTTGGTATTTCGCAACCTGGAACGCTTACTCGCCTTGGTCAACAACAAAGATCGTCCGGTGCAATTCATCTTCTCCGGCAAGGCGCATCCCAAGGACAACGGCGGCAAGGAACTGATCGCCGAGATTTTACAGTTCGCCCGCCGTCCCGAGCTGCGCCGCCGCGTCGTCTTCCTCGAAGATTACGACATCAACGTCGCCCGCTGCATGGTGCAAGGCGTCGATGTGTGGTTGAACAATCCGCGCCGTCCGCTCGAAGCATCGGGAACCAGCGGCATGAAAGTCTGCTGCAACGGCGGACTCAACTTAAGCATCCTCGACGGCTGGTGGTGCGAGGGCTACGATGGCGAAAACGGTTGGGCCATCGGCGCGGGCGAGGAATACACCGACCTGACGTACCAAGACGACGTGGAATCGCGCGCCATTTACGATCTGCTGGAACAGGAGATCGTCCCGCTGTTCTACACCCGCTCCTCCGACGGATTGCCGCGCGGCTGGCTCAAACGCATGAAGCGATCCATGATGACCCTCGTTCCCGTCTTCAGCACCGGACGCATGGTTGCCGAGTACCTTTCGACGTGCTATCTCCCATCGGCCCAACGCTTTACGCGCCTGAGCGCCGACAACCTGCAGAAAGCCAACACCCTGGCCCAATGGCGTCAGGGAATCCAACGGGGTTGGGGGCAAATCAAAGTGGAAGGCGTCGAAGTCAACACGGCGGACCCCATGCACGTCGGAGCGGAACTGCCCGTCACGGTGCGCGTCAACCTCGGCCGCTTTTCGCCCGAGGATGTCGAGGTGCAACTATTTCACGGACTGGTCGATTCGATGGGCGAAATCGCACAGGCGAGTGCGGTTGGCATGACCCCCCAGGGAGCGGCGAAGAACCACGTTTGGGAATTTCGTGCCAACATCCCTTGCCAAACGAGTGGCCAACACGGCTTCTCGGTGCGCGTCCTGCCGCGGCACGGCGACCTGGCGAACTCCTACGAACCGGGCCTCGTCTGTTGGGGGTGATCGGCAGCCGGCTATCGGCAGTCAGTAGACAGTAGACAGTAGACAGTAGACAGTAGACAGTAGACAGTAGACAGTAGACAGTAGACAGTAGACAGTAGACAGTAGACAGTAGACAGTAGACAGTAGTTTGCGGGAAACAGGCATCTGCGTCTTTTCCACTGACTACTGACTACTGACTACTGACTACTGACTACTGACTACTGACTAGTTCGCCCTGACTGCCACGGGGAATGAGTTTGAAAACGCTCTTGCTCTTTGTCGGTGGCGGATTGGGGACGTGTGCCCGCTGGTGGCTCGGCAATTGGTTTGCCGTTCAGCCGTGGGCGCGCGGGTTGCCTTGGGGCACGTTCGTCATTAACGTCAGCGGGTCGTTCGTTCTTGGAATTGCCGCCGTTCTCATTCTCGAACGGCTGCCGCCACAGCATCAGCAATGGTATCTCCTCTTCGGAACCGGCTTTTGCGGAGGTTATACGACGTTCTCAACCTTCGAGTGGGAGACGTTCAAACTCATCCGCGACGGCAGTTGGCTGCTCGCACTGGCAAATGTAGCCGGGAGTGTGTTGGCCGGTTTTGTCGCCGTACTCTTGGCCGTTACACTGATGCACGCGCTTTGGCCGCGCTGAGGGAGGCCGCAGCCATGAAGATTGAAGTCGAGGCTCGTCTCGTCACCATCTACCTGAACGGCACGGATCAATGGCACGGACGGCCACTGTATTCCGCCATCGTTCAACTCTGCCAGAACAAAGAGATTGCCGGAGCCACCGTGACGCGCTGCGTCGAAGGCTATGGGGCGCACCATCGCTTGCACACCACGCGCCTGTTGGAATTGAGCGAGAATCTGCCCGTTCGCATCGAGATCGTGGACATTCCAGAACGCATCGATCCACTGTTGACGGAATTGGACGCGATGATCGGCGAAGGGTTGGTAACGGTGACTCCCACCCACGTTATCAAATACCTGCCCGATCCCCACTGATTCTCTCGTAGCCGCGCTCCCGCGTGGGAGGAACGTAGACACCCGGCAGCTAACGCTGCCGGTTCGCTGGCCTGCGTGGGAACGAGGAGACCCAATCGCCAATGCGGTCATTTGACCCGCTGCGCTTCCACGGGTTCGATCACCAGAGCCGACCCGTCCCACCACGAGAGGAAGCGTTTGAGCGGCATGGTGCGGACTCGTCCGTCGGCGTCGTGGGAATCGAGAACGCGCACGGTGTCGGGGCCATAATCGACGAGGATGACGAGGTGCCTTTGCCCGCCCGGCGTTCGTTCTCGGAAGCCGACAATCGCGCCGAGGTTCTCGCGGACGGCGTAGCTCAGAATCTGCTTGTTGCGGCAACCGGCGTCTTGCGCGCGATAATTGACATTGACACCGTCGAGGATTGATTCTAAATCGGCCAGCGTAGCTGGGCCAGTGCGCTTGTCGGCCAGCTGATGCAACTCGGTGATGTCAAAATAGTTGGCCATCGTCTCCAGGGCACACCAGCCACAACGGTCGCCCCATCGGTCGTGTACGCGGTCGGAACGCTCGATGGGAACGTCCGCATGGGCAAAATTCGGCACAAAAGTTGCAAGAATTACTGCCAAGAGACGAATGCGGACCTTCATAAAGCCTGCCCTGTAGGTGAGAAAACAGTGTAGGAGATTAGAAGGATACCCAAGAATTGTGAAGATTTGATTTAGAAAAGAAGTGTTCATCGGGTAACTTCCGAAGTATAGTTAGAATAGAGATAGAGAAGAACCACCTGACGCGACCCCGCCCCGATAGCAGCGCGGTAGGCCGAGCCAGGCACGCCAAAAGGGAGGTTCCATCATGTGGCGAAGCAAATGGTCGGCGATGATTTGGCTTGGACTCGCGGCTTGCGTTCTCGCTTGGGCCGTGTCTCCCGTCGTGGCTCAAACGCCGCCGCGAACGACTCTTTACTATTGTTTCGTGCCGGGCATGGGATACGTCCCGGTCTACGCCGCGACTCCAGTCGCGCCGCTTGTCCGCGCCGCCGCTCCCGATGCCGCTCCGGCCTATGGCGCGGCCCAACAGCCGGGCGAGCCGAACTACTACAGCGAAGACAATCCACGAGCCGAGGTAGAGAAGCCGGATCAGAAGTTGCCGGCGCGCATCCGCGTTCGGCTGCCGGCCAACGCCGAAGTCAGCATCGACGGCAGGAAGACAACTTCGACCGGCTCCGTCCGGGAGTATGAAACCCCGGAACTAGACCCCAATCGCGTCTACAATTATCTTGTGAAAGCGAAGTGGACCGAGGATGGGATCACCGTTGAAAAGAGTCTTCGCGTAAGGGCCTTGTCGGGGAACCGGGTCACGATCAACTTCGTGCCTCCGGCTTTGGAGCGTCCGATTCCCTTGCGCATCCCGGCCGCACGCATCGTCGAAGCGGCCGCGCTGCCGCCGGTTCCTACCTCCCCGGCGCGGTGGACGGCTCCCTATCCTTAATGGCCCATCTCCTCCCGCGCCGTCGCGTCGATCCGTGGGGGAGCGGTTTTCCGAGGCTTTGTCCCCGCTCCCTCGCGGTCGTGGCTCTGGAATCTCGCGCGGTTGGTATCGAGCCGGATCACTCGAACAACTCGCTGACCGAACGATCGAAGTGAATGCGTTCGATGGCGTCGGCCAAGAGGCGCGACACGCTCAGCACGGTTAGATTGGTCAGCTGCTTGTTTGGCGGCACGGGGATGCTGTCGGTGACGACGATCTGCCGCAGCGGCGCGTCGCGCAAGCGTTCGATGGCGGGACCGCACAGGACGGCATGCGTCGCACAGGCATAAACCTCGCGCGCCCCGTTTCGTTTGGCAACGTGCGCCGCGCCGACAACGCTTCCCGCCGTCGAAATCATGTCGTCGAAAATGACCGCGACCTTGCCTTCGAGAGAGCTGCCGATGAGATTCGCCTGTTTGGTTTCGGTGGCGCTGGAGCGGCGCTTGTCCACAATCGCAATCGTGCCGCCGAGCTTCTTTTGATACATCAAGGCTTTTTTGATGCTCCCTTCGTCGGGGCTGAGTACGACGAGTTCGCTCGATGGGATGTTCAGACCGCGAATGTAATCGTTGATGACCGGGCTGGCGTGCAGATGATCGACCGGGATGTTGAAAAAGCCCTGAATCTGCGCCGCGTGTAGATCGAGGGCGAGAACGCGGTCGGCACCGGCGGTCGAGAGCAGATCGGCGGCGAGCTTGGCGGAGATCGGCACGCGGCCCACGTCCTTGCGGTCTTGGCGGGCATAGCCATAGTAGGGCAAGACGGCGGTGATGCGCGCGGCGCTGGCCCGCTTGAAGCTGTCGATCATAATCAACAACTCCATCAGATTCTCGTTAACTGGCGGGCACGTCGGCTGAACGAGGAAGATGTCGCGCCCGCGCACATCCTCGTCGATGCGCACCAACACCTCGCCGTCGGGAAAATTAGACAGCGTGATGCGGCCAAGCGAATCTCCGAGATGGCGCGCGATCTTCTCCGCCAGGGCGACGTTGGCCCGGCCGCTGAACACTTTGAGACGATTGTTTTGGTACATGAATTCGTACTGTTTCTCTTGTTCCCCCCGGCCGCGACGCACGGCTCCTCTCTAACAAGATACGCATTGTGAAGACAGAGTGAAGCGAAAACCGCCGGATGCCTCGCCACTCTTTATCCCTCGCCACGATTCAATTCCGTCCAGAGGGCTTTGTAGTAGCGCAGCATTTCCTCGCCCGCTTTGTCATTTGGCACGCTTCGGCCTACTTCGCACAATGTCGCTCGATCGTAGCCGCGTTGGCGGAACAGTCGGAAGAGTTCTCGATACGGATAGACGCCGGCAGCATCCTTGTATAGTTCGTTGATGTGGCAAGAACGAATCCACGGCCACAAGAGATTGAAATACTCCGCAATCGATCCTTTTTGAACGTCGCTGGAGTTGGAGTTCCACGTCAGACCGACGCTGCGATGGCCGCAGTGTTCCATGATGGTTTTAACGCGAGGCGGATGCGCCGTGCCTCCGCCGTGGACTTCGAGCCAAATCTCGACCCCGGCGTCGGCGGCAGCTTGGCCGCACGGGATCAACGCCTTCCCGATCTGCTCCAACGTCTTCTCGACGGCCACTTCCTTGGGCAGCCCATTGGGCCTCACTTTGACCCCGCGCCCTCCCAAGTCGGCAACCAGATCGACGAATTGCTTGCAGGTTTCGATGTTCTTCTTCACGACGGCAGCGTCCGGCGACTGAAACTCACACGTCGTCCCGCAGCCCCAAATGGCCACTCCGGCGTCGCTAAATCGTTTGCGCACTTCTCGGCGCTTCTCTTTGCTCAGCGAAGGCTCTACGCCGTGTTTGTGCGTCGTTCGCAGTTCGACCGGCGAGATGCCCACGCTCTTGCACACGCGCAGCAACGTGGCGAGATCCCACGATTCGGCGAGATTGTACGTCACCAAGCCGAGTTGAAACTTCGGTTTACCTTCGTCCTTGGCGGGCGCGGCAGCGATCGGAGTAGCAGCCGCTGCCAACCCAGCGACGGCGGTTCCGGCACGGAGAAATTGTCGGCGAAGCATAAGCGTGTCTCCCGGAGAGCAGGTGAATCCTACGTCGCCTACTGTATCCGGCGACGCGAGGAATGCCAGTCGCCGCATGTCTCCAGAGTGGTTAGCTACGACGTGGAGTGCAGTGCATCGACGAGCACGATGCGCCGCGCGACGCGGGCAACCGAAGCGCGGCGTTCGTCAATAGCTCCGGATGAAACAGGCCCAGGCGCGTTCGGCGTAGGAGAAAATCGTCGGTTTTTAGGGCCATTTCGCAATCGCGCTGATAGGCGAACTCGGCGAGGATGTCCGGCTCCTCGGCTACGACGCGCTGGCCGAGAGCGGGGTCGCGGTCGAGGTAATCGGCCACCTCGACGGCGCGGCGGCCATAGCGCGATACCAGATGGCTCGCCGTCTCTTCGTCCAACCGGCAGCGGCGCGTCAGGTCGTCTATCATCGCTGGGAAAAACGAACTCCACGGTTGGCGCGGCGCGCCGTCGAGGGAAAATGCGCGCGTTCGACAGCGGCGCGAGAGACCGAGATTGTGGACGACGCGATCGACGATGATCTCGGCCATGTGTCGATAGGTGGTGTACTTCCCTCCGGCGACGGTCAACAGACCCGATGGCGAGGCGTGCAGTTGAAACTCGCGCGACAGTGCCGAGGGATCGCCCGGACGCGCGCGGATCAGCGGACGCAGACCGGCGAATGCTCCCAACACGTCCGTTTCGGACAAAGGAGGATCTAAATAGTTATTGTATCCAGAAAGAAGATATTCAACGTCGGAGGGCAGAACGCGCAACTCGTCGGGCGAGTCGTCGCAGAGGGTATCGGTGGTGCCGAGCAGCGTTTTGTTGAGCCAGGGCACGACGAAGAAAACGCGGCCATCGGCCGGGTGGAGCAGCAGGAACGCGGCGGAGAGTCCGCGATTCGCCGCGAGAAGATGGACGCCCTTGGTCGGACGCAACAGCGGCTCGCCGTCGTCTCCGGCCAAACGGCGCACCGTGTCGCTCCACGGGCCGGTGGCGTTGAGTATCTGTTTGGCGGCC
Organism: Planctomycetota bacterium; assembly: GCA_021781415.1. Lineage (GTDB taxonomy): Bacteria > Planctomycetota > Planctomycetia > Gemmatales > Gemmataceae > JAJPHU01. The sequence continues at coordinate 70,529 of JAJXWW010000001.1, forward strand.
ACGAAAAGCGCGCCGCCTCCAGCGAGATCGCGCACATGCGCGCCGCGCTTCCCGAAGGCTGTAGCTTCGACGTAGTTGGCGACAACGGCTCCGTTCAGCGCCGCCGTGCGCAGCACCTCCAAACACAATCGGGCATCGTCCATCTGGGCATCGGAGTATTCGGCTCCACCTTGCAGATGCTTCTGGGATAGGTGGGGGAATTCGTGGCGCAGTCGAGATGGTGTCGTGGCTCGGCTGCGCTGGAGATTGCCCGCGCCGGCGAGTATATCGTAGAGGACAAGGCCGAGCCGAAACTTCCACGCCGGAACGCGCGCGCCTTCGTAGAAGGGCAGGACGAAACGGAGGGGGCGGACGAGATGGGGAGCGTTGCGCAGCAGTCGGCCGCGCTCGTGGAGGGCCTCGTAGACCAGTCGGAAATCGCCGTGTTCCAGATAGCGCAGGCCGCCGTGGACCAGCTTGGACGATAGACTGCTTGTGCCACCCGCAAAGTCGCCTTTGTCGATCAAGGCCACCCGCAAACCGCGCGTAACGGCGTCGAGAGCCACGCCCGCCCCGGTGATGCCGCCACCGATCACGAGCAGATCGAAGACACCTTCCGCAAGGGCCTCCGGCATTCGTTTCATGCACTCTCCTCGGAAGGGCCTCGACGCCGATCCTTACTTTCGATGCCGCCCAATCGAAGGGGTTACTTTGGATCGCTTTCCAAGCGCAGGAGACCGCCTTTGGGTATGCGAAGGTTCTGCAAACAAGTGTTCGGCGCGTGTCCGGACTCGGGGACTAGCGCCGCCAGTCCCGCCGCGAAGGCGGCTGCCTCCGCCGTTCCCTGGCCTCGGTCGTACGACAAAACGTCCGGTTTAGAAAGCAATTCCATGCCCAGCGGCGCTCCGCCAGCGCTGTACCGCTGCGCCCGATTGCGCGCGTCGGCCGCGCCCACGGCGACGGGGGTTCGCGCGTCGGCGGGCATGCCGACGCTGCCGGCAACGGTCGCGTAATCGTGAAACACGGCTCGCCCCGACGCATCCATCGGCGACACGAAGAGACGCATCCAAGTATCGCTCCGCTTCCGCATAGCCGGAAGAGTCGCGTCGCCGGCCGGATAGATCGAGGCGGGCGTGCGTCCGCCGATCTGCAAGGCATAGCGTCCGGCCTGCGGAATCCGCACGTCCAACGTAATTTCATAAGAGGCCGCGTTCGGCGCGGCGCTGAGTCTCATGCCGGCATCGACCGATTGAGCGACGATTTCCATGTCGTCGATAGGCTGCCTCGCGCCGGTGGGATCGAGTTGCCGCAGGAGAGAGATGCGGACGTTGCGGGCGAGCGGTTGACGGTAGGGATCTTCTCCGGTTTGGGCGTAGAGCGGATCGTGCGCCTCGCGCCATTGCAAGGAAATGCGCAGTCTCGCTCCGGCGGGGAGATCGTCCGTCGTCTTCCCATTGGGCGCTTGCCACGAGAGGAAGTTTAGCTCCGGCGTCCAGCGCTGGGCGGGTAACTTCTTTTGCGGATCGTCAAACTCCATGATACCGTTGTCGTCGGCGTCGCGGAACAGACCGGTCCAGCTTTGTCCGCGCGTGTCGCCCGCCGCCTGAAACCAGAGGGCACCGCGGAAGGGACGGTCGTCGAAATAGCGGCTGAGGGCACTCGTGCCGTCCACCGGGAAACCATCGTTCCACGTCAACGACGACGCGGCGACACGAATGCCGCGCAAGCCTTGCAGATCCTTCTTGAACTTTAAGTAGCGATCGAGGCGTTGGTGGAACGCGCGCATGTCGCGCTCGTGAATGCGTTGGCGGACGCGATAGAGAATGGCCGCTCGCTCGCGTTCGGACAATCGAGCTACGGCGGGGAGTTTTTCGACCTGTTCGGGCGATAATTTCTGCTCCTCCGCCTGTTGCAACAACTTGAGCTGCGATTCGCCCAGCGTGGGGAACAGACCGAGAACGATCTTGCGTTCCTCGATCAAATCGTCGCGGCGTTTTTCCAAGACAAATTGATCTTCTTGGATTTCGTTCAATCGCGCTTGCAAATTGATCGATCGATTCGGATCTCCCTCAATGGCTCGAGCCGCCGCTTCAACCATGTAGGGCGAGGCGGGATCGACGCGGATAAGCGTGAGGCCGATGTCCGGGGCGAGGCGCGCGATGGTGAGGGCGCGGCGGGTTCCATTTCCGGGTGTGTCACCGGCGGGGAATGGGTCGGGTAGCAAATCGGAGTTGCGTTCGGCCGTTAGATCGAGCAAGCGCGTCTCGCGGGGCAGCCCCTTCCCAACGAGCTTTTCCCAGCCGCGAAAATCGCTGTCTACTAGAGCCAAGCGCGTCCCGCGCCCGGTTCGCCCCATCGCATGAAGACGAGCCGCGCCGCTGGCGTCCAACAGCGGCTTCCACTCCGTGGGGTCCGTCTCCGGCGGCATCCGAGTCGGCTGGGGCAAGCGCGGCAGTCGGACGTAGCTCGTCTCCGGCAGCGCGGCCAAGGCAACGGCCCGTGACGGCGGGGCAACGATGGTCACGAGAGGTCCGAGGCGTCCCTCGACGACAACATCGGCGGCGGCGCGGCGCAGTCGCTCGATGAATCGGGTATCCTCGGCATCCGGCGTGTGAGCGAGGACGACTTCCATCCGAGTCGGCTTCGCCGCCACGGCGGCATCGCCGATCGCCTCGCGCAGTTCGGGCGAGAGTTTCCCTTGCTCCTTCGGCACGAGCGGGGTACGAGGTCGCGATGCGGGTATGGGCTTCTCGGGATATAACCGCGAGATGCGCACTGCCCAAACGTTGCGGAACGGACCCGCGAGATTCTTTGCCGCCGGTTGTGCGCGCAGGTCGGTCAGCAAGGTATCCACGCGCGCCAACGGCAGAGATCCGACCAACCGAGTGTAACCCCGATGGTCGTAGCCGGCCGCTTCAAAGAACGACAGACCGGCCAACACTTCAAACGTCTGCCGGTTGAGTTGGTACTGCTGTTCGGGTGAGAGGCCGGAATGCAACTCGATTTCCACGCGAAAGCGCTGAGACATATCCTCCGGCAGCTTCGCGCTGTGCGACATCAGTTGGATGGAACGAATGTGCCGCTCGTGGAGCAAAGCGGCGGCGTTGCGAGCGGGAACGGTCCCTCGCATCCGGGTGCGAGCCGGATCTTCCGGTTCGGTCGCCGGCACCTCTTCTTCGGGATCGCGCGCGAAGCCGAGCTTTTTCAGGTAACGCATCATGTCGTTGTACAGCAACACGTGCTGATTGCGCGATCCACCGATGCGATAGAAGATTATCACGTCGAGCGTTTCGGGTGGAGCCTCGGCCTCGCCACGACTCGGGGATGCGAGAGGCGCGAGGAGTAGGCAAAGCGTTCCCAAACCGACGCCGATGGATTTCATGGCTGCTTGTCCTTCGAGTTTCGCGGCGGACGCAAACGAGGCGCGATGCCTCTTGGAGATTGTAACACGTTCGGCGAACACATCGGGCTTGCATGGAAACGATCCAGACGCGAAAGTATCCTTCGCGCGCTCGCGGCGCGGGCCGTGCCTGTCGCGCCGATGAGGGAAACCACGAAAGCACGCCAGAATTTGCGGAGTAGATCATGTCGTTCGCCGGTCGAATCGCCGTCATAACCGGAGCATCCAGCGGCATTGGCTGGGCCTTGGCGCGCGCCCTCGCCGCTCAGGGGTGCAAGGTCGGCCTCGTGGCCCGACGGCGCGAGCAACTTGCCGCGCTTGCCGCCGAGATCGAAAAATCCGGCGGTATCGCCGCGTATGCGGTTGGAGACGTGTCCGAACGACAGCAAGCGCTCGACTCCATTCACGAAGTCGCCGGGCGCTTGGGGCCAGTCGATCTACTGGTGGCCAATGCCGGCGTGGGCGCGCCTACCACGGTCGAACCGCTGAACGTCGGCGATGTGGAGAAGATGTTCCGCGTCAATGTCCTCGGCGTCGTCTATTCGTTGGAAGCCGTCCTACCGCAAATGTTGGAACGCCGAAGCGGACACCTGGCGGCCGTATCCAGCTTGGCGGCCTACAAGGGGTTGCCGGGCGAATCGGGATATACGGCGAGCAAGGCGGCGGTGAACGTCTTCATGGACGGCTTGCGCGTGCAACTCCGGAGCAAGGGCGTTGCCGTGACGACGATCTGCCCCGGATTCGTGAAGACGCCGATGACCGAGGTGAACGAGTTCAAAATGCCGTTTCTGATGAGTGCCGAGCAAGCGGCGGAGCGTATCGTCGCCGCTCTCAAACGCAAACGCAAAGTCTACAACTTCCCCTGGCAATTGGCATTCATGATGAAGCTGTCCCGCTGGGCACCCGATTGGCTCCTCGACCGCATGATGCACACCTACAACGAGAAGCCCCCCTTCCCCAAGACTCCGCTGTGATAACCGCTCTTCCTCGCTCCCCGATCCTCGTTCCCATGCAAGAGCGTGGGAACGAGGATGGCTTCTCGCTCCCAGGCTCTTGCGGGGAGACGAGGAGATTTTCTTTGCGGAGTTATTCTCGCGCGATTATCTTGAAACGCATGAGTGATGTGACCTCGATCTTGAACGCCATCGAATCCGGCGATGCGAATGCCGCTGCTCGGCTTTTGCCCCTGGTTTACGACGAACTACGCAAACTCGCCGCGCTGAAGCTGAAAAACGAGAAGCCGGGACAGACCCTCGACGCGACGGCGTTGTTTCACGAAGCCTACCTGCGTCTGGTCGGCGACGGAGCGAGACCCACCCTAAAACAATCCCGTAAGTCTACGACAAGATTTTAACGGCCGATTCATCAACGCCGTTTCTCTTCCTCTACGATTACCCCGGCATGAAAGGAAATCACTTGGCGAGCGGGAGGCCGATCTCCCCCGCTCGCCAAAAATCGTGACAAGCTTAGAGCGTGTTTGCGAATTGACTTCCGCCGTATTATACGGATATGAGCAAGACGCAAACCTATCCCAGCGATCTCACGGATGCCCAGTGGGCTCTGATTCAGCCCTTGTTAC
>JAJXWW010000225.1 GCA_021781415.1 Planctomycetota bacterium
AGCCGATGCCGGTACCGATCACAAGACGACCTATCAACGTGCCGTCACCCTCATGCAATCGAAGGAAGCGAAGGCATTCGATCTGGCGCAAGAACCGGCTTCGGCGCGTGCGGCCTACGGCTCTAGCCCATTCGGCGACGGGTGCTTGCTGGCGCGAAGGCTGGTCGAATCCGGTGTCTCGTTCGTCGAGGTGACACTGCCACAGTGGGACACGCATCAAAACAATTTCGATCGGGTTAAAACGCTCTCGCAACAGTGCGATCCCGCGATGGCCGCTCTCGTTCACGATCTGAAGCAACGCGGCTTGCTCGATAGCACTCTCATCGTGTGGATGGGCGAGTTCGGGCGCACGCCGCGCATCAATCAACGGGGAGCCAAGCCTGGGCGCGATCACTATCCGCGCGCCTGGAGTTCGCTGATGATCGGCGGAGGCATCAAGGGCGGACAGGTGGTCGGCAAGACCGACAAAGAAGGCGCAACAGTCGTGGAGCGACCCATCTCGGCCCTCGACTTTTTGGCCACCGTCTGCGAGGTTCTCGGCATCAACTGGAAGAAACAGAACAACACGTCTATCGGTCGGCCCATCCGCATCGTGGACAAAGGCGCGAACGTCCTGAAAGAAATCGTCGGTTGATCTCCCTCCCGCCGTCAAACCTCGATCCGAAGCGTAAGCGAAGAATCCCGTCGCCTACGCTTCGGATCGCGGATGAACCCTCCCGCGAAATAGGAAAGCGAGCGAAGGACAATGAAGCTGTTCTCGCACACCGTCGTGTTCTTCGGAGCAGTCTCGCTCGTTGGGGCCGGATTGACGAGCTTTGCCAGTTGGTGGCTCCTCGATCGCTCCAGCCCCCTGTCCGACAGTCAACGGCTCGTGTATGAGCTGCGCCGCTCGCAAGCTCTCGACGAACGGAATCAGAGAGCGGCATATTCGGGGGAGATCAAACGCGAAATCGTCGATGAATTGCTGGCTGGGCGTCTGAACCTACACAAAGCTATCGAGCGATTTCAAGAGGCCAATGGAATGATCGGCAGCGGTGCGGATGGTATGGTGACACCGTACTTGACGCCCACCGATCCGCCCGGCGTCGGAAGGCAAGTCATCTGCTGGGCGCAAAGTCGCTTGCTCGAAAAGTCATCCGGCGACAGCGAACGCGCGGTTACGTGCCTGGAGGAGGAATATCAGCGATTGTATGGGCCGTCCAATAACGCGGTGGTCAAAAGCGAACGCCGTAAATGGATCGGCGCTCGCTGGTCCGGCGGTCATCGTTGGGCGGCCTCCGGGAAGCACCGTTGGGAAAAAAAACGGCACACCTGATTGACAAGTCTTTCGTATCGGGGATAATCGAGAGTTAGCAGTGTGCATCACCCATCCCGTTCCATCCCTCTCGGTGTCTCCGTGCGCGGCCATAAGATAATCTTCTCTCTGAAATCGATCGATCGACCGTCGACCGATTACCCACGCCGGCAACGCGATTCGACTCGGTTCCTCTCATTTGCACGCCGGGCAAACTCCATCTTATTGGTCGACAAAGCCAATTCGCTGAGTCCACCCACCCTCTCGGCGATACCGCATCCTGCGGTAACGGCGCTCGTGAAGCGGCGAGGTTTCCGACTCCGCGACAGGCCGCAAGCGATTTCAGGTCTTACTTTGGGAGAGGACCGCGCTGGATCCTCTTGGCCGACCAACGAAAGTAGGTAACAGCATGTTCCCACCTCTTTGCTGCCTATCTCTGCTGGGCGAACGAACCCCTAATGCGATTCGGGGGCTCTACATGCTAGTGGGAGGAAATAATCCATGAAGGCAAAGCGGATCAACGCCGATAAGCCGCACCTTTGGAAGGCCGATGTCGCCTCCTCGGTCGATCAATTTAATCGGTGGTTCATGCGTTTTGCGCCCGAAGCCTTTCGTTCCACGCGGGAGAGGACGACCGAACACGTTAAGGCATCACTCCTGGCCACCGATAACCTGCTTGCTTTGAATGCAGGTACTCTAAAGTCCAACCCTGGAGTATTACCGACGCTTCGCATGTGTACCGCGCCACCGCTCGCGGTCGACCGCCTCATCGGACTGACCGGCGTTCGGAAGAATCTTGTTAGCCGGATGGAGAAAGGCAAGCTGCCCGTCCATCGACAAGGTACCGACATGGATGTGGAATTGATGATGATCCGCGACGTTATTTTCCATCTCTTGGACCGAGACATCTTTCCTTGGCTCGACAATCGAGAGACGCCAAGCGACCACGAGCGAGATCGGGCTTCATCCATCGTCGCCGATCGTCTCTGTAACGCGGTGGCAAACCCCATCGTCCGAAACGCTCAGGAACAGAGGCAACTTGCCCTAATTGGCGACTATCTCGATAGCAGGAGCTATCGGAAGCAAGTCCACCCATCGGACAAGCCTCTTACGGACATGGAACCGGGCAGCTATGCGTTCCGGATGAACTTGGCCGTGGGAACGAATCGACAAGTGAATATCCCGGTCGATGTGGTGATCCAGCCCAAGAGGCTCCGAAAGGACCGACTGCCCATCCTGATCGAGGCCAAGTCGGCGGGCGATTTCACCAATACGAACAAGCGCCGCAAAGAGGAGGCGATGAAGATTCATCAGCTGCGAGCAGCCTATGGCCCGAACTTAGCGTATATTTTGTTCTTATGTGGATACTTCGGCTGCGATTACTTGGGCTATGAGGCTGCGGAAGGCATCGATTGGGTGTGGGAACATCGCATGGACGACCTGGCGAAATTGGGGATTTAATACGCATGATGGCACTACAGCGGAACCCAATGGAAGATCGCAGGCAGACGATCCAGGCGCAACTCGATGCCGCCAAGTCCGCTGCCGAGAGGAATCGGCTCGGCCAATTCGCCACGCCCAATGCTCTCGCCATCGAGATCGCCCGCTACGTCCGAAAGATCGCGGACGAGTCGCTTTCCGCTATCCGATTCGCCGATCCCGCGCTGGGCACAGGCAGTTTCTTTTCCGCCACCCTCGCCGTCTTTGGAGCCGACAAGATCGAGAGTGCCGTAGGAGTTGAACTCGACCCTGACTTCCACGCGGCGGCGCGCGCGTTGTGGTCCGAGGTTGGTCTTCAAGTCGTGGACGGCGACTTTACGCAGATTCTCGCCACAAGCAATCGTCCCCTTTCGCCGAACCTGATCCTCGCCAATCCTCCCTACGTTCGACACCATCACTTGAGGCGCGAGGAGAAGGAGCGCCTGCAAGAACTGGTTTATCGGTTGACGGGCGTTCGGGTCAATGGCCTCGCGGGTCTCTACGTTTACTTTCTTCTTCTCGCCACCGCATGGATGGAAGCGGGCGGCTATGCCTCTTGGCTGATCCCCTCGGAGTTCATGGATGTCAACTACGGCGTGGCACTCAAGCGCTACCTCACCGAACGAGTTACGTTGATTCGCGTCCACCGCTTCGATCCGGCCTTCGTTCAGTTTGGGGATGCTCTCGTTTCTTCCGCCGTTCTCGTGTTCCGAAAGTTGCCGCCTCCGCCGAGTCACGCCGTGGAGTTCACTTTCGGTGGCACGCTCGTCGAGCCATTGGCAACGGACTTGGTACCTCTTAAACTGCTGCGAGAATCGCGCAAATGGACCGTTTACCCCAGCCATTCGCGGAACGATCGTCGGGTGTCTTGCGGCACGGGTTCGACGCTGGGAGACTTCTTCCGCATCCAACGCGGCATTGCCACGGGCAACAACAAGTTTTTCGTACTCGACCGCCGAGACGCCGAACGACGCGGCTTCCCGATGTGCTACTTGCGGCCCATCTTACCTAGCCCGCGTCTGCTCAAGGCGACCGTCATCGAAGCCGACGCGGACGGTTATCCGCTTCTCGAAACCCAACTCTGCGCGATCGACTGCGACCTTCCCGAAACGGTCCTGCCGATCCGCTATCCCGCGCTGTGGGACTATCTTCGGACGGCTGCGGGGTTGGGCATTCGAGACGGCTACCTCGTCCGCAATCGAAGCCCGTGGTACAAGCAGGAACAGCGCGATCCGGCTCCGTTTCTTTGCACTTACATGGGGCGAGGGTCGGACACGAAGCAACCCTTTCGATTTATCTGGAACCGTTCGCAAGCCATCGTTACGAACCTGTACCTGATGCTGTACCCGAAGCATGGCCTCGCGCGGATGCTGCGCGACCAGTCCGACCGTGCCGCCGAGGTTTTCGATCTGCTCCGACAGGTCACGGGCCACGAACTGCGAGGTGAGGGTCGAGTCTACGGCGGTGGATTGAATAAGATCGAACCGAGCGAGTTGGCACGCATTTCCGCAGTGTCGTTCGTATCCCGTTGGCCAGAGCTGGGGACACAAGGGCAGCATCAGGAAGAGCTATTCGCCTAAAAGCCCGCAATCGCAAGGCTTCGAGGTTCCGTTCCGAATCGAAGGTGAGGAGTCGCCATGCTCCGTGAGGAACAAATTGATATTCGCCGACGCCGCGCCGCCGAGGAACAGTTTCGCATTCAGAATCTCGGACGCAATCGCGTGTTCAGCGATTATCGGATCACCAATCCGACGACCGGAGGACAGTATCGCGTCAGCATTCGCGGGTTCGATGTCGGAGATAATAGCTGCGAATGTCCCGATTATCGCACCAACACGCTCGGCACTTGCAAACACATCGAAGCCGTATTGGCCTCGCTGCGGCAAGAGACGCCGCCCCAGCTGCGTCGGCGCAAGGCCGCCATCACCCATCCCGAGATTTATCTCCATTACGGAGAGCAATTGCGCGTTGGCTTGCATCTCCCGCCGCGCCATTCCGATCGGCTTCGAGCCTTGGCCGAGGCGTTCTTCGATCCGCGCGGCTTGTGGAAAGGCGGCGACGACTATCAAAAGCTGATCGAACTGGCCGAGTGCGTGCCGGAGCAAGTGACGATCTTCTCCGATGCGATGGAGTTCATGGAGCGCGAGATCGAACGGCACGAAATGGCACGGCGCGAACGCGATCTCCTCGCTCAGCTCGAAGCGGGCGAGTCCCCCGAACCGCTTCGCGATCTGCTGCGCGTGCCTCTGTATCCCTATCAGATGCGCGGGGCGTTGTTTCTCGCTTGTCGCGGCCGGGCCATTCTCGGCGACGATATGGGCTTGGGTAAGACGGTGCAGACGTTGGCGGCGATCGAACTCTTGGCGCGCGAGCGCGGCATCGAGCGCGTGCTAGTCGTCGCGCCTGCCTCGGTGAAATATCAGTGGGAAACGGAGATTCACAAGTACACCGGTCGCGCCGTACAGGTAATCGACGGCACCTCGCCGCAACGCCGGTCGCTCTACCGCCAACCGACCTTCTATCGACTCATCAACTACGAGATTGCGGTGCGCGACGTGGAGGAACTCAACGTCTGGCAACCGGACGTAATCGTTCTCGACGAGGCGCAGCGCATCAAAAACTGGGAAGCGAAGACCACGCGCGCGGTCAAGCGTCTGCGCAGCCGTTATGCCGTGGTACTGACGGGCACGCCGCTCGAAAACAAGCTCGAAGAGTTGTACAGCATCGTGCAGTTCGTGGACGATCGGCGGCTCGGCCCCGCTTTCCAGTTTCTGCACGATCATCGCGTCCTCGACGAGAACGGAATGCTGTTGGGCTACCGTCACCTCGATAAAATCCGCGAGAAATTGGAGCCGATCCTGCTTCGGCGAACCCGCTCCGAGGTGCTGTCGCAATTGCCGGCGCGCACCGATACGACGGTCTACGTCGAGATGGCCGAGGCGCAGCGAACCCTCTATGCCGAACAGAGCCACGCCCTGGCTCGGCTGCTGCAGAAGAAATATCTCACCGAGATCGACCGAAGGCGCATCCTCGCGTCCATCAACAATCTGCGCATGTTGTGCGACAGCACGTTTCTCCTCGACGAAGAGACGAACGTTTCGCCGAAGTTGGAGGAGTTGGGAGAGTTACTGCGGGATTTGCTCTTTTCGGGACCGCATAAGATCGTAATCTTCAGCCAGTGGGAGACGATGTTGCGTCTGACGGCGACAGCGGTGGAGAAACTCGGCGTCGGCTTCGCCTTACTTCACGGAGGCGTGCCGGGCAAGGAGCGGCGCAGTCTGTTGGAGCGTTTCCGCGACGAGGCGGATTGTCGCGTCTTTCTGAGTACCGATGCGGGTGGAACCGGATTGAACCTGCAATCGGCGGATACCGTCGTCAATCTCGAAATGCCGTGGAATCCCGCCGTCTTGGAGCAACGCATCGCACGGGTGCATCGCATGGGCCAACATCGCCCCGTGCAAGTCTTCAACATGGTGATGCGCGACAGCATCGAAGAGCGCGTGCTGCGAACCTTGGCGATAAAAAGCTCCCTGTTCGCCGAACTATTCTCTGGAGCCAACGACGAATTATTGTTTGCCTCGCTCGGCCAAGGAGCGTTTCTTCAAACGATGCGCGCGTTGGTCGGAGGGGCGAACGCTGAGGAAGCGTCCACCGACACGCAATCGGTAAGCGAGGTATCGAACGATCCGCGCCGCGCGATGGTACTCGCGGGCGTTCAACTGCTCGAATCGGCGGCGGCGCTCCTCGGCGGCGCGACGCAGCCAAACGGCGAAGCGGGCGGCAAGGAATCGGCAGCGCTCGCGTCCTTCCTGACCGAAGATGCGCGCGGCGAGCCGGTCTTGCAAATACCTCTACCGACTCCAGAGATATTTCAACGAGGAAAGTCTGCATTATTGTCGATCCTTCGCGCGCTCGATCCGGAGACCCGCCCCTAGTATCGAGATTCGTATTGCACCGTTGGGAACCCACCATGAAAGATGTCGTTCGCACCTCAGCGCTCCGTGCCGCGCGGAAGCGCTGGCTCACGGGGCCGTTGCTTGGGCTACTCACCGTGTTCTTTCTGTTCGCGCTGCTGCTGCACTGGAAGGGGCAGCTGGCCACCTTTCTCAGTTTGCGCAACCTGCAAGTGTTGTTGCACACCAGCAGTGTCACGGGCGTTATCGCGCTGGGCATGCTGGTCGTCGTCATCGGTGGAGGTATCGATCTGTCGGTCGGCTCCGTCGTGGCTCTGGTAACGGTCGCAGCGATGCAAACGTATCGGATGCTGGCATCCGAGCATGGAACGGCTTGGGCGAGCGTGGCGGCAGTGAGCGTGGGTATCGGCGTGGGCGGTCTGGCCGGGCTTGGAAACGGTCTGGCGATCACGCGCTTGCGAGTTACTCCCTTCGTGGCCACACTGGGAATGTTGAGTATTTCGCGCGGATTGGCGGTATGGTTGGCCGGTCGCAAGACGCTGCCGTTCCCCGGAGCGAGACCCGGATGGGTCGATGCCCTTTCTCGCGCCGTGCCGGATCGTTTCGTCTTCGATCCCGGCGTGTGGAGTCTGTTCGTCCTGGCTGGACTGATGGCCGTTCTCTTGCGAACCACAGTGTTTGGCCGACGCTGCTATGCCGTCGGAGCGAATGCCGAAGCGGCACGGCTCTGCGGCATCGCCGTCGAACGCACTCGCATCTGGATCTATTTCCTCTCCGGTCTCTTGACGGGATGGGCGGGCATTCTCGTCTTCGCCCAAGGCAGCGGCGGCGACCCGACTTCGAGCGTCGGTCTGGAGCTGGAAGTGATCGCCGCGGTGGTCATCGGCGGTGCGAGTCTCTCCGGCGGTCAGGGAGGAGTCTTCGGCACGCTGTTGGGCGTGTTGATCCTGGCCATCCTCGAAAACGGCGTCAATCTCTTCGGCGTGGCCGTCGAGGTCAAGCTCATCCTCATTGGCGCGATTGTCGTCGTCAACACCGCGCTAGGACAATGGCAGCGAAAAGGGAGTGATTGACGAGAGAAAGACCAGGAAAAACCCCGCTGAACGCCCTGCAAGCAAGTCGAACAGCGGGGCCGGAACAGAGAAGAGGCCGATAAGTAAAGTCGATAGTAACGGTTGATTTCTCCGTGTCAAGAAAAATCTTGAAAAAAAGAACCCGTTGTGTCGCTCGCAAATCGCATCCATTCTCATTTAGCTCGGCGAGGCCGATTCGGATGCCGCGATCGGACATGCCGGTGGCGTGGCCCACTGCCGTGATGTGGCTCCTTCCCAAGGCTCCGGCCTCGACAGCCGCATTGCAGCATCGCCCACGCTCGTCGAGGTCGTCGGACAACTCTTGGATTTACTCACGAAGTGTAGCCATGATAGTCGCGCCCTGCGTAAGGCATAAAATGGCGTGAAGGCAGGGTAGAAGGCAATCGAAATGCGTCAACTTATTTTGGCGCGACGCCTAACGGCGGCGAGGCGACTCCAGACTTTTGAGACCCGACAGGTGGAGGGATGATTCCCGTGGATTACTCGCCGTTGGACCTGATGCTGAGCGATCCGCGTCATCCGTTCCACCTGCATCACATGGAGATGGCCCTAGCCGAGGCTGGGTTGGCTTTCGACGAGGACGAAGTGCCGGTCGGCGCGGTCATCGTCTCATTGCGAGAGGGCGTGATCGCTCAGGCGCACAATCAGCGCGAACGGCTCCACGATCCGACGGCGCACGCCGAGATGATCGCCATTACCCAAGCTGCCAATGCGCTCCGGTCGTGGCGACTGGAAGATTGCGCGTTGTACGTCACGTTGGAGCCGTGCCCGATGTGTGCCGGAGCCATCGTGCAAGCACGGCTGCCGCTGGTCGTGTACGGATGCACCGATCCGAAGGCGGGTGCTTGTCACACGCTCTATCAGATTACCGGCGACATTCGCTTGAACCATCGCGCCCAAGCGATCGGCGGCGTGCTATCCGAGCGCTGCGCGACCTTACTGAGCGATTTCTTCGCCGCCAAACGGCGCGCCGGTAAAAAATGATTCACCGTCGCCTTCGTTGCCTCTCGGTGCGATTCCGCGCGAATTCATGTCTCCCCTTGCTTGAGTGATGGCCGGGTTGTGGTAAATTGAGAGTAGGAGATGGCCCCGTCTCTGTCAGGGAGAAGTTGTCTCCCGACGAAAGCGGGGGGAAGGTGGGACGCGAACATGAGATATTTGGCGTACACAGTTTGGAGTGCGATCCTCGTCGTCTGTCCGACGGCGTCATTGGAAGCGCAACAGCTGGCTCGCGCCAAGTTGTACAGTCAGCCGACTCCGCCGTCGCCCGAAGTGTTGAATCGGCTCAACATGAAGATGCGATTCCGTACCTACGTTCCTATGAACGGTCGCCAGGACGGTTTCGTCACGTTGCAATTGCACGGTCGGAATCTGTTCGCGCAAACGCGCAGCGGATTGGTGACGTTGATTGACGCCGAGACCGGCGCGGCCCTGTGGCGTCAGCGGGTTGGGCGGGCTTACGTGGCCGAACATGCGCTCGCGTTTAATAGTCGCGAAGTGTACGTCGTCAACAACGTCCATCTTTTCGCTCTCGATCGACTCAGCGGCGCAGTGAATTGGTCGTATCGGCTTCCCGAAGGCGTGTCGTCCGCTCCCGTCGCCGACGAGACGATGATTTTCGTTCCGACGGCCACGGGGCGGCTGACGGCCTATCTGCTGCCTCGTCCCGACCTCTTGGCCGCGGGATTGGGGACGAAGAAGAGCGAAACGCGCGAGCAGCGCTATCGGCGACTCGCCTCGCTTCGCTCGGATACGGGAGGTGCAAGCACTACGGTCAGCCATCTGACGCAATCGGCCAGCGATGCGACGACTTCCGAGGACGAGGATAGCCCGCGTCCGATTCGATTGTGGGCCGAGTTGACCGATCTCCGCCTCGAGTTGCCTCTCATTCGGACGCCCGATAACTTGGTAATCCCCACTCCGAGCGGCCTCGTCGCCGCCTACAACAAAGCTCCGACAGCCACGGGGCGAGCCCAGCGAAGTTATCGCTTTGAAACCGAGCCCTCGAACGGCTCGCCTTCGCCGATACGCACGGCGGCTGGCTATTTTGAAGGCACCCTCTACGTCGGCTCCGACGATGCGAACTTGTATGCTCTGGAGGCGGCGGGCGGTCAATTGGTGTGGCGCTATCCCGTCGGCGTGCCCATTATTCGCAAGCCCGTCGCCTTGAATCGAGATGTCTTTGTGGTCGGAGAGCGACAGGGGATGATGATGTTGGATCGCACGTCCGGCTTGCCGAAATGGCGAATTCCGACGCGCGGCGGAACTCTGGCCGAAAGCAATACCTCCGCCAACTATTTCCTGGCCGCCAATTCCAAGTACGTCTATGCCCTTGATGTCAGCGGGCGCTTGCTGATTCTCGACCGTCGCCGAGGCGTCACGTTGAGCGGCTTCGACACGCGCGATTTTGTTTACCCGATCGACAACGAAGTCACGGATCGTGTATACCTGGCAGCCAACAACGGCCTCATTGTCTGCTTGCACGATCGCGAATATCCTCAACCCGTTCGCCATCGCCAGCATGAGGAAGATGCGGAGAATCCCGTTCGGTTTCGGCTGGCGGAGATCGTGAACCTTCCCGAGACGCCTCCCATGTCGCTGCGCGATATGCTGGCCAGTCTGACCGCTCGATTCAAGCCGTTGACGTTCCGCATTGAGGAAGGCTTGTTCCGCGAGGCTGGCCGAGAATCTCCTGCTGGAGAGAACGTAAAGATTCAGAACGCGAAGGATAAGTCGCTCTCCGCAGTCATCAAAGCGTTCCTGGCCCCGATCAATTGCACCTACGAACTTGCTGGGGACACGATCCTCATCCTCCCCGCGCCGGTCGCGCCCGCGCCCCCGCCGAAAAAGTGATCCGTTGGCGTTTAGCGATCGCGGCCATTCTGTCGATCGTTCTCGCCGTCCCGATGGCCGCTCCCGTGGGACTGTTGGCGAGCGACCCCTCCGCCTGGCGCAGCTGGGCGGAGGGGTCGCGGTTATTGGCGCTGGCGACCAATACCCTCTATCTCGTCGCAGGCTCATTGCTCCTCTCGTTGCCGCTCGGCATCCTCGTCGCGGTCTTACTCTATCGCACGGATCTCCCCTGCCGTCGGGTCCTACGTTTGGCGATGGTGCTGACCTTATTCGTACCGCTGCCGTTGTTCGCATCGGGATGGCAGACGGTACTCGGATCGGGCGGTTGGCTGCCGATACCCGCGTGGTCCGGCTTCGCATCGGTATGGACTCCGTGGGGTCAGGGGATCGGCTCGGCGATCTGGATTCATGCCGCGGCCGCCCTGCCCTGGGTCGTTCTCCTTGCCGGTCGCGGTTTGTTATGGATCGAGCGGGAGCTGGAAGAGGACGCACTGACCCAGATGCCGGCAAGCCAGGTCTTGCTCCGCGTGTGTCTGCCGCGCGCCGGAGTCGCGTTGGCGTTGGCGGCGGCATGGGTAGCTTTACAGGCGGCCACCGAAATCACCGTCACCGACGTGATGCAGGTGCGCACCTTCGCCGAGGAGGTATACACGCAAATCGTCGGTGGACCGGAGTTGGAAGAAGGCATCGCGCGGGCAACGGCGGCAACGCTACCCTTCGTCCTCCTGTCCGCCTTCGTCGTCGTGGTCCTGGTCCGAGGGTGGGAGCGACGCGCGCCGGCTTCTCGGAGCGCGGATGCAAGCACGCTCGACGGTCCCCCTTTGTTTCTCTTGGGACGTTGGCGTTGGCCACTCTCCTTGGGAATCGCCTTGCTGACGGCAATCCTCGTGGCGTCGCCATTGGGCAGTCTGATCTGGCGCGCCGGCTGGACGGGCACGCCGCCAACCTGGTCGGCATCGACTGTCGGACGCTATTTTCTCCTCGCCAGCAAGCCGCCGGACGGACAGATTCTACGCGATAGCTTGCTTTTGGCCGTCGCGGCAGGCGTTGTCGCCTCTACCCTGGCAATGGTGGCGTGCTGGGCGGCGCGGGAGTCGTTCTGGCTTCGATACGGCGTCCTGATCCTGATGGCGACGGCGTGGGCGATGCCCGGTCCATTGATTGGGCTTGGATTGAAATCGACCATCGACTGGCTTCTGAACCTAACCGAATGGCGTTGGTTGGCTCGGGCACTCTATCATGGCCCCTCGGTTTTACCCCTATTATGGGTCGATATAATCCGTTTTTTTCCGTTCGCCGTCGCCTTGCTCTGGCCGGCGATGCAACGGATTCCGAGCGAACGGATCGACGCCGCTCGCGTGGACGGTGCGACGCCCTTTCGAGAACTGTCCCGCGTCATCTGGCCGTCGGTTCGAACCGTATTCGCGCGCGCGTCCTTAGCCGTTGCCGTGTTGTCTCTGGGCGAACTGAGTGCGGGAAAAATCGTCGCCACGCCGGGCATGCCGAGCTATGCCACCGATATTTTCACGCAGATGCACTACGGCGTGACGAACGAACTCGCCGCGCGCTGTCTCCTCTTGCTATTGCTTGCGATGGTGGGAGGAACGGGCATCGTCGTGCTGGGATCACTCGCTCGGCGGCGGGGATGAGGTCGTGCGCTCAGCGATCGTCACCGCGCAGAGGGTACGGCACTTCCAGGCCGTGTGCTTCCATGAGCGCCGCATCCGCCAGCACGGTCTGGGCGGGACCGTCGGCGATCGAACGTCCGCCGTCCAGGAGCAGGACGCGCTGGCACGTTTGCAAGATCAACTCCAGATCGTGCGAGGCGATCATGCGCGTTCCGCCGAGCGCGTGCAAGAGCCGTATCAACTCGCGCCGTCCGCGCGGATCGAGATACATCGACGGCTCGTCGAGCAGGAGGATACTCGGTCGCATGGCCAGCACGCCGGCGAGAGCGACGCGCCGCTTCTCGCCGCCGGAGAGATGAAACGGGACTCGCTCCTCCATGCCGGTTAATCCAACGCGCGCCAGTGCCTCATCGACCCGTTGGCGCACTTCATCGGGGGGCAATTCGAGATTTAATGGCCCGAAGGCGACATCGTCGAAGACGGTGGCGTTGAATAGTTGGTCGTCGCTGTTTTGAAAGACGATGCCGACCTGGCTGGGAAGATGGCGGCGCTGACTGGGATCGCGCGGGTCCAACCCGCCGACTCTGAGCGTGCCGCCTCGCGCTTGGAGAACCCCGCTGAGGCACAAGAATAAGCTGGTTTTGCCCGCGCCGTTGGGACCGACGAGACCAACGCTCTCGCCGGCAGCCACGTCAAACGAAACGCCGGACAGAGCGGAAGCGCCGTCGGGATACGCGAACCTCAAATCCCGCGCTTGGATGGCGAGTTCAAACGACACCTGAGTTCCCCGATGAGACGGCGATATTTTCGCCATGGCGGACAAACCGGCCAAGGACACTTGAGATTTTATGGAGAGACCGTCCCGAATACTCGATTCACGTCGTCAACTCCGGGTATCGATCCCAGACGAGCAATGCCGCCGCGCTTGCCGCCACGAGTACGAAGACGAGTACATCGACGGGGCGCGTGGAAAACTTCTTAAGCGAGCGGAATTGTCCGTTGAATCCTCGACAGCGCATGGCTTGACCGACGCGCTCGGCTCGTTCGTAGCCGCGCACCAAAAGCGTCCCGGCGACATGACCCGCCGTGCGATAGGTGTGTCGATTCATGCCTCGCCGATACCCGCGAACCCGCAAGGCGACGCGCAGGCGTCGCAGTTCGTCGGCCAAAACGAAAATGTACCGATACGAGAGTTGGCCCAAATGCACGAACAGTGAAGGAATCCGCAGCGCGTGGGCGGCCTTGAGGTTTGTCTCCAAGGGGGCGGTAGCCTGGATTGTGAGAAACAACGTGAGCAGCGCGATCGCCTTAACGGTCAAAAGCAGGGCAACCTGAACTCCATGTTGGGATACGCGAAGGGGACCGAGACTCCAACTCGTCCCCTCGTCGAGCAACATCCAAGGCAGGGGTAGCGCGAACAGGGCCACGAAAAGTGACGCCGCTCCGAGGCGTTGGAGAAACCAGCGGCCCGGCAATCGCCCCAGCACAGCCAGGAACAGAGCGCCGACACAGGCAACGACGGCAGCGGAGAGTGTATGAAGGGTGGCAGTGAAGGCGGCGGCGATCGACAACGCGGCCAACTTCCAACGCGGATCGAGCCGACTCAACGGCGAGTCCGTCGGCGGCGGGAGGGAGAAAGCCAACGTCATCGTACTTCCTTCGGGCAAAGCAAAGCCCCCGCCGAGGTCGGCGGGGGCCGCGCTATCGCCTAGACAAATCAAAAAGGCAAACGGCTCGATCAATACTTCGACGCGACCTTGCCGCGCGAAATCTCGGACCTCAATTCGCTCTCGGCTTCCAGCCAATCCATCATCTCGGTACCTTGAGGTTGGCCGCGCTTCAGCCATTTTTCGTAGGCGCGCTGTGCGATCTTCTCCTGAGAGACGGACGGCGAAGGCGCGTTGGCCGACTGAGCCAGCGGCGGAGTCACGACGCGAGACATACAAGTCCCTCCTTGATCTAGTGTTGCCAGGACACGCGAAACAATTCGACCGCACTATTGCAACAGATCGAGAACGATTTCGCAAGTTTTTCTTCACAAATTTTCTAAAAGAACGAGTGAATCTCGGATCGGTCGCGTGCGATCGAGTCTTCGCATTGTATGGGAGGGAGGGTAACTTATAATTGACTGTAGGGGATTTGATCGAAACCGTTCAATCGAGGGAACTGGACGATGGGCGACGCTTATCTACTCTCCGCGGCGCGAACTCCCATTGGTAAGTATCTCGGTGCTTTCGCAGACATATCGGCTCCGCAATTAGGAGCGGTCGTCCTCGCCGAAGTTCTGCGCCGCGTACAAATTTCCGTCGATGGCGTTGAGGAAGTGATCCTCGGCAACGTCCTTCAAGCCGGATTGGGGCAGAATCCCGCTCGGCAAGCAGCTCTTAGAGCCGGCCTGCCCGAATCCATCGCGGCGTTCACCGTGAATAAGGTATGTGGTTCCGGATTGAAGGCAGTCATGTTGGCGGCGCAAGCCGTCAAAGCCGGCGATGCCGAGATCCTCGTCGCCGGCGGCATGGAAAGCATGAGCCGTGCGCCGTATCTCCTATTCGGCGCGCGCTCCGGCTGGAAGTACGGCGATCAAAAGGCCGTCGATGCCATGATTCAGGATGGCCTGTGGTGCGCCTTTGAAGACTGCCATATGGGCGAGTCCGCCGAACACATCGCCGCCAAGCACGGCGTATCGCGCGGCGACCAAGATCGTTTTTCGGCGCAGAGTCAACGACGCGCCGCCGCCGCTTGGGATCGAGGTGTATTTCAGAGCGAAATTGTCTCTGTAACGGTGGGCAGCGGCGCGAAGGCAAAGGTGTTGTCCCGCGATGAAGGGATGAGGCCGGAGACGACGATCGAGTCGCTGGCCAGGCTGAAACCGGCGTTCCGCGATGGCGGGACGGTGACGGCAGGCAATGCTTCGACGCTCAGCGACGGCGCGGCCGCCGTCGTCGTCGCCTCCGCCCGCGCCGCCGAGCGCTTCGGCGCGAAGCCGCTTGCCCGAATCGTCGCGTATGCCACGAGCGGCGTCGCCCCCAAGGACATCTTTATCGGCCCGGTCTTGGCGGTGAAGCAAGTTCTGGAAAAAGCCAAATTGCGGATTGAAGAAATCGACTTATTTGAACTAAACGAGGCGTTCGCCGCCCAGATGCTAGCCTGCGGCAAGGAACTGAAACTCGATGAGGCCAAGGTGAACGTACACGGCGGGGCGATCGCGCTGGGCCATCCGATCGGCGCGTCTGGAGCGCGCGTGCTGGTGACGCTGTTGTATGCCTTGGAACAGCGCGGACTCAAACGCGGGTTGGCGTCGCTCTGTCTGGGCGGCGGTAACGCGGTGGCAATGGTGGTGGAGCGCATTGAAAGCTAGTTAGAACACCCCTTATAGGCGGATAAAAGGTTATGATTTCTCCCTTGCAGCGTCCGGCGGCGCAGCCCGACCTCGTTCCCCCTCTCGAAAACGGCGATCGCTTGGATCGCTTGGAATTTGAGCGCCGCTACCACGCTATGCCCCACGTCCAAAAAGCCGAACTGATCGAAGGAGTCGTCTACATGCCGTCGCCCGTGAGACACGGTCGTCACAGTAATCCGCATTTTAATTTGATCGGTTGGTTGGGTTCCTACACTGCTGCCACGCCTGGAATCGAGGGGGGAGATAACGGCTCACTGCGGCTGGACATGGACAACGAGCCGCAACCGGACGCATATCTCCTCGTTCTGCCCTCGCACGGCGGAAGAGTAATTCTCGACGAGGACGATTACATCGCCGGCGGCCCGGAACTCGTCGCCGAAGTCTCCGCCAGCAGCGTCAGCATCGATCTTAAAGGCAAGAAACGGGCGTATGGCCGTAATGGTGTACTCGAATACGTTGTCTGGCGCGTCGAAGATCGGCAGATCGACTGGTTTATTCTCCGAGAGGGACAGTACGAACGTCTTTCACCCGACTCGGCCGGCGTCTATCGCAGCGAGGTGTTCCCCGGGCTTTGGCTCGATGCGACGGCGTTAGTGAACGGCGATTTGTCGGCCGTGTTCCATGTGGTGCAACAGGGATTGGCCAGCGCGGAACATGCGGCGTTCGCGGCCAAGATGAGGGGCACAGCGTCTTCTCAATCCTAAGCCGTCCTCAAAGGAGAACCGTCCATGTCTGCTCCCGTGAAAAATCCTATTGAGCGACTCGACCTCGTCCCGCTTCTCGAAAACGGCGATCACCTTGACCGCTTGGAATTCGAGCGCCGCTACCACGCCATGCCCCACGTCCAAAAAGCCGAACTGATCGAAGGAGTCGTCTACATGCCGTCGCCCGTGCGATATAGCCACCATAGTGGTCCCCATTTCGATCTCATAACTTGGTTGGGCCTCTATCGTATGGCCACTCCAGGAGTGAGAGGCGGTGACAACGGCTCGCTGCGTTTGGACATGGAGAATGAGCCGCAACCGGATGCGTGCCTATTCGTGCTGCCGTCTCACGGCGGCAGGACCACAATCGACGAAGACGATTACATCGCCGGCGGCCCGGAACTTGTCGCCGAAGTAT
>JAJXWW010000141.1 GCA_021781415.1 Planctomycetota bacterium
GGGCTGCTCGCATTGTGGGCGTGGTGCGGCTATCGGTTGATGTCGAAAAACTTACGACAGACCGAGCAGCTCGCGCAGCTTGGCCCCGATGTCGGTAGCACGCACAAACGTCTCGCCGATCAACATGGCACGGACTCCGGCCTTGCTTAGCCGTTCGATGTCGGCGCGCGTCCGAATGCCGCTCTCGCTGACGAGACACGCCTCGGGAGGCATCGCGTCGATCAGATCGAGGGTATGTTCGAGCCGCGTTTGGAACGAGCGCAGGTCGCGGTTGTTGACGCCGATGAGCCGCGCGCCGCTGTCGAGAACGCGCTGCAGGTTGTCCCGTTCGTACAATTCGACGAGGGCTTGCAAGCCGAGTTCCGACGCCTCGCGCAGCAGGCGCGGCAGCGCTTTCTCGTCGAGGATCTCGGCGATGAGCAACACGGCGTCCGCTCCCGCCCAACGTGCCTCGAGCAGTTGATAGCGATCCAGAATAAAATCCTTGCGCAACAGAGGCAGCGACACGGCGGCTCGGATGGCGGACAGATAGTCGAGATGCCCTTGAAACGACGGCTCATCCGTCAAGACGCTGATGCACGCCGCTCCGTTGGCTTCGTAAATGCGGGCGATGGCGACTGGATCGAAGTCGGCGCGGAGCAGTCCGGCGGAAGGCGAAGCCTTTTTGACCTCGGCGATGATCGCCGCTTCGGGGGCGCTTTCGAGGGCGGCGCGGAAATCGCGCGTCGGGGGCGCGGCTTCGATTCGCCTTTCGAGTTGCTCTTCTGGAATACGAAGTCGTGCCGCGTCGATCTCCCGGCGCTTGTTGTCCACGATGCGTTCGAGGATATTGGACATGGTTCTCTTCCGATGGCCTGGTCTCAGAAAGTCAGATATGCAAGATGACCGCGCGAACGTCAACCTCGGCAAACCGCCGGTCCCGTGGAGTGGAGCGGAAATCGGCCTCGCCTCCTTCTTGGCGTGGGTGTTTTGGCCGGGGCTGATGGTCGTCTTGGTCAAGGGAATCGGGTTCGATCGTTGGTTTTATGGCGAGGCGGTGGAAAACGAGCTTCGACTCTCGCTGTGGATCAGCGCCTTGGCCGCTCCGTTTCAGGTGTTGACGTATCCCCTCGTTTTCGCGGCTCTCTGCGATGCGCGCCCAGAGCAACTCGGCCTGACGGCGCGACAACTCGGCCGCAACCTCTTGGCCGGATTGGGGGGAATGCTGCTCGTCCCCGATGTGTTCGCTCTCTTTTGGCTGGTTCGCCGTTGCTACGGCGCGAGCGGCGAGGAAGGCGTCGAGAAACACGCCTTGGAGACGCTTGCCGGGCAAGGTTTGTCGTTGAGCGAATGGTTCTTGCTGTACTTCACGGCCACGCTCGCCGCTCCGCTGCACGAAGAATTGGCCTTTCGAGGAGTCCTTCAGCCGTGGTTGGCGAAGGGGCGCTGGCGCGGACTATCCGCGCTACTCGGCGCGCTGATTCTAACGCTATGGTATCGCCGCGCGCAAATCCACGACTCTTTCTCGACGGGATGGGACAACATCTTCGTGGCCGCCGTGCCGTTGTTGTTCGTCTCGGCGTTGCTTCCTTTGTATCTATTCGCGGCTCGGTTCGGCGGTTCGCAGTCGGCAGCACTGATCGGCACTTCGGCGCTGTTTGCCTGCATCCATTCGGCCTGGCCGACGCCAATCCCGCTCTTCTTGTTGGGACTTGGATTGGGTTTGCTGGCTCAACGAACGCAAAGCCTCGTCGCGCCCGTTTTGCTGCACGGTCTGTTCAATGCCATCAGTTGTATCCAGTTGTCGCTGGATAATTTCTGAGCGGGGGCGTTAGCCCACGGAGGATTGCCCTATCGGTGGCCGACGAACCCCGCGCTCAGGCGACGGCGCGTTCGAAGCCGCTAGGCCGCATCCTCGCCTCCCGACGCCGCCGGCGCGCCATCGGGCGGGAGTTCCTTGCTGCCGACGATGACCAGACTGGCATTGATGAGTACCGGCACATGCTGGCCTTCGATCTCAATGGTCGTTCGGCCATTGACGTACCAACCGAGCGAGCCGGTCGAGAATTCCTTGACCTCGGCCATTTGCGGCACACCGTTGACGGTCACGGTCACAGGTTTGGCTTTGGCCCGAAAGTCGGCGCGGCTAATGGGACAAGTCGTTTTCTTGGCCACGATGGTCTCCTTCTTGGATCGAGAACAGACAGATTCAACTTCACGCGAACCGGCAGATCATACCATGCCCCCGTGGGGGGACGGCAAGCGAAATTACCGTTCGCGCTGAGTTTGGCGATTCAACGCGGCAGCGAAGGCTGTTGGGCGGGCGTCGAGCGTCCAAGAAGCGCGCGTCGACGAGAATCGTTACGAAGCTGGGCGATCCCAGAGCCGAGACCGTGAGGGAGCGATGGCGAAGCGGCTTATAAATCCACTCTCTCACGATCGCGGCTCCGACAGAATCCTCTTGTGGCGAAGACTCTCAGCGGAATCCGCCCGTCCCCGACATACCCGACATAGTCGGCGACAGAGGCGACATGCCCGAAGCCATGTTCGGAGCTGCCATCCCCGAAGGAGCGGTGGACGGGAACGCATTCGATGCCCCCTGCATCCCCTGCGCGGCCGCGATACTGCCGAGTCCCGGCTGGGCACTCTGCGAATACGCCATGCCACCGGCCGAACCGTATGCTCCGCTCTGCGCGGTCGGCGGAGGACCATAGCTGCTGTTGCTGTTGGCACTCTTGCAGCCCACCGCTGCCGCCAACAGAATCGCACCGTGCAGCCACCAGAGACGGCTGGACATTTTCATCTTCGATTTCCTTTCCGTGTGAGCCTCGAAACGGCCCGGGAGTCCCCCGACTCCACCGTTCCAGACCGCTCCTCGAACTGCGGCCCCTCCAATCCTTATCATCGGCATTTCCGGAAGGGAACCATTGGCCACTTTGTCGAAATCATCGATTATTTGCAAAGAACGGTGAAGGACACCAGCGCGCGGAGAGTTGGCGCACCGGCTGCGTAAACGGTCGGACAGGCAAATCGGCTATTTGGAGTGTCTGGGCAACCTCAGCGCGCGGCGAGTTGAGAACCGTAGGGAATGCCGTATTCGGTTCCGGTGAAGTTTTGCCGCGCGTGAATGAATGCGAGCATGTTGGCGGAGAGGAAGAACTGAGCCAGACAAAGCGAGAGGAGAAGGGCGCGGCCCAGACGGAGCGAGCGCGCCGAGTTCGTGCCGGAGTTCAACGCGAGGCGGGCGAGCCAGAGAAATTCAAGGGGAAACAGTACGATCATGTAATGGCGATGGATGGAGAAACACGAGAAGGTGAGCAGCAATCCGAAACCCCAGAGAGCGGCGTTTTGCGTGAAGGCGCTGGCCGAATGGCTCCCGCTCCCCAACGCGCGCCAATCGGATCGCTGTCGCCACAGAGCCAGGCCCGCGCGGATCAACAAGACCAAGGCCGCGACCGCGAGGAAAACGTGCAGCGCGGCAACGAGATACGTCGGCCTGCCGAACACCAGAGGATACCGCTGAAACTCACGGAAATACGGCCCGAACGTGTAGTCGATGCCGAAGCCGAACGACTCGGTGAACCAACGAATCCAGAACTTCATTTCGACGGCGTGAACCCAACGGTGCGGATTCATGGGGCGTTCGCTCGGATGGCGCAGCAGATGAATCAGCCACGGCAACAGGGGCAGCGATCCCAACGCGCTGCCTGCCAGCCATCCCCGCCATGCCACGCGCCCGCATCCCTTCTCCCGGTCCTTCGGCTCAGCGGGCGGCGATACGGAAGTCGAGGAACGATCGAACAACAGCGTCCAGAGAGCGAATCCCCCGGCGAAGAAGAAGCCGGCCATGTGGATCTGCCCGAGACAGACGCCGACAAACCCCCACAGAAACGCGGGGGCAAGGCGACGGCGATTCCACCACCCATAGAGCATCGCCAAGGTCAGCAAAGGGAGAACGCACGGCGGCCAGATTTTTCGATGGAACAACACGGCCAGCGGATTGACGGCCACCAGCGCCGCCGCCCACAACCACGCCTCGCGCTCGGCCTGGGGCACGCAGCGCGCGGCAAAGACAACGAGCAAGATCAGGGCGGCGACGTTGACCCACTCGACGGCGCGCGCCAGAGCCGGAGGATCTTCCGCCCCGCTGACGCGCTGCAACAACATGAACACCCAAAGGCTCATGCCGGGGTTGGGAATGTCCACGCTAGACGCCATGCCCAACCAAGGCAGATCGGCGTCGCGGCTGTGCTGAAAGGTCCAGGCTTCATCGGCCTTATACTCGATGTCGTTGGGCCAAATCAGACGCAAGCCCGCTCCGACCAGTACGGCGACGAGAGTCCAAACGATGGCCGGGGAGAGGGCGCGCGGTCGAGAAGCAGCGGATGGGACGGCGAGGCGAAGCGAAGACACGGCAAGGAGCCGGTGCATCGACAAAATCCGCATTTTCGTAGCCTTTACCTCTTCTGGAATCAAATCGGTCGATGTCACCGCATCTCCCCTTTGGCTTGGCACTTACCCTAGCGCTCAGGCCGCGCGGCGATTGGAGAAGGTGGGAGACGGAACCGACACCGAGGACGATGCTTTCTCCAACAAGACCGGAGGCGACTCGTCCGGCAACGCCAAAACGGAGGGCGCGATGAAGTACGAATGCTCCAGCGCGTAGCGTCCGCGCAGAACCGAATGGCTGCACGTGTCCGTCATGGCGACCCAGACGCTACCGGGCGGAAAGGTATGAAGATATTTCGGACCCTTTTCTTGGAAATCTTCGTTGAGCTTGAGATAGTCGTGAAAGCGGAGCATGAACAAGTCGTAATCGGAACGGCGACCGACGCGCGGGCGGAGCAGCCCCATTATGCTCCGGCCGAGTTGATACAGCCAGCGCGACCCGGCGCGACCCGGCAACCCCGCCTCCTCGCCATACCGCTTGAGCAGCTTGGCGAACGGATCGCTCGTCACCCAGATGCGTGGCTCGTGAGGATTGATGTTGGCGAAGACGCGCAGAATTCGATTGCCGCGCGACGGACGGCCGGGGAACGCATCGACGTGCAACAGATCGTTCCGCGCCTTGGGGCGCAATCGGCGCGTTGCTTCTTCTTGCGGTCGGAAACTGGCGCGGTCGAGTTGCCAACCTTCGCGGTAGGGCAGGAGCGAACTCAACCAATCGGTCGCCCCCGACGAGAAATGGGTGAATATCGCCTGGAGGCGCGCCTCTTGTCCGGCTTCGCGCCGCACATAGCCGTTGACCTTGCCGTTGGCCGGGTTGTAGCTGATGTTCTTATGCGCCAGACTGCCCAATTCCTGACGAAGAAGGAATTCCAGATCGTCGCCTTGGGGCAAGGCGAACGGCGCGGAGGGATAGTATAAAACCTCGCCGCGTTCCAGGCGTTCCGCCGGCGATCCTAGCCCCTTCGAAGCGATCGCATTCGCTTCCATGAACGTACTCTCCTGCGTCCCGTGATCCCAACACGGGTAGGCGCTATACCATCGGTCGGTTAGGAGAATCAAGAGCGAAGCAGATGCCCATGCGAATCTCGTGTGGAGTGCGGAGCCGGTGGGTGTCGGTGCGCGCGCCCACATCGGAGGCGCTCCGCGCACTACGAAGCATGACGGCCGTTGGCTCGGGTGAGATGCAGCAACGGTGAGTCGATGGCCTCTCCCTCCGGCATGGCCAGCCGGGGCAGCGTGAGGACGAATCGAGTCGGTTCGTGGCGGCGTGGGGGATCGAGGCGCAAGTCGCCCCCCTGTAACTGCGTGAGACGCCAGGCGATGGGCAGTCCCAAGCCGCGCCCGCGGCCGGCCGGCCGCCCCGAATAAAACGGATCGAACAGATGGGGCCGTTGCAATGCGTCGGGGCCAGGTCCATTGTCTTCGACAGCCAATTCGATGTCCGCGCCTTCGATGGGGCGGCGAAGGATCAGCCGCGCCCAGCCATCGGTGGGCGCGGCTTCAATGGCGTTGCGCAGCAGGCAAGCCAACGCGGTTCGCAGTTGACCGGCGTCGGCGTACACGGGCAATCGTTCGGGCTGAATCGCCACTTCGATGCGCACGCGCCGCTGTGCCGCCGTCTCGCCGAGACTGGATGCCGTTTCGCCCAACAGGGTCGGTAGATCGAGCCAACCCGGACAGGGAGGAGCCGGCTTGGCGAACTGCATCAGCTCGCGCAGGATACCGTGAATGCGGCGCGTCTGCGCGACGATCGCCTCCAAAGCCTTATGGGGCGCGTCTCCCGCATCCTCGCGGAACCAATCGCCCTCATGCGCGAGCAAGTATTGTGCTTGACCGGAGATGACGGCGAGCGGATTGTTGATTTCATGCCCCGCGCCGCCGGCAAACTCGGCCAGCGCGGCCAACTTGCCCGATTGGAGACGGCACGCCTCGCCGTGAACTTGTTCCTCCAAGGCGCGTTGGAGTGCATCGATCTCTTGTTCGAGATGATCGTGCAGCGGTTGCTGGCGCAAGCGACGATTTTCGGCTGCCGACTCCAGCAGGTCGCGCAGCAGAGGAACCTCGTTCGGTTTACCCGAAAGGGATTCGGGAAGAGGAGAAGACAAAGGTAAGGCAGTGGAAGCCTCTAGCTCCCTGTCTCCCTGTCGGCCCGCATCCACGTCGTCGTCGAGAAGAAGCGCGGCGCGATCGGAGGAGGCAAATGCGCCCTGTCCCAAGCCCAGATCGACGCCCTGTCGCCGCGCTTCTTCGATGGCCAGGCGCGTCAAGGGGAACAACACGGGATCGGCGCGGAAGGTCTGAGCTAACTCGGTGGGCAGGTGTAAATGTTCGGCGGCGGCGCTGGACCAAGCGGGCAAACGCCAACGACGTGCCAATCGGCGGGCTATGGCGGCTGGATCGATCCCCCAATGACGACGCTGTGTCTCGGCGGGGTCGGATCGCAGGGCGGGATCGGCCCAACAGGCGGCTACAGCCTCGGCATCGACGGCGCACATAGCCAACCAGCCCAGGGGAGCAAGCAAGCCGCACGTCCATGCGGCCTCTGGATCGCACTGCCCCGTTCGCTCGGCCAATCGATGCGCCAGGCGAGCGTACGTCAGACTTGCCTCGTAGACGGGTTGAACGAGCGGGTGATTCCAATCGACGAAGCATTCGGAATGCTGGAGCAGTGCCAGAGCGTCGTCGATGACGGCGGCGCGAGCGAACGCGGCAGCATGGAACGCGGGCGCGGGGGCGGATGTCGTCCGTCCCGGCCAGAGAGCGTCGCTGTGCCGAACGAGAAGAAGTACCGCTCCGGGGTCGTGTCGGAGGGCGGGCCAGGTGTCTTCGGTCAGCGGTCGTCCGAGAACCGCTAAAGACGCAGCGCTCGGCGACAGCCAGGACAGACGCAGTACAGCCTCCGCCCGCTTGTCCGGGTCGCTCACGGCTCTCTCTCCTCGGTAGAGACAAGTTTAGCCGCGACGCGCTAGCGGAGCGCGAACCTACGCTCCGCTGGCGCGTCGCGGCTAAACGAATGCGGGACTCTGAAAATCCTTTACGCCGGGGTTGACACCGGCTCGATGTCCAGCAACGCGCACATCTCGTCGATCAACTCTTCGACGACGAACGGCTTGTGCAAGAACTTATCGGCACCGGCCAAACGCAGTTCGTGGATCTTGTCTTCTTCGATCATGCCGGAGATGCACAAGATGCGCACGTCTTCGAGCGTGGTATCGGCTCGAACGCGGTGGCAGACTTCCTTGCCGTTGATGTCCGGCAACATAACGTCCAGCACGATGATGTCGGGTCGATATTCCTTGACCATCATGCCCGCGTCGAAGCCGTTGGAAGCGATGCGCACCTCGAATCGGCCGTCCTCATCGAGGAACTTGACCATCACATCGACCAATTCGGCGTCGTCGTCCACGAGCAGAACCTTGCGCTTTCCGCTCTCCAGCGCGTCGGTGGGGATGCCGTTGTCCCTCATGAATTTGTACAGAGCTTCGCGCGGTATGCGCCGGAAGCGCGAACCGGGCACGCGAAACCCCTTCAATTGACCGTTGTCGAAACAACGGATTATGGTTTGTTGACTGACCTTGCAAACTTTGGCGGCTTCGCCGGTCGTAAATACGGTTTTCATGCGTCCTTCATTCCTTACTGGCCTGAGCCAGTCGCACGAGTGTGGCCCCGAACGACCATCCCTCAGCCGTTCGAGACCGGGATCATCCCTGATCTCTGACTCTTACTCACGTTCCTTGCCCGCGCCCGCAATCCATGGATTGAGGAGAGGCAGTATTCTTAGGAACCGCTGTCGCTCCGCCGTCGCGCTTCTCTTCCTCACTTTTCCCTACGTCCACACTTCGCGTGGACGTGGGAAAGCAGTCCGAAGACCTCAAGCGTGAGAACCGTGACGGTGAAGCCTATCCCGCGTGCGATTGGAGCCTATCGAGTGTGAGGGGATTGCCAATCTTCCCAACAACCGCGATTATAACCAACTTCCGGAGCGTGTCAACGCGAATCCTTCCACACCACTTGCCGTAACTCCTTAATTTATAGACACTTCCTCCGTGCCCTGCAAAATTCATACGCAGTTGTAAAAAATTGCCATTCTCGTCCCGATTCGCCTCGTCTCGGTTCGTTTCCCAAAAGCCGTCCTTGCCCCATCCTCCTTGCTTCACCCTTCTTATCGGAGCGCCCTCGCCGCCTTCGTCGCTTTGTCTCACCCAGATTGCCGAAGGATCGAATTCCTCGCCGTTACGATCCAACCCATCCCTCAATCGAGATAGATGAGCAAGACTGCCAAGTCCGCCGGGTTGATGCCGCTTATACGCCCGGCCTGACCGAGGTTGACCGGACGAATACGGCTCAACTTCTCGCGGGCCTCGGCGCGCAGTTGCGGTATCGCATCGTAATCGAATCGCGCCGGAATCGTTTTCGACTCCATTCTCTGAAAGCGCCGCACCTGCTCCGCCTGTCGATGAATGTATCCGGAATACTTGGCCTCCAGGATCACCTGTTCCAGCGCCGCTGGAGGCGTTTGCAGGGCTTGCACTCCGGGCGACATGGCGACGATCTGATTCCATTCGACCTCCGTGCGACGCAGCCATCGCTCGAGCGTGGTGTTGTCGCGGCGCTGGCCGCGCAAATACTCCTGAAGTTCGGCGACAGCGAACTCCTTTCGCTGCAATCGGTCCCAGTCTTCGTCGCTTACCAGGCCGACGCGACGGCCGATCGGAGTGAGGCGGCGGTCGGCATTGTCGTGTCGCAACAGAAGTCGATACTCGGCTCGGCTGGTGAACATGCGGTACGGCTCATCGACGCCTTTGGTAACGAGGTCGTCGATCAGCACGCCGATATAAGCCTGACTGCGATCCAGAATGAGCGGTTCTTCCCCTTTGATCTTGAGGGCCGCGTTGACTCCCGCCATCAACCCCTGAGCCGCCGCCTCTTCGTAGCCAGTGGTACCGTTGATCTGTCCGGCGAAGTAGAGACCTTCGACTTTTTTGGTCTCCAGCGTCGGATGCAACTGCGTCGGCGGAGCATAATCGTATTCGACGGCGTATCCCCAGCGCAACACTTCGGCCTTCTCCAAGCCGGGGATGAGCCGCAGCATCCCCTGCTGCACGTCCTTGGGCAAACTGGTGGAGATGCCGTTGCAATAATACTCCCAGGTGTTGCGGCCTTCCGGCTCCAAGAAGATCTGATGGCGCTCCTTGTCGGCAAAGCGCACGACCTTGTCTTCTACCGAGGGACAATAGCGCGGCCCGCGACCGTGAATTTGCCCCGAGTACATCGGCGCGCGGTGCAAGTTCGCACGAATGAGATCGTGTACATCCTCATTCGTGTAGGTAATGTGGCAATCCATCTGAGGCTGCGTCAAGCGTTCGGTGGCGAAGCTGAACGGTTGCGGTTCGTCGTCCCCCGGTTGGAGTTCGGTCTTACTGAAGTCGATGGTGCGTCCATTCAGTCGGCAGGGAGTGCCCGTCTTGAAGCGCGCGAGCTGGAAGCCGCAGGCGGCGAGACCGTCGCTCAGCGACTCCGCCGTGCCGTCGCCGGCGCGTCCGCCGCGCGTCTTGGCCTCGCCGGTGTGCATGATCGCTTTGAGAAACGTGCCGGTCGTCAGCACGACCGCCTTGGCGCGATACAGGGTATCTCCACGAGCCACAACGCCGCCGACGCGCCGATTCCCGGCCGGTGAATCCGCGAAGACGAATCCTTCGACCATCTCTTGGCGCAGCGTCAGACTCGGCTGCGACTCGACCCGGTACTTCATGGTGAACTGATACATTTTCTTGTCGGCCTGCGCTCGCGGCGAGTGCATGGCCGGCCCCTTGGTTCGATTCAACATGCGAAATTGGATGGCACTGGCGTCGATGACCTTGCCCATCTCGCCGCCGAGCGCATCGATTTCGCGGACGATCTGCCCCTTGGCAACGCCGCCGATGGCCGGATTGCAACTCATCTGTCCGACCGCGTCGGCATTCATGGTCAACAGGGCGGTTCGCATTCCAAGTCGAGCGGAAGCCAAAGCCGCCTCGACTCCGGCATGACCGGCACCGACGACGACTACGTCAAAATCGTAAGTCAACGCAAACATGGTGATCTAGCTCGAGGATGCGGGACGTATCTCTCCCGGCAATATACCCGAAAGGGCGGGAAAGGAAAAAGAGGGACTCGACGGGATATGCGGCGATCCCTCGATCCGACGGTTAAACGGTCTAGCCGCAAGGACGAGCATTTGGCATGATGCCGCCCTTCGTCCGGTGGAGAACCGGAACGAACTGGAGGTTCCGCGCCGATATGACAGACGACTTACCCGCTCCCCATTCTCGACGATTGCCGTGGCGTGCCGCCGCCAGAGGATGCCTCGCCGGCGCGCTGGTGGCACTGGTCGCTCACTTTCTCTATGTGATGGTCGGAAGCAACTTTCACACGGTTATTCCCGGCGCGGTATATCGCTCGGCACAACTGTCGGCGTCGTCCCTGGATCGCTACCTTCGAGACAAACATATTCGCACGGTCATCAATCTGCGCGGTTGTTGCGATCCCGAAACGTGGTATCTGAACGAGGGGCGCGTGACTTTGCGCAACGAGGTTTCTCTCGAAGATCTCGGCTTCTCGGCCGGTCGGCTACCGTCGAGCGAGACGTTGCGCCAACTGCTCGAACTCATCGACCGCAGCGAATACCCCATTCTCTTTCACTGTCATAAGGGGGCGGATCGCACCGGCATGGCCTCGGTTCTCGCCCTTTTGTTACTCACCGATACGCCGTTGGAAGATGCCGTCCACGAACTCGGCTTCCGCTCCGGACATTTGCCGATCGGTAGGACCGTGAACATCGATCGCTTCTTCGATCTCTATCGGGAATGGTTAACGAGTCGGAGCCTGACGCATGCGCCGGCGGTCTTGCGCCATTGGATCGAGCGGGAGTATTGCCCCGGCGATTGTCGTTGCCGGTTCGAGTTTGCCGATGCAATTGCGTTGCCGTTGCATCTATCGGGCCCCATGCCGTCGCCGCTGCGCATTCGCTGCCACAACACCTCGATCGCGCCGTGGCGTCTGCATCCGAGCGATAACACCGGCATCCATTTGATTTTCGTGCTATCTAACGATAGGGGACAGTGTGTCGCCACAGGTAAGTCGGGACTGTTTCATGCGACGGTTCCTCCGGGTGGATCGATCGATTTGACGGCGGTTTTACCCGGCGCTCTAGCCCCCGGACACTACGAGTTGCGCGTGGACATGGACGAGGAGCAACACGCCTTCTTCATGCAGACCGGCTCGCAACCGTTGATTTGCGCCGTGGAAGTGCCCTAACCGTACAGCACTGCTCTCGATCGCCCCTGGAATCGAGGAGACGGGTTTCTCAAAGAGGCGCAGAGCAATCGATCGTTCCGCGAAGAATCGATGGGGAGGATATGTGAAAAAGTATTTGCGTCTCTTGGGAAGCGGCATTCTGGTGGTGTTTCTGATCTGGCATGTGGAATGGAAGAAAGTGGCCTCGGCGTTCGTTCAGTTGGAAGCGGCCTACTGGGTTTCGGCTCTGGGAATGTTCTTTCTCATTCAATGCGTCAGCGCGCTCCGCTGGCAGATGCTCGGACGGATGCTCGGCTTGGGTGGGCGGTGGCAGGAGTATCTGGCTTACTATTACGTCGGGATGTTCTTCAATCTCGTCTTACCGACTTCGGTGGGCGGCGACGTGGTTCGAGCGTGGTATTTGGGGCGCTTGGAAGGCGGGAATCCCGCAATGGGAAGACGGACGGCGGCCTTCGTCAGTGTTTTGGCCGACCGACTCAACGGATTTGCCGTCATGATCGTCGTGGCGTCTCTCGCGGCGTTGTGTTGTCCGGTCGCGCTGCCGAGTTGGATCGCTTGGATCGTCGCCGGTTTGGGAGCAAGTTGCGCCCTTGGATTGGCCGCCCTGCCCGTGTTGCCCAGGGTTCGACCTTGGCTGCCGTCTCATCCGCGCCTCATGCGGCTTTTCGACGCTGCCGATTTGTGCCTGCGGGATCGGATCGGCATGGTCTGGATCACGCTGTTGTCGGTGTTGGTGCAGCTGGGCAACATCGTGTTCGCCTGGTTGATCGGCGTGGGCATGGGCTTGCAGATCCCGGCGTTGTACTATGCGGTGCTGATCCCGTTGGTGTCGATCTTGACCCTATTGCCCATCAGTCTCAACGGCATGGGGCTGCGTGAAATCGGCACGGTGGGGTTATTGGAGCCGTTGCACGTCGATTCGGCCACGGCGGTCACTCTGTCGTTGTTGCTGTTCGCCGTGTATACCACGGCCAGTTTGTCGGGCGGATTGGTTTATTTGTTCGGGCGCGCTCCTCGCTTTCAGGCGGCGGAGGCCGGGCGGGCGGCGCAAGATTCTTTCACCGCGTCTCGCGGCACGGAGGCATCCGGTCATGCGGACCCTGTCGGTAGTGATTCCGATCAAGGACGAAGGGGCAAATCTACGGCCACTCCACGAGCGGCTACGCCGTGCGCTCGATCCACTTTGTGTGGGGGGGGAAGGCCGTCCGCCTCGGTTGGAGAGCTATGAGATTCTTTTTGTAGACGACGGCAGCGGCGACGATTCCTTCGCCGTCTTGAACGAGTTGGCCGCCTTCGACGACCGCGTGAAAGTGGTGCGCCTGCGCCGCAACTTCGGCCAGACGCCCGCTCTTCGCGCCGGCATCGATTGGTCCACGGGCGATATTCTCGTTACGATGGACGGCGATCTACAAAACGATCCCGCCGACATTCCCATGTTGCTCGACAAACTCGACGAGGGACACGACGCCGTATTCGGCCTCCGCGCCAATCGCCAGGATCATCTCTTCGTCCGTAAGCTGCCCAGCTTTTTCGGCAACTGGTTGATCCGCCGCGTCACCGGCGTGCGCATCCGCGACATGGGTTGCACGCTCCGCGCCATGCGCCGCGATCTCGCCGAATCGCTCTCCTTGTACGGCGAACTGCACCGTTTCGTGCCCGTGTTGGCACAGATGCACGGTGCCCGCATCGTGCAGGTTCCCGTGCGCCATCACGCTCGCGTCGCCGGTAAAACGAAGTACGGCCTAACTCGCACCGTCCGCGTCCTGCTCGACCTGATTACGGTGAAGTTTCTGCACACCTATTTAGCGCGGCCGATGCACGTCTTGGGAACCGCTGGCCTCGTCTCCATGGCGCTGGGCGGCCTCAGTTTATTGGTCACCATCGCCATGAAATATCTGCTGAATCCGCCGGTGTTCATGACCGGCAATCCGCTGCTGTTGCTCAGCGTGATGCTCGAGCTGGTCGGCGTGCAGTTCATCTCGATGGGCTTGCTCGGCGAAGTGTTGACGCGCACCTATTTCGAGAGTCAGGGCAAAACGTCGTACACCGTGCGAACGACGCTGAATCTCAGCGACGCCGGCCACCGCCGCGCCGCCTGAGAAGCCTGCGGCGTCCGCGAGCGAGGAAACAACGAACTCCTCGCCCCTATTTGCGGGGGCGAGGCGGGTGGGCGTACAATGGCTCACGCGGCAGGCTCCGAGGAACCCGCTTCCAAAAGTCGTCGGAGAAGCACTGGATTGACGATGCCCCGAAAGCGTATTCGTTCGTTGACGA
This sequence comes from Planctomycetota bacterium, assembly GCA_021781415.1. Taxonomy (GTDB): domain Bacteria; phylum Planctomycetota; class Planctomycetia; order Gemmatales; family Gemmataceae; genus JAJPHU01. The sequence goes on from JAJXWW010000141.1 coordinate 13,999, forward strand.
CCACGACCGGCACGCACTCGCCGAACTGCCGCACGAGGTCGGCGTTCCCATCGACATCGACGGAGCGCAGCGCAAACTCGTAGCGCTGCCTTTCCCGTTCGAGTTGTCCCCAGGCTTGCTCGCACAAATGACAGCCCTGGCGCGTGTAGAGAACGACGTTCCAATGCCGCAGCTTCTTTCGCTTCCACCAAGCGCTGAGCCAAAATCGGGCCATTCGATCCTCCGCCGTCCGCGCGCCTAGAATGTAGTATAGATAAGATGTCCGCGCCCACGACCCGCATAGTCGGATCGCGCGGGTTTTGCTATCTTAACTGTTGTATGTGTACGTTTCCGGGGGAGGGCGTCGAATCGTTGCTGCGGCGCGGGCCGACGGAACCGGCACAAGGAACGTGAAGCCGACGAAACGCTAAGAGGAATTCGCATGCCCTCTGAACCGACCCCCAATTCCAATCCTCCACCCTCGAACAAGCCGCGCCGTCGCCCGGCTCCAGGCGTAGGTGGCAATCTGCTCTGGGTCGTCGTATTGATCGCGCTTGTGGGGTGGTTCATCGTCCAGGCACCAAGCGGGGGCGGAACCATCGAATGGGGCGATTTTTGGGTATTGCTGGTTAAGCATAAACTCAAGAAAGTCGTCGTCGGCACCGACCGGATTAGCGGCGAACTTAAAGAAGCTGGCGGCACGGACGATCTCCCCGACAACGTGAAGAAATCCCTGGAGAAAATCCGCGGCAAGAAGTTCAACGTCGAACGCATTCGTCTCGACGATTTGAAACTGTTGCCGCGCCTGCAGGAAGAAGTCGAACAACAGGAGATGCAGCTGGCCCAGGAACCGGACCACCTCTGGTTTATGCAGCCGTTGGTGGTCTTCGTCTTGCCCATGGTGATTCTGTTGGGGGTGTTCCTGTTTCTGCTGCCGCGCTTCCGCGATCCTTTGGGCGGCGGGTTTCTCAGTAGTTACATTAAAAGCCCAGCGAAACGCTACGAACGCAGCAAACTGCGCGTTACGTTTGAAGATGTGGCCGGAATGCAGAACGCCAAGAGCGAATTGCAAGAGGTCGTCGAGTTCCTCCGAACGCCGGAGAAGTTTCAGCGCTTGGGGGCGGTGGTTCCCAAGGGCGTCCTCTTGGTCGGCCCTCCGGGAACCGGCAAGACGCTGTTGGCCCGCGCCGTCGCCGGAGAGGCGGGGGTTCCCTTTTACAGCATCAGCGGCTCGGAATTCATTCAGATGTTCGTAGGCGTCGGTGCCAGCCGCGTCCGCGATATGTTCAAGACCGCCAAGGACAACGCCCCAGCCATTCTGTTCATCGACGAGATCGACGCCGTGGGGCGGATGCGCGGCGCGGGTGTCGGCGGCGGCTCGGACGAACGCGAGCAAACGCTGAATCAGATTCTCAGCGAAATGGACGGCTTCACCCCGACCGAGACCGTCATCGTCATGGCCGCCACCAATCGCCCCGACGTTCTCGATTCCGCCCTGTTGCGTCCGGGCCGTTTCGACCGACACGTCACCATTGACCGTCCCACTTGGCAGGGGCGTTTGGCCATCCTGAAGGTTCATACGCGCACCAAACCATTGGCCGACGATGTGAACTTGGAGGCCATCGCCCGCGGCATGATCGGCATGACGGGTGCCGACTTGCGAAACCTCGCCAACGAGGCCGCGCTCTTGGCCACGCGCGAGAACAAAAACAAAATCGACCGAATCGACTTCGAGCGCGCCGCCGACCGCGTGTTGATCGGTCCCAAACGCGAAGAAGTACTCTCGCCGGAAGAGAAGCGGCGCACCGCTTATCACGAAGCAGGCCACGCTTTGGTCTCTTGGCTCGTGCCCGAAGGCGAGAAACCAATGAAAGTGTCCATCGTGCCGCGCGGCCGAACCGGGGGCGTCAACTTACTCGCGCCCGACGAAGACCGCTACCATCACGGCAAAGACTATTTCAAAGCCCGCCTCACCATGTTGATGGGAGGCCGCGCCATCGAGCGGCTGATCTACGGGCAGCCCTATGCCGGCGTCGAGGCGGATTTGAAACAGGCCACCAAAATGGCACGCTACATGGTCACGCATTGGGGCATGAGCGACCGGCTCGGGCCGATGTCGTTTCGCATGGGCGAGGAACACGTCTTTCTCGGCAAGGAGATTCAGGAAGCCCGCGATTTCAGCGAAAACTCGGCGGCCATCATCGACGAGGAAGTGCAAAAGCTGCTGCGCGAAGCGGATGAGGAGGCTTACGAATTGCTCAAGGCCAACCGCGACAAAGTCGAGCGCATCGTCGATGCCTTGATGCAGCGCGAAGAATTGCTGCGCGAGGACATCGAGGATCTCCTTAAGGCTCCCTCCACCGGCATTGCGACCCAGCCTTCGACCAACGGAGCGAGTTGAACGCCGCCTCGACCGAGCCATGCGTTCGCACCGTGAGACTCGGCGAAAGGAGCGAACGTGAATCCGGTGATCCAAGAAATCCCAGGTATCGAGGGAACGAGTTCGGCCTCCGCCTCTGGATCCAGGGAACGAAGCGCAGTCGAGTATGCGCCGAAAGTTTTCACCATCGCCGATGTCGCCGAGTTGCCTTCCGAACTGCCTTCCGGCCCGATCTTGTACGAACTCGATAACGGGAGATTGATCGTCGTGCCGCCTCCCGGTTACGTTCATGGAGCCGTGGAGGGTAATCTGATCGCCGCTCTCAAATACCAGGGAGAATTTAAGGGGCTGGGCAAGGCGTGCAGTGGTGATGTCGGGATCGTATTGTGGCGCAGTCCCGACCGGCTCGTCGGGGCCGATGCGGTGTTCGTCGCCAATCGGTCGTTGCCGATTCGGCGTTCCTCCGAGGGGTACTTGGAGACAATCCCCGATCTTGCGGTCGAGGTGCGAAGCAAGAACGACTCCGCGCCGGTCGTGCAACGAAAAGTGGACGATTATCTGACGGCGGGCGTGCAAGTCGTGTGGGTGGTCGATCCCGCCGCCCGCACGGTGACGGTTCATCGTCGAGGGGAAGAAGCGAAAGTGTACCGGGATACGGACACCCTGACGCTGGAAGACATCATTCCGGGATTTGAACTGCTCGTGAGCGACGCGCTGCGAGAATGACGCAGCGAATCGACCGCCGACATTTCGCGGCCCTCAATCGTCACTATTTCGAGTCGTCCTTATCTCGAATGAAATCATGGCGAGACTCGGCGAAAGGAGCGAACGTGAATCCGGCGATCCAAGAAATCCCAGGTTTCGAGGGAACGAATCCGGCCTCCGTCTCCGGAGCCAGGGAACGTAGCGCAGTCGAGTATGCGTCCAAAGTTTTTACCATCGCCGATGTCGCCGAGTTGCCTTCCGAGCTGCCTTCCGGCCCGATCTTGTACGAACTCGATAACGGGAGACTGATCGTCATGCCGCCACCGGGCGATGTACACGGAGCCGTGGAGAGCAACCTCATTACGGCACTGAAGTCCCAGGGCGAACATCGTGGCCACGGTAAAGCGAGAAGCGGCGATGTTGGGATCGTGTTGTGGCGAAACCCCGACCGTCTCGTAGGCGCGGACGCGGTCTTTCTCGCCAATCGGTCGTTGCCGATTCGGCGTTCCTCCGAGGGGTATTTGGAGACCATCCCCGATCTCGCGGTCGAGGTGCGAAGCAAGAACGACTCCGCGCCGGTCGTGCAACGAAAAGTGGACGATTATCTGACGGCGGGCGTGCAAGTCGTGTGGGTGGTCGATCCCGCCGCCCGCACGGTGACGGTTCATCGCCGAGGGGAAGAAGCGAAAGTGTACCGGGATACGGACACCCTGACGCTGGAAGACATCATTCCGGGATTTGAACTGCTCGTGAGCGACGCGCTGCGGGAATGACGCTGCGAATCAACCGCCGACGCTTAATGTCGAAAATGCCTGACGCCGGTGAACACCATCGCCAAGCCGTGTTCGTCGCACGCCTGGATTGACTCGGCGTCCCGCACGGAACCGCCGGGCTGCACGATGGCCGCGACGCCGGCGCGGGCGGCCTCGTCGACGTTGTCGCGGAAGGGGAAGAACGCATCGGAAGCCATGACGCTGCCTTTGCTTCGCTCTCCAGCCTTGCGAACGGCCATGTGGACCGAATCGACTCGGCTCATCTGTCCGGCACCGACGCCGACAATCTTCCCGCCTTTTCCCAGCACGATGGCATTGCTTTTGACGTGTTTGCACACGAGCCAAGCGAAGCGCAGATTGCGCAATTCCTCCTCGGTGGGTGCGCGTTTGGTCACGACCTTGAGTTGGGCGAAATCGTCGCCGCTCGCGTCGCGGTCTTGCACGAGTAACCCGCCCCGAATGCGGCGATAATCGAGATTCGCCGAACGATGGTCTGCGCCATCGAGCGATCCGGCGCGCAGGATGCGGACGTTCTTCTTCCAGCTGGGCCGGGTCGTCAACACTTGGAAGGCAGCATCCGTGTAGCTGGGAGCGACGATGCACTCGACGAAACGGTTCGGCTCGCTGATTTGCAGGGCCGTCGCCTCATCGACTTCCCGATTGAAACCGAGAATGCCGCCGAAGGCGCTGAGCGGATCGCCTTCGTAGGCATTGCGGAACGCCTCGACCAGAGAATTGGCGCAGGCCGCTCCGCAGGGGTTGTTGTGTTTGACCACCACGGCGGCAGGTTCGGAAAACTCGCGGACGAGGTTCAACGCACTATCGAGATCGAGCAAGTTGTTGTAAGACAGTTCCTTGCCGTGCAACACTTCGGCGCGGGACAACGACCCCACAGGGGGATTCGGCTCGACGTAGAAAGCGGCGCGTTGGTGCGGATTCTCGCCGTAGCGCAGCAATTGTCGGCGATCGAAATGGAGATTGAGAGCGGCACGGAACGGTTCGTATTGATCGGGCTGGGAATCCCGATCTACGGAGGTGAAATAATTTGCAATTGCACCATCGTAGGCGGCGGTGCGAGCGAAGGCGGCGGCGGCAAGCCCTTCGCGCATCGCTAACGTGAGGCCGCCGTTGCTTCGATGCATTTCATCGAGAATCGCGGCATATTGGCCGGGATCGGTGATGACGGCAACATCGCGGTAATTCTTCGCCGCCGAACGCACCATCGACGGGCCGCCGATGTCGATATTCTCGACAATTTCTTCGTGCGTCGCTCCGGGACGGGCCACGGTCGCCTCGAACGGATACAGATTGCACACGACGAGATCGATGGGCAGGATGTCGTGGGCTTGCAGCGTTTGCATGTGTTCGGGATTATCGCGCACGGCGAGAATGCCGCCGTGAATGCGCGGATGCAGCGTCTTAACTCGGCCATCGAGCATCTCCGGGAACCCCGTCGCCTCGGCGATGTCGCGCACCTTCAGTCCCGCCTCGGCCAGTACCTTGCGCGTGCCGCCGGTCGAAATCAACTCGACCTGGAAGGCGGCGAGGCCGCGCGCGAACGCGACAAGTCCGGTTTTATCGCTGACACTGAGCAGGGCGCGGCGAACGGTGCGAAGACTCATGCTCTGGCTCCGGGGGGATTCGATGCGACTCAACGGGCATGGTAAGGAATTCCTATTCGCGCGGCGGAGTTTCGTCCAGAGCTTGCCTGTCAAGGAACGACGCCACAATGCTCGTCGTCGGCGATCCGCAGGGTATCGTAGACCTGGAGAGTGTGAACGGCGGATCGCTCCGCCGGCGTGGAACCGAGACTCTCTCCGACCATCTTTTTCCCTATAAGATGATAAGGAGAAGGAGACACGCCGATGCCTAGCGCTTATCCAGAGACTCGGTCGCCCGGTCGGCGTTTGCGCGCGGCTTGGAGTGCCGCTCCGCTGGCGGTGCCAGGAGCGTTCAATGCGTTGGTGGGTCGGATGGCGGAACGGCTCGGCTTTCAGGCCGTTTACCTTTCTGGCGCGGCACTGTCGGCGTCGATGGGCTTGCCGGATGTCGGCGTGGTGACGCTGACGGAGTTCGTCGAAGCGGCGCGGACGATCGTGGCGGCGACCTCCCTCCCTCTCCTGTGCGATGCCGACACTGGCTTCGGCGAAGCCCTGAACGTCGAACGGTGCGTGCGCACCTTCGAGGACGCCGGCGTTGCCGGCATTCATCTCGAAGATCAGCGGATGCCCAAGCGCTGCGGTCATCTGTCCGGCAAACAATTGATCGAGGCCGACGAGATGGCGGCCAAGATTCGGGCGGCAGCGGCAGCGCGGCGGGACGCCGATTTCGTCGTCATCGCCCGCACCGACGCGCGCGGCGTCGTTGGCTTCGACGAAGCCGTCCGCCGTGCCCGTCTCTACGTCGAAGCGGGAGCCGACGCTCTCTTTCCCGAAGCGTTGGAGAGCCGCGACGAGTTCGCCGCTTTCGCGCGGGCGCTCGCCCCCGTTCCCTTGTTGGCCAACATGACCGAGTTCGGACGCAGTCCCAATCTCGACTTCGAGGAGTTAGCAGACCTCGGTTATCGACTTGTCCTCTATCCCGTGACGACGTTGCGAGCAGCCCTTCATGCGACGCGAGTGGTTTTGGCGGACCTTCTCGCCAAGGGACATCAGCGCGATCGTCTCGGAGACATGCTCACGCGCGCGGAGTTGTACGAATTGCTGGATTATGCGGGCTATGAAGAACGGGATCGATCCTATTTCAAATGAGCGAACGTCCGGAGGAATATGCCATGACGACGGAGATCTATTCGCCGGGGCTGGAAGGCGTGATTGCGGGCGAGACGGCTCTATCGACCGTTGCCGACGGCTTGAGCTATCGCGGTTATCCGGTGACGGAGCTGGCGGAGAAGGCCACGTTCGAGGAAGTCGCCTATTTGCTACTTCACGGTGAACTGCCGACGAGTCAGCAGCTCGCCGATTTTCAGCAGCGGATCGCCTCGGCGCGTCGTTTGCCCGGTCCCTTAATTAACCTATTGGGCGTGGTACCGCGCGAGGCGTCGTCGATGGACGTGGTTCGCAGCGCGGTGAGTATTTTAGCCCATTTTGACCCGGATACGTCCGATTCTTCGCCCGCAGCCAATCTTCGCAAGGCCGAGCGGCTTCTGGGTCAGATTCCGGTCGCCGTGGCCGCGCACCATCGACTCGCTAGGGGTCAAGCTCCCTACACCGCGCGTCCTGATCTCGGCCAAGCCGCCAATTTTCTTTACATGCTGCGCGGCGAGGAGCCGACTCCCGTCGCCGCGCGGGCGCTCGATGTGTCGTTGATTCTCTATGCCGAACACGAGTTCAACGCTTCGACGTTTACGGCGCGGGTCGTTTGCTCGACCGAATCGGATTTGCATTCGAGTATCGTAGCGGCCATCGGCGCGCTGAAAGGTCGACTGCACGGCGGGGCGAACGAACAGGTCATGGAATTGTTGCAGAAAACGGGCGGTCCCGCCAACGCCGAGAAGTGGGTGCGCGCAGCGCTGGCCAAGAAGGAACGCATCATGGGCTTCGGCCACCGCGTTTACAAGAGCGGCGACGTGCGCGCCGGCATCCTGAGGAGTTACGCCAGGCAGGCGGCGGAGGCGGCGGGCATGCTTCAGTGGGAGGAAACCGCCGCGATCATCGAGCGTGTCCTCGCCGCCGAGAAGCAGCTGTTTCCCAATCTCGATTGGCCGGCGGGACGACTCTATCATGCGCTGGGGCTGGAGATTCCGTTGTACACGCCGATCTTCGTCATGTCGCGCGTGTCCGGCTGGAGCGCACACTTCATCGAGCAACAGCAGCACAATCGTCTCATCCGACCGCGTGGCCGCTACATCGGCCCGGAGGCGCGAAGCGTGAGACCCTTGGCCGAGCGCGGGTGAGCAGCCGACGCGAGATGGTCCCGCTGCGACGAGTCGAGTTCATCTTCCCGTCGATTCCGGCGGCGCGACCGGCTTGTTCGCGCCCTCGGATACGTCCAAGAACACATCGAGTTGTTGACCGACATAGACGGGTTTGCCCTCGGTCTTCAGCGAATAGATCGCCTGCAGGACGCGCGTATCGACGCGCTCCGTGTTGTCGCCGGTCAGCGAGCGTTTGGGGATGACATACGGCTCGACGCGCACGAAGGTCAGCGGATACTGTTTGTCCGGCGCGCCGCGGAAGCTGGCCATGCCCGGCGCGCCCGGACGGTAGCGCGGGATGTCGTGTTCGTCGATGTCCACGCGGACGTTCACGCAATCGGTGATCGCACCCAGGACGACGAGCGATTGGCCGGGGTTTGCACCGACGAATTCGCCCGGACGCACATTCACTTGCAGCACCACTCCATCCATCGGCGCGCGGGCTACGGCGCGGTCGATGTCGGTTTGATCCTGTAAGACCTGCGCCTTGGCCAACTCGACAGCGGCGCGCGCGATGGCCTTGTCCGGCTCCCAGCTTCCCGCCTTCACGAGTGCCATATCGGCCTTGGCTTGGGCCAGTTGACGCTGCGCCACGCGCAGGCTGAGGCGATGTTGTTGATACTGCTCTTCATTGACCGATCCGGAGCCGATCAGTTTAGCGTCGCGCTCGGCTACGTCGCGCTGCAATTCCATACTGGCTTGAGACACTTCTTCCTTCGCCTTGCTGACCGTCAATTCTTCGGGGCGAGGCATCTGGTCCAACTTGGCCAACTGCGCCTCGGCCGATTTCAGATTGGCCCGATGAAATGCCAGCTGCGACTTCAATTGCCGATCGTCCACGCGGAACAGCGGATCTCCTTGCTTGACGTGTTGGCCGATCAGCGCTTCCCACGGCGTTCGTCCGGGCTGAGCCGGCAAGCCGAGTTCCTCTGGCGACCACACTTTCAGCACCACGCCCGGTAGCGCCGAGCCGAGGGCGATGTTCTGGCTGCGCGCTTCGATGATGCCCGCTCCGGCGACCGTGAGACTGAACGGCGTGCGCGCCGGCTCCATCGGCGGCTGCGGCTTGGGCGGCTTTTGATACGCCTGCACCACATGATACACCGCGAAGCTCAACATCCCCAGCGCAAACAGCGGCAGTACGAACTTGCCAAAGCGGTTCAACATAAGATAACCCCTTCCCGTAGCTCGGATCGAACGAAGCGAGACCCACTCTGCGAGCGGGTTACGAACCACGCGCCACAGTCTGTTCTTCCACGCGCTCGATGGTCCCATCGCTCATGTGAACGATACGATCGCCGTAACCGAAGACGCGATTGTCGTGCGTGACGACGATGACGGCGCGACCCGGTTGCACGGCCACGCGCCGCAGCAATTGCATCACGGTCTGTCCCGAATGGGCGTCGAGAGCGGCGGTCGGTTCGTCGCAGACCAGGAGCTTTGGCTCGTGAACGAGCGCCCGGGCGATGGCGACGCGCTGCTGTTGTCCGCCGGACAGCTGCGACGGCAGAGAGTTGACCTTCGAGCCGAGACCGACTGCTTCGAGGACGGTACGAGCCTTGGCCACCGCCTCGGCGCGTTTGCGACCGGAGATAATGAGCGGAACCGCCGCGTTCTCCGCCGCGGTCAGTGCCGGCAGCAGATTGTATTGCTGAAACACAAAGCCGATGTGCTGGCCGCGGAACTGTACCAACCGCCGGCCGCGTAAATGGCGCAAACTCTGTCCCAGAACGGTCACCTCTCCTGCCGTCGGATCGAGCAGCCCGGCCACGATCGAGATCAGCGTCGTTTTGCCGCAGCCGGACTCGCCGACCAAGAGCGTCATTTCCCCTCCCAAAACGTCCAGATTCACGCCGCGCAGCGCCTGCACGCGCGTGTCCCCTTCGCCGAAATCCTTTGTCACGCCCCGACAAACGACCGCGCGGGCCAGCGAGGTCGCCGTCGCCGAGGCGATGGATTGCACCGTCATACGATTCATCCCCGAAAGACGACGGCCGGTTCCAGCACCAGCACTTTGATGACACTGACGAAGCTAGACAACAGAACGATGACGAAGATCGCCGCCGCCGTCGCCGCCAACACCTGCCAAGGCATCAGAAACGCCAGCCGACTGCCGCTGCTAGTCATCGCCTTTCCGAACAAAGCCGCCCCACCCACTCCCAGCCCGTACCCGATGAACCCGGCCAGAAACGCTTGTGTCAACACCATGCCCACGATGCGCCGGTTCGTCAGACCCATTGCCTTGAGAGATCCGAATTGTCGCAGATTCTCTAGTGTGAACGAATAGAACGTCTGCCCGGCCACGGCACAGCCGACGAAAAAGCCCAGACTGACCGTGATGCCGAAGTTGACCACGATGCCGGTGCGGCGAACGAAATACATCAGCGTGCTGTCGATGAACTGCTGGTTCGTCATGGCCTTCAGCCCGGGCCGCGCCGGATCGCCGGGTTTGGCCGGCCGCAGCGCCGTCTGCTCTTGAATTCGCCGGCAAACCTCTTCCGCGTCCGCGCCAGGCTCCACCCCAGCCAACATCGCCGACATCACCTTGCGCTCTTGGGGAACGTAGCGGATAGCTTGGTGATACTGACAGTAAAAGATCGGAAATGTGTTGAAAGTCTCCGACGCCTTGCAAATGCCGACGATGACGACGCGACGGTCGTTCATCTCCAGCTCGCGGCCGACGGCCAGCGGTTCGTTGGGCCAAACGTAGCGATAGCCGTTCTCGTCGATCATCACCGCGTCCGGCCGGCGTAGGTCGGCGAGCTTGCCGAGGACGATCTCGCGCGGCGCGCCCACGAAAGCCGCGTCGTCGATTCCGAAGACGACCGATTGTTGATATTTCGCCTTCTTCTTATCGCCACCGATGTCGAGCTTGAGACGACCTTGCCCTTTGTAAAATCGCACGGCCCAGGCCACGCCCGGCACGCCGCGCACCCGATAGAGATCGTTCTCGGTCAACGGCTTCAGCTCGTCGATGAACTGAATGTTCGGGTCCATTATCCATATGTCCGGATCGGCAATATCTTGAATGTGCGAGGTGGTTCGCATCAAGAGTCCAATGGCAATCGACGCCTGTTGCGCAATGAGCAAGGCGGCAAACGCGATGCCGGCGACGATGCCCAAATACTTGGCACGATCTCCGGTCAACATCTTGATGGCAATCCAACTCATCGATCGCTCCAACCTTCTAGCCGTGTGGAGTTACTCTCGCGGCTCATTCGTTTATCGAAACACCGAAGCCGGTTCGAGGGCGAGGACGCGGCGGAGGCTGAACAGAGCCGAAGCGAAAACGATTAGCCCAGCGGCCGCGGCGGTGCCCAAAGGGATCGGCCAAGCCATGAAGTCGGCAGATGGCAAACCCGAATCGCGCAGCAGCCATTTCATCGTGTCCGAGAACCCGCTCGCCATCCCCAGACCGATCGCATAACCGAGGACGCCCACCACCGAGCCTTGAAGCATTACCATGCCCACGATGCGCAGGTTGCCCACGCCCATTGCCTTGAGCGTGCCAAAATGCTTGAGATTATCGATGGTAAATAGATAAAAAGTCTGACCCGCGATGGACGCGCCGATGATGAAACCGAGCAGCACCGTGATGCCGAAATTGACCGGAATCCCAGTGCGGCGCATGTAATAGCTCATCGTCTTCCACGAGAAATCGTCTTGCGGCATGGCCGTCAATCCCGTCTGTTCCTCAATGCGGCGGCACACTTCCTTCGGATCGCGGTTTTCCTCCGCCTTGGCCAACACGAACGAGAGCGTGTTCCGCTCTTGGGCCGCGTAGCGCACGGCACGGCTATAAGTCGTATAAGAGACTGGAAAGGTCTGAAAAGTCGGCGATGCCTTGCAAATACCGACGATCTCGGCGCGGCGGTCGTTCATCTCGAAGACGCGGCCAAGCCGGATCGGCTGGCCGGGAAAGAGATAGCGGTAGCCGTTCTCGTCGAGAATGATGCCGTCCGGCTTGCGCAGATCGGTCGCCGATCCGAGTTTCATTTGTGTCGGCGCGCCGACGAGCGTTTGATCGTCGATGCCCAAAACGATGAACTGTTTGAAATTACCTTCTTGAAACTGCGCCCGCGCCTTGCCGTAGTAGAGCTTGATGGCCCAGGCCACGCCCGGCACGCTGCGAACTTCCATCACCGCTTGGTCGTCCATCGGCGTCAAATCGTCCACGAATTCGACGCTGGGATCCATCGCCCAAATATCCGCCCCTTGGATGTCCCGTATTTGACTGGTCATGTTGCGCATCAGGCCGGCGAAGATAGCTGCCTGCTGCGACATGAGCATGACGGCAAACGATACGCCGAAGACGATGGCGTAGTATTTGGCGCGGTTGCCCGTCAACATCTTCAAGGCGATCCAATTCATTTCTGTTAAACTCTCCCACATTCATCTGAGCCGGAAGCGTAAGCGACGGCGCGATCAACCCGTCGCTCAAGCCTCCGGCTGCGCCAGCGCCCGCAGAGTGAAGCGAACGATGTGATCGGCCAGCACCTTGGTATCGGCGTAGGGATCGTCTTGTTCCCCCATTAATAGGCTCACAATCGGTTTGTGGGTGCTGTAAAAGAGAATCTGCCCCATGATGCTGAACGCCGTCAGGGCGCGCCGCGATCGCGGCGTGCCTTCGGGCAACAACTCTTCGAGAATACCGCCGAGGATTTTGCTCTTGGGTTCGATGTACTCGCGCACCAACTCGGTGCAAGCGTCGCTGGGCTGCGACAATTCGCGCATCATCAGCCGCGCGTGCCATGCCGGCTTATGCGGATCGAGCAGGCGAGCGACGTGATAGCGGATGAAGTCGGCCAGTTTGTCGGCTGCCGGCGTGCCGCGTGGCCAAGCGAGATGTTCGTCCGCATCGACGCAGGCAACGTGTTTGACCGCTTCGATATACAATCGTTCCTTGTCGCGGAAGTAGTAATTTACCGCCGCGATGTTTACGTCGGCGCGGTCGATGATCTCGCGCACCGTCGCTCCCTTGAATCCCTTCTCGGCGAAGATTTCCCCCGCCGCTTCCAACACGCGCTCGCGCGGATTCTCGACCGACATGTAAGCCACCTAAATCCAGACGAATGAAACAAATGTCTCATTTATTTGTATCAAACAGATGTTTGAAAGTCAAGATTGAAGCGATCGATTCCAACCAATGTAAGAGTTGTCGCGCGCTCGATGGATCTCACATTCCCTCCTCGAGTCGCAGCCGGATTGCCACTCATCTTCTTTAGATTCACGCCCCCTTTTTCCGATACAACTGGCATAACGCGATCTCGCGGCGATGGACCGCCATCGAAAGGAGACTCTTACTGGAGAAGATGCCCCGATGCGATGATTGCTCAAGTAGTCGTCCACCCTCCCGACCCGGACGTTGGATGGCGTTTCTGTCTGAGCGTTCAAAAGAGACATCGCCCTTCCAACGGCCAGTTCGTTCCGGAATCATCATGCACCGCGTCGGGCTATTCCTGGCTCTCGGTCTCTGCTGCGTGACCGGCTGCACGAGTATGCGTCTCCGTCAGAGGACCGTTAACCAGGCAAGCACGCTTTCCGAGTTGCAATATCAGCAGGTTCTCAACAACCTCGCCCAGTTCGCGGTCAACCCAACGGTTCTCCCCTTGCATATAAATCTGAGGGAAGGGACCACGCAGGTTACCGATTCCATCTCGGGAGGGTCGTTGGTGGATCTCGGCCCCCCCGCCGTTAGCCAGCCCCAACTATTCGGCTCACGAACCGCCGTCGCCCAATGGGGCATGTCGCCGGTCATCGATCCAATCGAACTACGGCTTCTCTACATCGCCTATCGCCGCGCGCACGGTTTCCCCGATATGCCATCGCCCGAATTTCTCGATGAATTGGCTCACGAATTGAAGGACCAACTCGGCTCCAACGTCGATCTTCGTTACGAGTCCGCGTGGTTTTATGATTTCCACGCCCGCGCCAGCAAGGATGCGCGCGACCTGGAAGGTCGGATCGTGTCGACGAACGACGAAAGAGTCTGCCCGCAACCCGGCACTCCTGGAGACCACTCGCCGTTGGCGAGGAACGTGTGCCGTAAGATCGAGTCGATCCAGCGCGACCTGGCCCGGATCCAGTCCGGCTGGTTCCATGTCGGTCGCAAACGAGACGTCCCGAAGGATGCCTGTTACGTCGGAATGAGCGGAAACTGTTACGCTTGGGTTTCTTCCGAAGGATGTGCGGAACTTACCGAGTTCACGTTTATCGTCCTCAAAATCGCCACGCTGATCAAAGAATCTGCAATGCTCGCCAACCCGCCGGGAACCGTGAAGTTCTCTCCGGGCGATCGCGGCGGCTGATCGAGACGCGAAATTGTGTCCGATCCCGACGTTCAAAGTCATGCGAATCAGGACAACACCGCATCCTCGTCCACTTGTCGCATAGCGGCGAAGATCTTCGACACGATACCTTCGGTTATCGCCAACCCCCCCCTTTATCCGAGAACTCCACGGCGGCGACTCGGTCTCTCTCGATTTGGGAGACGTGGACAAAAAAATGAACGATCGAGCCAGCCCGGCCAATCGTCCGTTACGAGAAACCACAGACCGATTCACAGCTTCGGAGCCGACACCATGATTTTGACCTCCCGCCGGGTCTTTTTTGGACCCATCGACAAACTCAGCGTCGTCGCCGCCTTGGCCGCGCTCTTCTTGCACGAGGCGTCCGCCCCCTGATTTGCGTATCAGGGGGCGGACGCCCCCGCTCGCTAAAAAATCGTGACAGGCTTTCATGCTGGGGCGATAAGCCAACGATCTCACCTGCTGGGAGTCGTCATTTCCACGATTCATCTCGCGGAAAACAAACGCAATCTTCACATGAATATGCAGTGAAAAAAGGCACGCTCTCGGCTTGGGGGGAATCTAATGAAGTAGAGATTCGCCTGGAGCCGACGCGCATGAATCGAAGCAAACTCGAATCCGCGCTGCGAGACCTTCGCTCGGTGGTACGCCTGCCGAGAGAAGAGCAGATCGCCGACGACGAACTCGTTCGACGCTATGCCGAGGAGCGCGAAGAGGCGGCTTTCGCGGCCTTGGTACGCCGCTATGGGCCGATGGTGCTGCGCGTCTGTTATCGCGTACTCCATCGCAGCCACGATGCCGAGGATGCCTTTCAAGCCACTTTTCTCATTCTGGCGCGAGAAGTCGCATCGCTGCGTCAGCGCGGCGCGGTCGGCTCGTGGATTCACGAAGTTGCCTACAACGCCGCGCTGCGCGTGCGGCAGCGGCTGGCTCGACAACGACATTACGAAGAAAAGCATGTGACTCCGATGAACCCCGACAATCCCGAAGAGGGGATTCTGCGCGACGATGTCCAAGCGGTGCTGTACGAAGAATTGCATCGCTTGCCGGAGAAATATCGCGTTCCGTTGGTGCTGTGCAATCTGCTCGGTCGGACTCAGGAGGAGGCGTCGCTCGAACTGGGGTTGGATCGCAGCACGATGAGCAAGCGGATCAAACGGGCATATGCCGAGCTGCGGACGCGTCTGTTGGTTCGTGGAGTATCGCTGTCGTTGATCTTGTTGGCGTCGCTCCTTCACGAAGAAGGCAAGGCTGGCTCGGTATCCACGGATCTATTACTGCGAACCGTGCGCGCCGCGGTCGGATCGGTCTCCGGCACGGCGGCGGTGTCGGCATCCGTGGCAGCGCTGACGGCGAAAGGGGCGGGCGGTCTGTTTGGCGTCTTGAAATGGACGCATGTGCTGGTCGTCGCCGCCTTGACCTTCGCCGGTGGAGGCTTCTGGGCCGCGCTGGCTTGGCAAACACCGCCTTCGGAAAATGGGGAAGCGAGCGCGATGCTTCCTCCGCTGCCCACACCTGCTCCCGTTCCACGAATCGGCAATCGCATCCAGCCGCCGCTCGGCGACTGCATCGACCTGCGCGGAACGGTTCTCGACTCCGACGGAACACCCGTGCCGGGAGCGCTGGTGGCCGCTTGCGGCTTGCGTTCGTTTCGCCACGGCAAGCGCAATGTCCGAGACGAAGTGCTGGCGCGAGGGCAGGCCGACGCCGAGGGACGATTTCAACTGAGCGTGCCGCGCCCCGATGTCGCCTGGTCGCTGCGATCGGCCTACGTTCATCTTTGGGTGGCGTCACCCGGACGCGCGCCGGCAACGCTGCGTCTGCCTTGGCGTCCCGAAGCCCCCCCCGTGGAAGTGCGTTTACCGCTTTCCGAGACGATTCGAGGTCGGCTCCTCGGCGACGACGGCAAGCCAGCCGCGCATGTTTCAATTGTCGTATCTCAAATTGGGCCTATTCAATTCGAGCCTATTCAAGGACACCAGAACGCCGCTCGACTGCGACCGGCCCTATGGCCCGCGCCGACCGCGACCGATGCCGAAGGACGATTCGAGTTGCACGGATTGAACGTGGCGCAAGGCGTCGGCTTGTGCGTCTCCGACGCGCGCTATGCACTACGCCGTGCGGTTTTGGATTCGGCGCGCTGGAGCGGTCGAGAAGGCGTGTTACGGCTCGATGCCGCTCGGCTTCTCGAAGGGAAGGTCGAGACGGAAGACGGCACAGCGCTGCCCGCCGCTCGATTGCGCGTGTTGGTTTACGACGCGGCGCGGCATCCCCTCGGCAGCGCGCTCGATGCCCGAACCGATGCCGCCGGCGCGTTCCACATTCCGTTGCCCGTCGGCCAGAGTTATCGCATCGAAGCGATCGCACCGGACGGCGTTCCGTATGTGGGCGTGGGACGCGAACTACTCTGGCCGAAGGATGCGAAGCGACAAGAGTTGGATTTTCGCTTGCCGTCCGGCGTTCTGGTTCGAGGCACGGTGAGAGACGCCGACACCGGCGCGCCGATCCCGGAGGTTCACGTTCAGTTTCGCCCGTCGGACGAATCGAAATTACCTCCGGAGATCCTCACGGGTTCGAACTATCCCGTTATCGGCTCCGTTGGCGGTTCATTTCTTGTGGTCGTCCCCAAGGCGGATGGGTTTCTCTTTCTCCACGAGCCGACGGGGGATTATGTCATGGAAGAATGGACCGGTCGCTTGCGCGGCTTCTCCGGACCCATCCACGCTCATCGCGTCCTGACTCTGGACGCGGCTTCCGGCCCGTCCGTGCGAGAAGTGGGCGCGGCGTTGCATCGCGGCCTTCGCATCGAAGGACGCGCGATGGGTCCGAACGGTGAGCCGGGCGGAGACGGAGCTTGGTTGTGCCGGGGGCGAACCTGTCCCGAAAAGCTGACGGAAGGTCAACCGCAACGCTATTGGAATGGCCGATTCACGCTGCGAGGCTGCGTCCCCGGCCGCGTCTATCCCGTGCTGATTCTCGATGCAAAACGTCGTCTGGGAGCCAAAGTGGAGTTGCTCGCCGACGCCGACGGCAATCCGGTCGAGGTGCGTCTGCAACCGTGCGGCACAGCTCGGGTACGTTTCATCGACGACCGAGGCCGACCCGTCGCGGGGTATCAACCGTATCTCTACGCGATGGTTCCTTCCGACCGCGCCGTCGATGGAGAGGACGGTTTGGAACCCACTCCAGCAGAGATGCACGAACTCGACGAGTTCGATCCGACCCACTATCGCCGCGAACCGCGAACCGACGCCGAAGGATTCGTCTCCCTTCCGGCTCTGATCCCCGGCGTCCGCTATCGCATGAGCCATTACCGAGATGCCGCCGGCACCTGGCGCGAGATCGAGACAAAGCCGGGACAGACGTTGTCTCTGCCCGATGTCGTGCTGAATCGCCGTTAGGACAACTCGCCCGGTCCCGCCTTGCTGTCGCCAAACTTAACTTGTGCAACAGTATCGCCTTTTATTTTTGCCCCAGAGGAGAACGCTATCGTGAGAATGATCGTCAAGGTTCCTTCGCGCCATCGACGCGGTTTCACGCTCGTCGAGTTGCTCGTAGTCATCGCCATTATCGCCGTCTTGATCGGCCTCTTGCTGCCGGCGGTGCAGAAGGTGCGCGAAGCCGCCAACCGCGCCGCCTGCGAAAACAACCTCAAACAGTTGGCTTTGGCATTGCTGAACTACGAGAGTGCCAATCGTCGCTTTCCGCCCGGCATCATCTCGAACAATGGGGTGCCTCAGTACGGCTTCCGCACCGGCTTCGGCGCATTTACCTTGCCGTATATCGAACAAGAACAAGTCTTCTCGCTGTATAACTTCAACGTCGACTGGTTCGATGCGTCAAACGAAGCGGCCATCACGACACAGATCAAGACTTTCAACTGTCCTTCAACTCCAGGACAACCGCGATCCGACCCCAACGCCTACGCCAACTGCCAAGGTCCCGGCCCGACTGCGCCCAACGGAATTTTGGCATCCGCTCCCGTGGCCTCGTCAGATTACGAAGGCGTTCGGCAGGTCGGCTTCGAGCTGGCCAACAGCGTCTACTATCTGAACGACAACCCTCCCTGCCAGGACAACGGCGTCGTCGGCTACATCGATCCACGCGTGGCTGGCATCCTTTGCGAAGTCGGCTATCAGGCGTTCCCGGCCAGCACGAGAATACCTGACGTTACCGACGGTATGTCGAATACCATCCTGCTCACCGAAGTGGCGGGGCGACCACTGATCTACTTCAAGGGACAGCATACCGGCCTTTTGGCCGGGAATAGTACAGGTTGGGGCACGCGCGATATTTGCAAACTGTCCGGCTGCATCCCAAACGATGGCGGCAACGTCAACAATGTCCCCAATCTGGTCGGTGGTGGCGGACAATACGGTGCCTCCCTTCCCGCCCCCGCCGGACTGATGGCCGTTAATATCACGAACGACAGCGAACAGCCTTATTCGTTTCATCCCGGAGGCATCAACGTCGCCTTCGGCGATGGCTCCGTACATTACATACAGCAAAATATCAGCCTGACAGTTTTCGCCCAACTCTGCACCCGCGCGGGAAGCGAAATCGTCCCCCCATCCGCTTACTGACGGGTAAAGAGGTAAAGGCGAAGAGAGAGGAATACACTCTCTTCGCCTTTACCTTACTGCGTTCCATATCATTGGGAGCCTTTGCGATGATTTCACCGCTTGCCAGACTATTGTGGTTACTCGCCTTGCTATCAATGCTGAATGGCTGTAAAAGGCAATCTGAACCGCATGTGGAATTCAGTGGGCAGGTGATTTCTGGTGGAAAGCCCCTGCGTGTCAAGTGGGGAGAAAACTTGAAAGTCCTATTCTGCACCGTAGACCAACAGAATAAGCCGGGCGAGAAGAGTTACATGGCAATTTCGGATCGACGCGGCTATTTCACCGCTTCAGCACCACCGGGCAAGTATCGTATTGCCGTGCTCCTATTGCATCGAGACAAGGACATCTTGCACAACGCCTTCGATTCAATTAGGTCGCCTTTCGTCCGCGACCTTCACGAAGGTGATACTTTGAACCTCGATCTGGACCATCCTACTCACTGACTCTCGTTTGTATAAGTAAATGCATGTCTTCAACACCCTAGGAGTAACCTCTATGCTCTATCCATCCCGCCGCCTCTTTCTTGGAACCTCCTTTGCCGCCCTGTCCGCCGCTTGTCTCATCGGCGACGAGAAGACGAACAAGCCCGCCAAGAAAGCTCCGCCCGAAACGCCCTTCCATCCCGACACCCTGTTCCTCACCTGGCAGCGCGATCCGACCACGACCATGACGGTGCAATGGATCGGCGCGGCCGGCGAGACGACCGACACCACCGTCACCTACGCACCTCTTAAGGTCGAACAATGGCAGGCGCAATCGCCCAAGGTTCGACCGTATCCGCGCACCGATCTGAAAGTCTATCGCACCGAATTGACGGGCTTAAAACCGGGGACCGACTATCGCTTTCGCATCGGCAAAGAGTCGCCGACCTATCGCTTTCGCACCATGCCGGCCAAGGCCACGGACGCCATTCACTTCGTCTCCGGCGGCGATTGCGGCGTCAATTCCCATGCCGTCGCCAACAACATCCAGGCGGCCCGTCAAGATCCGATGTTTGTCCTCATCGGCGGCGATCTCGGCTACGATAACGGCACGTCGGCGGCCACCAGCTTGGCTTTCGTCCGCAACTACAGCAAACACACCATCGGACGCGATGGCCGACTCATTCCCCTGATCGCCGCCATCGGCAATCACGAAGTCGACGGCCGGTACAGCATGCCGCGCGCCAAGGCACCGTTCTTTTATGCCCTCTTCGATGGCTTGTATCCGGAAAAGGGGTTTGCCTCCCTCGATTTCGGCGACTATCTGAGTTTGGTCCTGTTGGATACCAATCACACCACGCCCATCGCCGGCGAACAGACCGACTGGCTCGAAAAGACCCTTCGCGCTCGCAAGGATCATCCCAACGTCTTTGTCGTCAATCACGTTCCGGCCTATCCGTCGTATCGCAATCCGGAGTCGGTCAACGGCAAGGACGGCACCGGAGCGGAGAACCGCGAGCATTGGGTGCCTCTGTTAGAGAAATACCGCGTGCCGGTGGTGTTGGAACACCACGATCATACCTTCAAGCGCACGAAACCGCTGCTGGGCGGCCTGTCGCACAACAACGGCGTGCTGTATCTCGGCGACGGTTCGTGGGGCAAACTGCGCACGCCGAAATCGCCGGAAAAGCTGTCGTACCTGGCCGCCAGCAGCAGCGATTATCATTTATCGTTGCACCGCATTCAGGGCAACGAACGCTTCCATCTCGCCCTGGACGAGCGCGGCCGAGTGATGGACGCCTGCCACAGCGGCCAACGCAGAAGCGGAATCGTCCCCGCTTCCAGCTGAGGTTACGAATGCGTGGCGACTAGGGGAGAGCCTTGACGATGGAGTAGACCTTCCCCTAAGATACAATCTCACGCATGCCGTTTCTCTCCGCGGTTCGTTGTTGCCGAAGTGGCGGAACTGGCAGACGCGCCAGGTTCAGGACCTGGTTCCCTTAACGGGAGTGGAGGTTCGAGCCCTCTCTTCGGCACTACACTCAGGGCAAGAGGTTACGGTGAATCCGTACCTCTTGCCCCGCTGTTTTAATCGACGATCTCGTTAACTCTTTGAGAAAATGCCATGTTCGCGTTTCGCAGGGGGTCTCTCGGCAACTCTGCGAGAATGTCTCCATCCCGTTATGAGATAATAAGTTGCGCTATTTGCGCATGTGTCCGTGATCTCCAAGCACCCTGAAGCTCTCGAACCCTTAAAGATAAAGCGAGTCGCGCAGCGCGACTCGTTTGGTTCATCGGAGGATTGCGCGATAGGATTACCTCCGCAATGAAATCCGGCGAGAGCCGATTTAGCTCGATGGGGGGAGTGCCGTGCGTTCTCGGGAAAGCAGACGGTGGAGAGCCGAGTTGGTTTGCCTTCTGTTCGTGGCCGTGACGAACGGCGCTCGTGCCGATGAGACGCTGTTTCGCAAGGATATTGCGCCCATTCTGGAGCAGCATTGTCTGCGTTGCCATAACGCGAAATCGGCGCGAGGCGGCTTGTCGATGGCGACGGCGGCGGAGTTGAGGGCGGGGGGCGATAGCGGCGCGGTTGTCGTGCCGAGTAAGCCGGACGAAAGCCTTCTTCTGGAAATGATCTCCGGCGACAAGCCGAAGATGCCAAAGAAGGCAGCGGCTTTGAAGAGGGAACAAGTCGCGCTGTTGAGACGATGGATCGCCGAGGGAGCAGACTGGCCCAAGGATGCCACGCTTCAAGCGCGCGGCGAAGCGAAGAAAAGCTGGTGGTCGCTGCAACCGCTGGCTGAATCTCCCATTCCCACCGTCCAAACGCCGGGATGGGTGCGGACGCCAGTCGATGCCTTTATTCTCCATCGGCTCGAACGCGAAGGTATGAAACCGAATGCGGAAGCGGATCGGCGCACGCTGCTTCGCCGACTCTATTTCGATCTGCTAGGGCTACCGCCTACGCCCGAAGACCTCGACGCTTTCTCGCGCGATACGTCGCCGAATGCCTACGAGAAACAGGTGGAGCGCTTGTTGGCCTCGCCGCGCTACGGCGAGCGCTGGGCGCGGCACTGGCTCGACGTGGTTCACTACGGCGACACGCACGGCTACGACAAGGATAAAGTACGTCCGAACGCTTGGCCCTATCGCGATTATGTCGTGCGCTCGTTCAATGAAGATAAGCCCTATTCACGATTCGTAAAAGAGCAAATTGCCGGAGATGTCTTCTATCCCAACAGCCGCGACGGTATCGCCGGGCTGGGATTTCTGGCCGCTGGTCCGTGGGATTTCGTCGGTCAGGTTGAATTGCGCGAGGGCACACTGGATAAGAAGATCACGCGCAACCTCGACCGCGACGACATGGTGGCCACCGCGATGAACACTTTTACCAGCCTGACGGTGCAGTGCGCCCGCTGTCACGATCACAAGTTCGATCCCATCGCACAGGAAGATTATTATTCGTTGCAGAGCGTGTTCGCCGCCGTGGATCGTGCCGACCGGCCCTATGAAGTCGATGCCGACACGGCGAATCAACGGCTCGCCCTCAACAAGCGACTGAGCGAATTGGCGGAACGAAAGAACGTACTGGGAGTACGCTTGCAAAAGTTGGCGGGACCGGAACTCGCTCCAATCGACGAGCAAATTGCCCAATTGCTGACTGCGGCGAGAGGTCCAGAGCGACCGGAGTACGGTTATCACAGCGGCATCGAAGCACGGCAAAGCGCCGTCAAATGGGTGCAACTCGATCTCGGAAAATCATTGGAGATACAGTACATCGCTTATGTCGGCTGCCACGACACGTTCAACAACATCGGCGACGGTTTTGGCTTTCCAGTGCGTTACAAGATCGAAATAGACGACAATGCGACATTCAAGACCGCAACGCTCGTCGCCGATTACACGAATGCCGACGCGCCCAATCCCGGCGTTCGACCGCAGAGCGTTGCCGTCGGCGGGAAAACGGCGCGCTATGTCCGCATCACGGCGACGAAGCTGGCCCCGCGTTCCGGCGATTTCATTTTCGCGCTCGCCGAGGTGAGCGTACTCTCGCCTCAAGGAAAAAACCTGGCCGCCGGAGCGCTTATCACTTCGCTCGATTCCATCGAAGCGCCGCCGCGTTGGCGACGAACGAATCTCGTGGATGGATATTTTCCCGGAGCGAAGAATAGCGCTCATCTCGCGGAAATCGCCCGCTTGAACGAACGACGCCGTCTCGTGCTGAGTCGAGTCCGTAACGCGGCCCTTCAGCGCGAGGGCGAGGCTATCGAACGCGACATCACGGAGACGAGACGGAGACTTGCCGCTCTGCCGTCCCCCGGCTTGGTGTATGCCGCCGCCTCGCAGTTCGCCTCGGCGGGCGGATTCACACCCACGAACGGTAAACCGCGATCCATCTACCTTCTCAAGCGAGGCAGTGAGAAAAGCCCGCTGCGCGAAGTCGGTCCCGGAACGGTCGCCTGTGTGGCGGGTCTACCCTCGCGCTTCCCACTCGCCGGAAAACCCGAAGGCGAACGCCGCGCCGCTCTGGCGAATTGGATCACCGACAAAAACAATCCGCTAACGTGGCGATCCTTCGTCAATCGGGTCTGGCTGTATCACTTCGGCCAAGGCATCGTGGAGACGCCCAACGATTTTGGCCGCATGGGTGGCAATCCATCGCATCCGGAACTGCTCGATTGGCTCGCCGTTGAGTTCCGCGACGGCGGCCAATCGATCAAGCACCTGCATCGCCTCATCGTCAACAGTGCAACCTATCGGCAAGCGTCGAAGGATAATCCTGCCCATGCGCGCCGCGACGGAGGCAATCGCTCGCTGTGGCGCGCGAACCGCCGCCGTCTCGACGCCGAGTCGATCCGCGATGCCGTATTGGCTATTAGCGGTAAACTCGATCTGAAAATGTACGGCCCCGGGTTTCGTACTTTCGGCTTTCTCGACGATCATTCGCCGCACTACAAATACGAGGAGTACAACCCCGACGATCCCGCCGGCCATCGTCGCTCCGTCTATCGCTTTCTGGTGCGTTCCGTGCCCGATCCGTTCATGGAAACGCTCGATTGCCCCGATCCGTCCCTGCGCGTCGAGAAGCGCAACGAATCGCTGACGGCACTGCAAGCGCTGGCTCTGCTCAACGATAAGTTTATGCTCCGCATGGCCCAACACTTCGCCGAGCGCGTCGAAAGGAACGGCGGCGATCTATCGCATCGCGTCACCCTTGCCCATCGTCTCGCCCTCGGCCGCGAACCCAGAGCAGAAGAAATCCTCGTGCTGACGGAATATGCTCGCAAGCACGGGTTGGCGAATCTGTGTCGCTTGATTTGGAATACCAACGAGTTCTCATTCGTCGATTAACTCGGGATGCTCCACGTTGCGTTCGCTGAGCAAGAAGGGGAGTAGTTCCCGCGTCACTTCTTCGCTCGTCGCAACGCCGCGAGGGGCAAGTGTCTTCGTATCTCCTTGCGAACGCGCCTGGCAATCGCTACCGCTTTTCGCGCTTCCATAAGGGAAACGTCCGCGCCCCCGCTGGGATAGCGCAAAACGGTGGCATAACTCGTAAGTTCCTCTTGGGCTTTTTTGTCCAATGTCGGACGGAGTTTCGGCGGGAGCAACGCCCGAATCACGGTTATGTCGTGTGTCTTTGGGAATGGAGTAGAGCGGAATACGAGCAGCGCTTTGATGTACTTCTCGACGCATTGTTGCGCATGAAAACAAACCGTATCCGTTGGACAATCCTTCCCCAGCTTGAGCGTGTGAACTGCGTTCGTTAGGTCGTTTTCTGCCTTGGCGAGCCACTCGCGAAGCACGAGGATGACTGGGTTAGTTACGGGCATACAAGACCTTCCCTTCTCGCGCCGCGGGCCATTCGATCGTGCCGACGACATCCTTTCGCCAAGCAAAGTCCTCCGGCTTCGTGACGATGATGTCTTTAGGAACGAGAATGTCATGCAACGCGAGTCGGACATCCGATCCCTTGTCGAAAGCGGTCCCCTCGAAGTCCATCACAACCAACAGATCCACATCGCTATCTGCCCTGGCATCGCCACGAGCGCGCGAGCCGAACAGGATCACTAGTTGCGGCTGAAACTTCGCCACAATACGCTCGACCATGCGGTCGATTGCCGCACTCACCGGCGCTTTCTTCACATTTCGTGGCACGATCGGCCTCTTGAATTCGGAGTTTGCAAAACCAGGAAATCACTGCGCCGCGATGCACCGATGGTTCAGTGGCGGATCGACGGCTTCGGCAGCAATTTGCGAAGATGTACCGCCCTTTTTCCGTGGCCTGAGAGCCGCCCAGGTCCAACTCCTTCCGAGGGCGAGCAACCTCGGCCACCATTCGTTCCATGCGGTTCCACAGCTGGGATGCGGAACCGCATGGGATGGAACCAACGATCACGGCAACTCGACCGTCGCCAAGTCGAGCTTTTTGTCCTTGTTCTTTCGAAGTACCAAGACGTGGCCCTTGTCGAAGATGTCGAGCTGCGCGGTTCCTTCGAGACTGGCAACCGTCTCATATTTAAGTCCCGCCGTGTCGCCAATTCGTTTGGTGATGCTTTCGACTTTGTCGATGCCTTCGGTCGGAATTTTCATCACGCCGCGCGCGCTGTTGGCCATCAACAGATAATCCTTACCGTCCTTTTGATAGACGATCAGATCGAGCGGGACGTTGTGATTGCCCAACTCGGCGATAGTCTTGCCCTTGACCTTGGCTCCCGGCTTTAGCTCGGCGACGGGAACCTGAACGAGGGGAGTGCAAGTGTAGGCGGCCAAGACGTTCGCCTCGCCGTTGATTTCGTAGGGTACGAAGGTGCGTATCGGCGAGCGCGTTTCCAAGCGGCCGTGCGAGCCGTGGTAGATTTCAACCGCCGCACCCTTGCCCGCATCTTTGAAAGGAAACGGAAGGAAGCGGAATTGCGATGCGAAATCTTCGTTCGACAGGCAGGCGACCAACAGCTGGCCCTTGACGTAGGCCATGTGCGTAATGACCTCGTTCGGGGTTCGGCCTTTGCCGGGGTTGGGCAGTGGAGTGCGCGCAAACGGTACGTCCGTCAGCGCCACTTCGGCGATCTTGCCGGAGCGCTCGACGCGGAGCAAAACCGGCTTGGCATCGGCTGCCTTGCCGCGGGTGACGCCCAGATAGGCGTTGCCGGACAAGGGATTGACGGCAAGGTCGTTCACGACGAGTTGACCCGCTTCGATGCCGAGCAGCGAGGCGATCTTTTCGTCGATGGCATCGACTTTGGGTCGTTCCGTGCCGACGGCGACGCGATCTTGCGTATCGACGGCGACGATGGCGGCGGCGCGCGGATCGCCGACGAATAGAATCCCCTCTGGCCCGAAAGCCAAAGCGCCGATCGACTGGAGTTCGAGGTTGCCCTTTTTGAGACTGTCCCTCGGCCCGGCGGCTTGGAGAGAGTTGGCGAATGCCAACGCCAAGGCCAATGCGAGCGCGGTGAGACGAAGACGCGAACCGATCATGAGGTCTACTCCTTGCACGAGGCGAACTTGGATACAGAGAGAAACTAATCCCCCATGATGACGGTTCCGCCACGCAATGCAAGTTAGAAATCAATGAGAATCGTCCGGCAGCGCCGCGCGGATCGGATGGCGCTTCGCGGCATCGAGTCTGGTTACGTCGTTGGTCGGGACGGCGGCGTTTCTCTCGTGGGCGCGGCGTGCCGGCGAATGGCCATTTTTCAAAACAAATGCGTGACATTTGCCCTGAGAGTGGATACAATCGTCGCATTGTATCGAACGTGCCCAGACGCCCTTGCGGGGGAGGCTACCCATGCCCGCCGTCTCCATCGCGGATTTTGCGGACATTTTGCGCATCGGCCATCTCTTGGAGTCGCGACAACTCGCGGAGGTTCCCGGACTCGGCGCGCAATACGTCGAACCAAAAGCCCTCGCCGGCGAGTTGATTCGGCGCGGCTGGTTGACGCCGTTTCAGGTCAATTCCATTTTTCAGGGACGCCACGACGAATTGAACTTCGGTTCCTACGTCTTGCAAGAACGGCTCGGCGAAGGCGGCATGGGCAAGGTATACAAGGCGCGCAATTGGAAGCTGTGTCGAACCGTCGCCTTGAAGGTGGTCCGCAAGGATCGCTTGAGCGACGCCGACGCCGTGCGGCGTTTCCAGCGCGAGATTCGCGCCGCCGCCCAATTATCGCATCCCAACATCGTCCACGCTTTCGACGCTGGGGAGTCCGGCGATCGACACTTCTACGTCATGGAATACGTGGATGGGATCGATCTCGCTCGCTTGGTTCGCCGCGATGGTCCCTTGCCCATTGAGGAAGCGCGCGACTGCATTCGCCAAGCAGCGCTGGGATTGCAACATGCCTACGAGTGTGGACTGGTGCATCGAGACATCAAGCCGCACAACTTGCTGCGAACGCACGGAGCCAACGGGCGAACGATCGTCAAAATCCTCGACATGGGCTTGGCGCGCCTCGATCGCGGCGAGGGGCACGACTCCGACGCCATGACGCGCGAAGGGGTGGTCATGGGAACCCTCGATTATCTCGCTCCGGAGCAAGCCCGAAACGCGCACCTCGCCGACACGCGCGCCGATTTGTATAGCCTGGGATGCACGCTTTATTTTTTGCGGACGGGCCAGCCTCCCTTTTCGGGCGGAACGCCGACCGAGAAACTCATCAAGCACCAAATGGACTCGCCACCTCCCGTCGAGCGATTGCGGGGGGACGTGCCGGCCTGGTTGAGCGCCGTCGTCGAGCGTCTCCTAGCCAAGAAGCCAGAGCATCGTTTTCAGACTCCGGCGGAAGCGGCAGAAGCGTTGATCGCCGTCCACCGTCCCCAGGTCGACGCATCCGCGCAGCCTCCCTCGCCCATGAAATCGACGACGCCGGACATGCAACTGATGGCGGATACCTCGGCGAACTGGTCGTCGATATTAGAGGATTCTAACTCGAGTGCGTCGAGTTCCTCTCCGCGCCGTCAACGGGGGATCCAATCCCGCCGTCAGCGGGGGATCCAATCCCAACGCTTCGCATGGATCGTCTCGCTCGCGGTTCTCATTCTGTTGGCTCTCGTCTCCCTCTTGTTAATCTTCCTATGATAGCGGTGATGTCCCCACGAGGGGAGAAATCGATACGAAGGGGTTCCGGCTCGGAGGAATGGGTTTGACGGATCGCTTGAACGTCGTGACGGGAGCAACCGGCCTCCTCGGCAGCCACATCGTCGAACGATTGCACGAACGCGGCGAGCGCATTCGAGCGTTCGTTCGACCGACGAGCGACACGACGTTTTTACGCCGATTGGGCGTTGAGTTGGCAGTAGGCGATCTCAACGAGCCGAGCG
The DNA here is from genome assembly GCA_021781415.1 of Planctomycetota bacterium. Taxonomy (GTDB): domain Bacteria; phylum Planctomycetota; class Planctomycetia; order Gemmatales; family Gemmataceae; genus JAJPHU01. The sequence goes on from JAJXWW010000141.1 coordinate 41,924, forward strand.
GTTTGCGTTCCGCGCTGTCCGGAGCCGACGTGGTCTATCATTGTGCGGCCCGCGTCGGCGATTGGGGTCCGTGGCGGCTCTTTCAGCGCGAGGTCATCGACGCGACGGCCCATCTCCTGGACGCCTGCCGTACCGAGGCCGTCGGTCGGGTCTTGCACGTTAGTTCGATCATCGTCTACGGTCATCCGCGCATTCGCGGCGAACGCTTCAACGAAGACGAACCGCTCGGTCAAAACCCCTGGCTGTGGGATTACTACTGCCGGGCGAAGGTCAAGGCCGAGGAGCTATGTCGTGCCTATCCCGGCGATTTGACGATCGTGCGCCCCAGTTGGATCTACGGCCCCCGCGACCGCACCACGCTGCCGCGCGTTCTCAAGGCGCTCGACGCCGGGCGGGTGGCGATCATCGGCGACGGTAAGAACCTCTTGAATGTCGTGTACGCCGCCGATGTGGCCGAGGGAGCCATTCGCGCCGCCAATCATCCGGAGGCCAAGGGGCAGGCGTACAACCTGAGCAGCGAAGGCGAGATTTCTCAGAGCGATTTCCTCGATTTGCTCGCCGACGAATTGGGCCGGCCGCGCATTCAGGGGCACGTTTCCTATCGCTTTGCCTTTTGGGGCGGCTTCTTCTCGGAGGCGATCGGTAGGCTGATCCGTCTGCGCCGTCCGCCCCACCTAACGCGCTATGCCGTGGCTCTCATCGGTCGTTCGACGCGCTTCAGCATCGCCAAAGCGCGCGAACAACTCGGCTGGCAACCGCGCGTCGGCATCCGCGAAGGAATTCGACGCACCCTCGAATGGTACGAGGACGAACGGCTGAATCGCGAGCGCGAACGAATGCTTGAATCCGACGCCATCTCCCAAGCCTGGCTTGAAGGACCGCAGAAATGATCCACTTCGCCGACCGTGTGGCCGCCGCCGTGCGCGCCAAGAGGAACGCCGTTTGCGTCGGCCTCGATCCGCGTTGGGAATCGTTGCCTCTGGAACTGCGACAGCGCCGAGGCGACGCCTCCTTGGCTGCGATCGCGTCCGCCTACGAGGAGTTTTGCAGTCGTGTACTCGACATTGTGGCACCGCTGGTTCCGGCGGTAAAGCCGCAGAGCGCCTTCTTCGAAGCGTGCGGGCCGGAGGGCATGGCCGCGATGCAGCGATTGTTGTGCAAAGCCCGCAATCACAATCTCATCACCATTCTCGACGGCAAACGAAACGACATCGCCTCGACGGCCTCCGCCTATGCCGACGCCGCTTTCGGTGGAACGCGCCTTGCCGCACGCACCTTTCCCGTTTGGGAAGCCGACGCGCTGACGATCAATCCGTATCTGGGACGAGACGCCGTCGAGCCGTTTTTGGAGAGCGCTCGCCGCGTTGGCGCGGGTTTGTTCGTTCTGGTGCGAACGAGCAATCCCGGGGCGGGGCAATTTCAGGACTTACTCGTCTCTCCCCCCGCCTCTTCGTCACATTCCACCGATAATTCGTCGCCGCGTCCTCTGTATCAGTACGTCGGCGAAGCGGTGGGGGCTTGGGCGCGCGAAAACGTGGGACAATGCGGACTCGGCGATGTGGGAGCGGTCGTCGGAGCAACCTATCCCGCCGAGCTGGTGATGTTGCGCAAGTTGCTGCCCGAGACGATCTTTCTCGTACCCGGTTTCGGAGCGCAAGGCGGCAAGGCCGAGGATGTGGCATCGGCTTTTCGACCCGATGGTTTGGGAGCAATTGTCAACAGTTCGCGCGGCATCCTCTTCCCCTTTAAGCCCGACGATCCCTCGTGGGAGACGCGCATCGACGAAGCAACCCGCGCGACCATCGCCGCCTTGGACACGCGATAAGGGCTGCTCGCCGTTCGTCTGCTCTTGGGCGGATGCGTCGTTCGCGGTACGATGGCAAGGAGAACATATCTCGCAACTTCAGGGAGGGAAGAACAGATGATCCGCTTCGCATGGACTGCACTCATCTTATGGTTCGCCACCGCGCCCTCGACGGCTGCTCCGCCGCAATGGATCGTCGTCACCGCGCCGGCCTTTCGCAAGGCGGTCGAGCCGCTCTGCCAACATCGCAAAAAGCAGGGGTTTCACGTCGTCGTGGTGCAAACGACCGACGTTCTCCGCGCCGACGATCTCCGCGCCGGGGACGGACGCAAGCTGTGCGAATACGTCCATAAACTTTGTCGCCAATATAAGGGATCGTCTTCGATCCTTCTCGTCGGAGCAATTGAAGCCGGCCGATTGGCGGACGCGGAGACGAAAGTGCTGCCTCTCTTGAGCGGCACGGTTGGCCGCATGAAGGATCAACCCAGCGACTGCGGTTACGGTTGCCTGGAAGGCGGAAAACCGCCTACGATTGCCGTCGGACGCTTTCCAGCTCACAGTGAAGAAGAAGCCCGCGCCATGACGGCAAAGACGTTGGAATACGAAGACGCAAGGCATCCCGGAGAATGGCGGCGGCGGCTCACGATTCTGGCCGGCGTTCCCGCATACAATCCCTTCGTCGATCGCCTGGTCGAAAGTTTGGCCATGGCGCGCCTGGCAAGATTGTCGCCGATGTGGTCGGGGCGCGCGATCTACAGTAATCCCCAATCGCGCTTCACTTTGCCCGATACGCAACTTCACGAACGAGCCGAGCGCTACGTTCGAGACGGTCAAGCCTTCACGCTCTATCTGGGTCATTCCAATCCCGCTGGGCTGTACGGCGGCGGGGCGCGCTATCTCGATCGAGCCGATTGGTCGCGGCTCAAGATTGAGCGAGGGAAGGGCATCTTTTTCACCTTCGGCTGCAACGGTTGCCAATTGAAGGGCAACGAGGGTGAGGGCTATGGCGTGGCCGCGATGCGCAACGCCGACGGCCCCGCAGCCGTCGTCGGCTCGCACGGTATCTGCTTTGCTTCAATGGTACAGCTGGCTGCCGACGGCTTCTTCGAGTCCACTTTGGCAAAGACTCCGCCCGAACGTCTCGGTGACAGCTGGCTGGCAATTCTCAATGGCCTGGCACGCGGCAAAATCGACGACTTTACTTATCGACTCCTCGATACGGTGGACGGCGACAAAAACATTCCGCAAGCAACGCAACGCCGAGAACACCTGGAGATGTTCGTACTTTTAGGCGATCCCGCGTTGCGCTTGCCGCGCATGGCTTCGGATTTCGAGCTGATTGTCGAGAAGTCGATCGTCGCGGGAGATAAGCTCGTCGTTCGTGGAACGGTTCCGCAACGCTTGTCCGAAGCCCGTATTCGATTGACGCTCGAACGAACCGTCGATAGTCTGCCCGACGATCTGGAAACTGTGCCAAACGCTTCGCGCGGCGATAGCAAAGCGCGGGATCGGATTCTGCTCGCCAACCACGACCGCGCCAATCGCTTCGTCCTGGTCGAGAGAAAAGCCAAGGTCGAGGGCGGCACGTTCCAAGCGACAATCGACGCGCCAGCAAAACTTCCTTGGTCGCGCCTGCTACTCCGGGTCCACGCCGCCACCGACAGCGAGGAAGGCACGGTCGTGCAATCGCTCGAGGTGAAATCGAAATCGACCGCGCGGCAACGAGGGAAGCAACCATGAGCCTGAGCTATCGAGACGACGGCATCGCGTTTCTCTACCCCGAAAATTGGCGACTCGACCGCGAAGAGAACGAGGACGGATGGACGGTGATGCTGCAGAGTCCCGGCACGGCGTTTCTTACCCTGACCCTCAGCCGGGGCGACGCGGATGCCGAAGCGATTTCCGTCGCCGCGCTGGAAGTTCTCCAAACCGAGTATCCCGCGCTCGAAGCGACACCCCAAGCCGAGACAATTGCCGGCCGCCTAGCCATCGGCCACGACATCGAATTTTTCAGTCTCGACCTCACCAACAGTTGTTGGACGCGCTGTCTTGAAACGGAAGACGGCATACTCCTGATTCTGTGTCAAAGCAACGACCTGGAATTGACGCAATATGGACCCGTCTTACGCGCTATTTGCACGTCCTTAAAGATCGAAGACGACCACGAGTTTCTCCCGGAGGATTAGTTTTGTCCAATCCGCCTCGGTGAGGTTGAGGTTTTTCAAGCCGTTTCGCCCCCCATTCGCTCGGAGGCTGCCTCATACGCTCCCTCTTCCCGATGAAAGACTGCTGAAATAGTCGGGGGACAAAACAAGCTCAACAATCCACTTCGATTGCAAATGGCATCGACAAGGATGAGTTCGATCGTACGAGAGCTTCCATGTGTCTAACGGGGGGAGAAAAGAGAATACGAGAGCAGTGCTGTACATTTAGGACATAAGTGATTTGAATAAAATGAAACTATCTTTTGATTGTCGTCCGCCGTCGGCATCTCCTTTGTACAATCAAAAAGGAGATCAACGCGGTAGAGCGAGAGAGCGCGATGGAGCAGAAGAGCGTTAACGATTTGAGTATCGTTCTGTTCGGGTTGCCGGCGGCGGGGAAGTCGTCGTTGCTCGGCGCGCTGGCGCAGGCGGCGCAGGCGCAGGAACATTTGCTCAACGGCAAACTCACCGACGTTTCCCACGGTTTGGACGAACTGCGACGCCGTCTGTACGAAGAAAGCGCGCGGCGCACCGCCGACGAAGTCGTGCCGTATGCGGTCAATTTCGAGCCGTTTCACCCCGACGAACGGAAAGCAAAAAGCGACGGTCATGTGGGCGCAGTACTCATCGACTGCGATGGCCGCGTCGCCAACGATCTGCTGGTCCGTCGGCAAGCCATTGCCGACGATAGCCCCGAAGGCACTCTGGCGCGCGAGGTTCTCGACGCCGATACGCTCGTGCTGGTCCTTGATGCCTCCGCGCCACCGGCTCAGGTCGAGTCGGACTTTGCCGAGTTCGACCGTTTTTTGCGTCAACTCGAGACTCGTCGTGGAGAGCGCGCCGAGGTCGGCGGGCTGCCGGTGTTTCTGGTGTTGACCAAATGCGATCTGCTGGCGGGAGTCGGCGACACCACTGCCGACTGGATGGAACGCATCGAACAACACAAACGCGATGTCGATGGTCGTTTTCGCCGCTTTCTGGCGCGGCGCGAAGCGGAATCGGGGCCGTTGCCGTTTGGCCGGCTCGAACTGCACTTGTGGGCGACGGCGGTGAAACGGCCGGCATTGGCCGGTTCGCCCGCCAAGGAACGCGAGCCGTATGGCGTGGCCGAACTTTTTCGTCAATGCCTCGAGTGTGCCGCCGCCTTTCGGGGAACCAGACGCCGCGCGGGTCGCCGTCTATTGTGGACGGCCGGCGGCGCGATCGGCCTCGTCGCCGCCATGATCGCTCTCGCCGCAACCTTCACCCTGCGCGGTCTCGATACACCAACCAACGCCCTGCGCGAGCGCTTTGCTCTCTTGCGCGATACCGGCGCGGCATCCGAGATGGACCGACTGCGCGCTCCCGTGGGCGAGTTGCGCGAACGTCTCAAGCAGTGGCGAGAACTGCGCGACGATCCCTCGTTCGACGATCTGTCCGCCGAAGAACGGCAAACGGCGAAGGCCCGCATCGACGAATTGGAGGCGTATCTGGGCTACTACGACCGATTATCCCAATCGCCCCGTTCGCGCGACGCTCGGTCCAGGCGGGAGTTGGAGGAGATCGAACGAAATCTCAAAACCGAGTTGTCGCTGCCGAGTCCAGAATGGAAAAGTACCGAATCGGGCCGAGAGTTCTCCCGGCGGCTGCAAGATGCGGAGGCCCTGACCGCGGCTCTGGATCGCGCCGAGGGATGGTATCGAGAGAGCGCGGCCAAAGCCGAATCGCTCCGCTCGTTCGTTGGCCAACAGACGGCAGGGATCAACTGGCCGCGCTGGACCGAAGATGCCGAGAGTCTGTTATCGCCCGATTATCGACCGCCTTTCTCCCGGACGACCCCCGTGGACGGTGCGGCCTCGCCCCTTACCCACGAAGCCACGGTTCTGCGTTACGCCGAAGTCGCAACGGCGCGAACCGATTGGGAGAGTAAAAGAATCCGTTTGCAGCATATCGTGGACGTGACGGCCGCCTTGGGATTGGCCAAATCGACGGGGAACAAGACGGCACCGCTCGACATCCCGCGCAAATTCACGCTGACTCGAGCGCACCAACTCCGCAACGAGTTGGAACGCATGTATAAGAATTACCAGAGCGATTTTGTCCTCGACAAGCTGCCCGATGCCATCCGCCCAATCGTGGATCAGGCGGCGCGAACGAGTTACGAACATCTCTTGGAACCGGCTCGCGCCGTCGTGTTACACCAATTGCAGCGGGCGGGCAGCGGAGCGGAAGAGACACGCGCGCGCTGGCGGGGCGTGCGCGACTGGCTGCGCGACCCAAAGGAATTGGAGGATTGGCGCGCGTTGGCGCGCGTTTTGATTCGCCTCCAAGATCCGGCAGGCCCCCATGCGCCGGAAGCAGTCGATCCCGTTGTCTCGCTGGCGGTCTTCCTGGATCGCGCGAGCTTTTCCGTAACCCTTCGCCGGTTGACGTTGGAGATACCGGATAACGTGGGACGCAAACCGGCCGCCGACGCCGCACTGTCGATCTACCATCCCGCCTCGGCGGGCGAAGACAAACCCGCGCTCATTTTCAAACCGTTCGGCGAGGGGGAGCGCGATGCTCGGCGGCGCGTGCGAATCTATTCGTTCCGCCTCGAAGAATCGAAGTCGCTATCCTATCGTCCGGGAGACGCCCTTTGGGCGACGCTACCGCTGCAAGACGAGTGGACGCTCACCTGGGTGCGTTGCCGCAGTCTGATGTATCAATTCGAGCGCCTGTCCCGTCCCCCGCGCCTGCACAAGAACGCGGAGCCGTCCTCGCGTGGGAAGTTGGAACAAGAGGTCCGTCTCTCGTTTCTTCCCCCCGACGACATCCCGCGCGTGCCGGATCTCATGCCGGTAGTGTTGTTGACCCCGTGATGACACGGCCGGCGCGCGTGGATAATCGTCCAAACTCGGCGACGCGATGCTGTTTTCATCGACGGCCCCGAATGGAAAAGGAATGAACAAGCCTCGACACCCCGCGATCCTTCGCTCTATACTAAATAGCCATGAGTGCCTTCCTCCCGTATCTCTTCGCCGCGCGCAACGAGGCTGGACTGTGGACGGAGAGTAATTTACCGAGACATCCGAGCGTCGTGCCATTGGGAAGAGCAAAAGGGATTGTTTCCTCATGCCGTGAAGTGCCAACTATTCAAAGGCGATTACAAATGCTTCGATTCACACTTTTCGTTGTGTCGTTGTTCGCGGCGTCGATGGCGACTCTTTCGGCACAAGCCGCCGACAAAAAGGACAAAAGCGCTCCCGAAGAAGTTAAAATGAACGAGCGTGCCCGCAAGGCCACGGCCAAGGCGCTCGAATGGTTGGCGGCGCGGCAGAACTCCGACGGTAGCTGGAGCGAAGGGCCCTATCCGCACAACACGGCCATCACGGCGTTCGCCCTGTTGGCTTTTCTGTCGCAGGGACATCTGCCCGGCGAGGGAACCTATGGGCCGGAGGTGGCCAAAGGGAGTCGATTCCTGTTGGCCTCGGCGCGCGAGGACGGTTATCTGATCGGCGCGCGCGGCGGCAATATGTATTGTCACGCCATGGCCACGCTCGCCCTCGCCGAGTTGTGGGGCATGACCGGCGACAAGGAGATCAAGCCCGTGTTGACGAAAGCGGTCAATCTCATCGTCGGCAGTCAAAACTTCGAGGGCGGTTGGCGCTACGAGCCGAGACCAACCGGAGCGGATATATCCGTTACCATCATGCAAGTGATGGCGCTGCGCGCCGCCAAGAATAGCGGGCTGCACGTCAAAGACGAGACCATGCGTCGCGCCATTGCCTACATCAACCGCTGCTACAACAAACGCCTGGGCGGCTTCGCGTACATGCCCGGTCAACCTCCTGGATTCGCACGCACCGCCGCCGGCGTCTGCGTTCTCCAACTGACTGGCGAATACAAGGCGGCGGAAATCCCCAAAGCCATCGAGTTTATGAAGCGGCACGCCAGCGAACACCAACATTTTTGGTACGGCCATTACTATGCCTCACACGCCATGCACCAAGTCGGCGGCAAGGAGTGGGAAGAGTGGTACGGTCGGATCTGCGATACCTTTTTGCCCTGGCAGAGCGACGACGGCAGCTGGTCGCGCCGAGATCGCTTTGAAGTTGGCCCCGTCTATCAAACCTCCATCGCGGTTATTATTCTCTCGGTGCCGATGAATTACATGCCCATCTTTCAGCGATGACTTCGACCGACGGAGCCGCATCGTTCGACTTGACTCAACGCGGTTCATCGAACTACGATAAGGCGGTAAGGATGCAAGCCGAGCGAACGATTTGCGCGGCCGATCTTCAGGGGAATCCGAAACGATGATGTATCAACGTCCCTTCACGCGCCATAAAACCCGCGAAGTTCGAGTCGGCGACACGATCGTCGGCGGCGACAACCCCATCTGGGTGCAGTCGATGACCGTGCCGGACACACATCTCGTCGACGAGGTCGTGGCCCAGATTCATCGCCTCGAGGAAGCCGGCTGCGAACTGGTGCGCGTCACCGTGCCCAAGGCCGAAGATGCCGCCGCTCTCGCCGCGATCAAGAAACGCATTCGCATTCCGCTGATTTGCGACATTCACTTCGACTACAAAATGGCCCTGGCCGCGCTCGATCACCCCATCGACAAGATTCGCATCAACCCCGGCAACATCGGCGGCTACGACCGCTATCGCCAAGTCATTCGCAAGGCCAAGGACAAGGGCATTCCCATGCGCATCGGCGTCAATGCCGGCAGCCTGGAGCGCGAGATGGCCATGAAATACGGCTTCCCGTGCCCTCCGGCGATGGTCGATAGCGCCCTGCGCTACATCGAAATTGCCGAGGCGGAGGGGTATCACGATCTTATCGTATCGCTAAAGTCCAGCGATGTCCTCACCGCCGTCGAAGCCTATCGGCTCTACGCCAAGCAGGCGAACTATCCGACGCACATCGGTATCACCGAGGCCGGCAAAGCGCCCTACGCCGTCACGAAGTCGGCGTGCGGCTTGGCCCCGATTCTGCTCGACGGCATCGGTGACACCATCCGCATCAGTCTGCTCGGCGATCCGGTGCCGGAGATCGCGGCGGCCTTCGACATTCTACAAGCGACGCAGCGGCGCGTGCGCAAACCGGAGTTGATCGCTTGCCCGACGTGCGGTCGATTGGAGATCGACCTCGAAGGCATCATCGCCCAAGTCGAGACGCGCTTGGCCGGACGCAAAACGCCGGTAAAGATCAGCATTCTCGGCTGCATCGTCAACGGGCCCGGCGAGGCGCGCGAGGCCGATCTCGGCATCGCCGCCGGCAAAGGCAAGGGCGTCATCTTCAAACGCGGCGAGATGATTCGCCACGTTCTGGAAAGCGAAATGGTCGATGCCCTGATGGAAGAAATCGACAAGTGGGAACAAGAGGAAGCGGAAAAGGGAACCCTGCCGCGCGAGAAGCGGATCGACTCCAAAGACGGCCGCGTCCGCCTGCCGGTGCTGGCGTGATCGGTGGAGAAACGATTCCCCTTGCTTGCGCGGCGGGCTGGTAACGATTCATGCGCGCGAAAAGTGCAGCTGGATGCCGCCGACCAAGAGCGCCGCGAACCAGCAGCATCCGAGCAGGGTAAGTCCATACGTCACGCCGAACGGCAAACACACCATGACGACGGCCAGAACGAAGAACATCGCCGCCCAGGCGTAAAACCAGCCCCAGATGCTTGCCCCTAGGGTCGCGAACCCCATGCCGCTGAGTACCGCCAAGATTGGTGCCAAGGGCAGAGGCGCGGGAAGAAAACAGTTGACGATCAAGAGCGAGAGAAAACCTCCGTAATAGGCGGGAACCAGGTTCCACACCTGCCTCTCCACGGCCGTCAGGCCGCGCTCCTTGACGGGTCGAAGGCGCACGGCCAAATACAACATGATGGCGATTTGGACGAGCTTCGTGGCCAGAATGGCCCACCAACAATGCACGGGATCGAGCGTCAATTCCCAGATGTTGGCCACGACGCATCCCAGCAAGATGGTCGATCCGACGGCCAGCAACAGGCGCGGCCAACCGTCCGAAAGGATGTCGCGATGCCGACGGCGCAGCCCGTGTTGGAGGCGCTTGAACCAAGTGAGCCGCTTGGCCGACACCGCCTCGCCGCGCAGGAACGCTCGGAGGTCGGCGGCGAGGTCGGCGGCATGGGCGTAGCGGTCTTCGGGCCGCTTGGCCAAGGCTTTCAAACAAACCGCTTCCAGATCGCGCGGCACGGAAGGGTTGTACGAACGCGGCGAAGGCGGGCTGTCCTCGACGACCTGCGCCGGCAGCGCGTGCGCCGGTCCCTCAAACGGCAGCCTCCCCGTCAACAACTCGTAGAGGACCACGCCAAGCGAATAGAGGTCGCTCCGTCCGTCGGCGCTGTGGCTGCGGCCGGCCGCCTGCTCCGGTGCCATGTAGGGCAGCGAGCCGAGAATGCGCCCGTCCGAGGTTTCCGCTCCACCCGACTCGAAATTTGAATCCAATCTGGCGAGTCCGAAATCGAGCAGATGGGGTCGGCCCTCGGCGTCGATGAGCAGGTTCCCCGGTTTCAAATCGCGGTGAAAAACGCCCTGACGATGTGCGTGGTCCAGCACTTCCGCCATGCGCGCGACAAGTTCGACCTTCTCGGAGACGCTGTCTCCGGCTTGGCGACACCACAGGCGCGGATCGACGCCGTCGATGTATTCCGTCACCAAGTAATAGGGCGGTCCCGAACGGCTGTAATCGAAGAGCTTCACGATCCCTTGATGAGTAAATCGGGCGATGGCGCAGGCTTCGCGCTGAAAACGGCGGACGACTTCGGGTTGCTCGAGCCGCCCGGCGTGCAATACCTTGACGGCCACCCGACGTTTGAGGTCCGGGTCGAAAGCGAGATAGACGACGCCGAAGCTGCCCTGACCCAATTCGCGCTCAATCCGATAGGGACCGATCTGTTGCGGCAGTCCGAGCGTCATCGCACAAGACGTTCCCTCGGCGACGGTGGGCGGTTCGGGGAACAGCCGTGCCAAGGCCGCCAACGCGCCTTCGAGCTGCGGATGTTGGGCCACCAAAGCGGCGCGGTTGACGGGCTGCCCCGATTGCAGTGCGTCGAGCGCGGCATCGAGCGCAGCCGCCGCTCCCGGTTCCAGCGTGGAATGGTGCGGTCCAGAGCTAGAAGATTCGTTCGTCATGGGCTAATATCCCCTTTCGGAGAGAAATCGAAACGAGAGTGTTTATAAGATAACACCGATGCCCGCTCTCCGAAAGCCGTTCGCCCTAAAGCCGAGACATATTCTCTAAAGCCAATCCGAGAAATCCCCTCTTCTTCGGTGTTCGGGTGTGCAGAGTTGAGTGAGGAGAAATTGCTCTGGCTCCCGATTGCGCCTTTCGGTATAGGCCGATGTCCGTATCGGAATGGGCTTGGAACTGGGAGGGAGCGTGATGAAGTATCGAACGATGGCGGTCCTGTGCGGCGTACTGCTGACGGCTTCGCTGGCCTCGGCGCAAGCGCCGCGCTTCCGCTGGCAAACGGGACAGGTCTTGGTCTATCGCACCGAACACAACACTCTCGCCTCGTTCGCCAAAGACGAAACGAAGAGCGAAACCAAAACGCGCGTGCAGTCGATCAAGCGTTGGCAAGTGCTGGGCGTCGACGCTGCCGGGGTGGCCACACTCCAGATGTCGCTGTCGGCGTTGTTCTTTGAGACCGTGCCGCCGGTCGGCGATCCGCTGGTCTTCGACTCGACCCATCTCGACAAGAGCGACAAAGCATTGCGTACTCAGTACGAGAACTACGTCGGTCAACCGCTGGTGGTCGTGCGCGTCGATGGCCAGGGAAAAATCGTGGAAGTGAAGGAAGCGAAGCCCGGCTACTCGGCGACCAAGTACGAAAGCGATCCACCCTTCAAATTCGTACTGCCGACCGAGGCCCTGAAAGCGAACTCGGCCTGGGAGCGAGGCTATCGAATTACGTTGGAGCCACCGCAGGGGACAGGGGAAAAGTACGATGCCGCGCAGCGCTATCAGTGTAAAAGCGTGACCGAGAATCTGGCCGTCGTTCGGATGACTACCGAGGTGAAGGGCACGCAAGGGGCGCAGGAAGATCAAGTGCCGCTGTGGCAGATGCAGCCGGAGGGGGAAATCGTCTTCGACGTACAAGCGGGTCGGCTGCAAAAAGCCACATTGAAGATTGACAAAGAGGCAAAAATGGAGGGCGGCCAAACGCATTTTCAGAGCGTGTATACGGAAGAATACGCGGGCGATCGATAACCGCGAAGCGAAGCGGAGCGCGAGAAAACCCGCTCCGCTTCGCGTCTCGACGAACGGATCGAGTGCTACAACAAATCCTTTACCGCCGCTTGTTCCTCTTGCAATTCGTGCAGCGTCGTTTGAAAGCGCTGTTGTCCGAAGGCATCGAGTTTCACCCCTTCGACGATGCTGTAGTTTCCCTTGCCATCGCTGCGGCAGGGATAGCCGAACACCAAACCCGGAGGGACGCCGTACTCGCCCTTGGAGACGACGGCAGCGCTAAACCAATCGTCGGCGGGCGTCGGCGTCAGCAGGCTCTTAACGTGATCGAGTGCGCCGTTGGCCGCCGACATAGCCGAACTCATGCCGCGCGCCTTGATGACCGCCGCCCCGCGCTGCTGGACCATCGATACGAAAGTGTTTTCCAGCCATTGACGATCCGTAATTACCTCGGTGGCCGGTTTGCCTTTGATCTTGGCGTTGGTGAAATCGGGGTACTGCTTGTTGCTTTTATTGCCCCAAATCGTCATGCACTTGACGTCTTCGTTGGCGACACCAGCTTTCTTGGCCAAAGCGGTGCGGGCGCGATTGTGATCGAGGCGCGTCATCGCCGTCCAGCGCTCGGCGGGGATGCTCTTGCCGTTGCTGTAACCGACGAGGCAGTTGGTGTTGCACGGATTGCCGACGACGAGGATACGCACGTCGGACGCCGCATTCGCCGCCAATGCCTTGCCTTGACCGACGAAGATTTTGCCGTTGATGCCCAGCAACTCCTTGCGTTCCATGCCCTGCTTGCGCGGAAACGAGCCGACCAGCAAAGCCCAGTTGCAGCCGGCGAATGCCTTGTTCGCATCGTCGGTGCAGATGATTTCTTGGAGCGTGGGGAACGAACAATCGTCGAGTTCCATCGCCACCCCTTCGAGCGCCGGCAGCGCTGGTGGGATCTCCAGCAGTTGTAAGATCACCTTGGTATCGGGTCCGAACACTTCACCGGAGGCCAACCTTCCCAGCATGGCATACGCCACCTGTCCCGCCGCTCCCGTCACCGCCACCCGAATCGTTCGTGCCATGATGTTCACTCCCTATGAGTTTGGTATTCGCAGTTATTTGTAGGACGGGCGAATTCAAACGAAGTCCGACCGAGGGTTCCCAACATTCGACGATAGCCCATTCCGTCGGAGGTTGGGATTTACGATATCGAACGGATTCCAAGCTCGATTCTACGATTGTCGTGTCCGTCAACCAGCGCTAGTTTTTGTGACGAATCTCCAGGAACTGCGTCCCGATTTGGACTACGAAGGATGGAAGCGGTGTTCTCGCAGTCGATCGTTCGTCCAAGCGAGATCGTCGGGGCGCAACGGTGGCGGATCGCCGTAATGGCCGCTGGCGAAGGCCAGACGGCGGTCGATCCCAACTCGACGACGGGTCAACATCTGAATGTGCGATTCGCGGAGGATCGGATTCTCTTCCAAAAAGAGATCCATGCCCGGAAACGGAGACGGCATCGTGGGATCTCCTTCACGATCGACTCTGATAGAGCGCCACGAGAGCGGCACCGATGGCCTGGGAGAGATCGCCCAAGGCGGCGGGGACGATGCTGAGCCGTTCGCGCTGGGCGGGCCACAGATGGGGGAAAGCGGTCTCACGAACGACGCGCAAATAACGATCCCGGAACGTCTCGGTGGTTGCTTCGGGGTCCATCAATCCGCCGCCGATGACCACAAAATGCGGATCGAGCGCCATGGCGAGGTTGGCGACGTGCAAGCCGAGCGCGCGGGCCTGAAAATCGAACAAGGCGAGGGCGAGGTCGTCCCCCTTTTGTGCCAATCCGCGCAGTGCGAAGGCGCGCTCGCGCGCTCCCAGCGGAGAGCGGGCCAATTCGTGATCGGGATATTCGGCGAGTTTGTCGGCCAACAGATAGGGGAGACCGGAGAGGCTGGTGTATACCTCGACGCAACCCCACGTTCGCCCGCAACCGCACGGATAGGGCCGCGTTTGCAGCAGATGCAGCGGGGACGGCATGTGGCCGCCTTCCATGCCGGCGAGGGTGTCGCCATCCAGGGGCAGACCGTGGCGGTCGATGTAGGCGCAACCTAAACCCGAACCCGGGGCGAGCATCAGCACGGTCCCTCCGCCGCTGCCACGCAGGCGCTGTGCCTCGGCCACTCCGCCGAGATTGCCGTCGTTTCCGACCACCAACGGCACGTTGCGTCCGGCGCGCTCGGCCAAGGCGCTGCCGAAAGAGGTGTAAACGTCGAAGCCGATGAAGCTCTCCGGCATGTTGGCCGTGCGGTCGAACACGCCGTAACGCTGAAAAGGCCCGGGGATGGACAGTCCCACCCCTTTGACCACTTCCCAAGCCAGACCATTCTCCGTCAGGTACTCCGTCGCGTTCTCGACCCAGCCGCGCACCACGGCTTGCGGTCCTTGGGACGAATGCGTCGGACGTTGTAGGAGCCGGGTCGAGACAATCGTGCCATCGCTCCATACGCCGCCGATTTTGGAAGTAGTCGCCCCGCCGTCGGTGCCGAGGTACACGGACTGCCCAGTAGTCATCGGATCGCTTTTCCTTTGTTTTCGCTTGAGGGCCGCGTTGTCATCCTATCATTCGCAACGCCGACAGACACCCCGCGCCTCTCAGAACGCGATCCCGCACGCCTCCCGAATTGCAGTCCGAACGTGCCCTTATGTGCTGGCCAGAATGTGCATAATGTCGCCGTCGTGGACGAGGTAGGTCTTGCCCTCCAGGCGATAAACGCCGTGGGTCTTGGCTTCCTTCATCGATCCCACGCGCTGAAAATCGTCGTAGCCGACCACCTCGGCGCGAACGAAACCGCGTGCGAGATCGGTGTGAATCTGACTTGCTCCGATGACCGCGTCGGCCCCGGCCGGCATACTCCAGGCGCGGCACTCATCCTCGCCGACGGTGAAGAACACGATTTGTCCCATCGAAGAGAACACCCGTCGCAAGATGTCATCGCGGACGAATCCCGTGAGTCCGAGGTCGGCGATGAACATCTGTCGATCTTCTTCCGGTAGATCGTTCAGTTCCATTTCCAACTTGGCCGGCGCGGCCAGGGTGTTCGGCTCCAGCGCCAGCAACTCGGCGGGAAGCGGGCAATTGAGCCGGTCGTCGCCGAGGTTGACGAATGCCTGTTCCGGCTTCAGGGTCAAGAGTTGAAAGCTGCGAATCGCCTTCTCTTCCTCCGGCTTGAGTCCGAGCGTGGCCGGGGACTGATTGGCCTCAAAAGCGGCGGCGATGCGCTCGAGCAAGGCGAGTTCTTGTTCGTCGATCTCCTTCTGCTTGGCGGGACGCGGCTTGCGGAGCTGATCGCGTAGTTTGCCGATGCGATTGCCGACGATCTCCAAGTCGGCGAACATCAATTCCTCTCGGAAACGCCGCAGTTGCCCCGCCAGATCCGGTTCGTTGAAACCGTTCAGGATAACGAGCAACCCCCCAGACTCGCGAAGGATGCCGAGTCGGCGAGGATTATCGCGCCGTTCGGTCGCCAACAAGCCCGGCGTGTCGAGAAACTCGATGGTCGTCGGCGTCGTCTTTTTCGGCTGAAACTTTGCCGATAGCCAGTCGAGTCGAGGATCGGGAATCCGCGCGATACCGGTCTGGCCCGTCTGACTCTTGGACGGATCGGGTTTCACTCCGGTCAGCCATTGAAAGACGCTGCTCTTGCCCGAACCCGAAAAGCCAACGATACCGACTTTCATTCTAGCTCTCAGCTTTCAACTCTCAGCCTTCCGCGATCGATTGTCGCATCCACGCTAGACGAAGCGGGACTGCGCGACCGCGAGGGCCAGCCCTTGCAAGACCCCCCTTGGCCACTGTACTACCAATCCCTTATTCTGGCTACAGATCAAATCGTTGAACGCCGATGCCTGAAAGCCGGGGGGGCGATCATGTGCGACGAGTGGATGCCGCGTTTGGAGTTGCCCATCGATATCGACCTGTTTCGGCAGTTGCCACGCAACGCGGCGTACAAGTACGAGTATTTCGACCGGCGTGCCTGGTTGAGTCCCCGCCCACGCTATTATCACGCCCTGCTCGATCTTCCGTGCTGGATCGAGACACTCTCGGAGCGAACCCGTCGCAAGGCTACTCTGCGAGCGGTTCGAGAATCCGATTGGGAGGGACTCGCGCCGCTGTTCGCGGCATCGTTTCAACGACAGCAACCGTTCTGTGGTTTGGATAAGGAACGAGCGCTTGAGGCAACGCGGAAGAGCCTCCAACACACACGCACGGGCGGCGATGGTCCGTGGATCGAATCGGCCAGTTTCGTCGCGGTCGACGAGCAACGAGACGACGAGATCGGTGCCCTTTTCACGACATTGTTGCCGGATGCCGATCCGAGCGGCTGGAACAGTTATCATTGGGAGGAACCGCCTCCGCCCGATGCGCTGGCGAGGCGTCTGGGCAGGCCGCATTTGACGTGGATATTCGTCGCCCCTCTCGCAGCCGGGAATGGCATCGGCACCTCGTTGCTCGGTGCCGCCGTCCGCGCCCTTTTGGACCACGGCTACACCGAATTGGCCAGCACATTTCTCAACGGCAACGATTCGAGCATGCTCTGGCACTGGCGCAACGGCTTCCGATTGCTCGCGCACCCAGGATCGTACCGTCGTCGATGGGACGAATCCGAATAGCTTGCGAGTCGATACCACCCACTCCATGGGCGGCTCTATTCGCTGCCGTTATCCAAGAACCTTACCTGCACATCCGGCCCTTGGATGTGGTGCAGGAGTTGGCGCGGGAGATGGCAGCGGATGTGGACGCGGTTGTCGTGGAACTCTTGATGATAGATGTCGGCATGGGCGGCGATTACTCCCAGGCTTTGATACGAGTGATATTCGGATTGCCGGGAAGGCGGGCGACTGCTATTCCGTCCGGCAGGCCAGCAAGATCCACCGTTTGCCCAAGGCATGCGCGCAACACGCGCGGTGAGTTACTGTTCGAGCGAAAACAAGCCGTCAGTCCGATCTGCTCGAGAAAGTTATCCTCTACGGTGTCGAAGTCTTCCGGCGACTGTGAGATCAAGAAGACCGATACCCCTTTCGACCGGCTTTCCCGCACCAGACCGATGAGAGACTGCTGCCCGTAGCTCAACACGCGCCGAGCTTCGTCCACGACCAGCACCAGCCGCAAAGCTCGATGGTTTTGCTGGTCCAGCGGGGCGTCTTCGAGCGATTTGAAGTAGGCATACAGAGCATCCAGTATCAGAAATACGACCAGCCGTTGGGCCGTCTCGGCAGCTTCGTGTACGTCAATCACCCAACTCTGGCTAAAGAATTCCGCGGGCTTCATCAGCGGTTCAAAGAGTTTCCACTGTGTTAAGTCATTGAAAGTCGAGACGGCGGCATCTTGTTTACGATTGTTTTGCGCGTAGATCGCCAAGAGTTCCTGGCGTACGGTCTCGATTCCAATTGGCAGCTTATGATTTTGAAAGGCGTTCCGCGCCGCATCGCGCAAAGAATCCTGTTGGACCGCTCCAAGTTTATTCTTCGGGATACGAATAAACGACTCGCGAAAGCGCATAGCGGCATGGGTGATCTCTTTTTGGCTCTTATCGGGGATATACAAAACGTCCAAGGGGATGGGGTGATTCGGAGACGCAACCACTCGCCCTTGTATCGCTTGCACGAGATCGCTGTTGCCGGCCAAATCTCCTTTGGCCATGTCGAAGAGAATCACCGGCGCTCCCGCCTGCCGGCGAATTTGTTCGATGAGGTTGACGGCGAGCCGCGTCTTGCCCGACCCGGTGCCGCCCATCAGGGCAACATGAGGCGACCCCTTCCCGTTCAGCAGCCAAGTCACCGGCTGCCCGCTGGACAGATCCGTTCCAGGGTCACCGAGCCGCAACGTCACGGGGACAGCGGACTCTCCCAAGTCTGTTGCCTCCGGTTCGTCGCCCTTCCGTGTCGTGATAGTTTGCCCGTGGGCGGGTAACCCCGCCCGCTGGGCGAGGAAAAGGATGAACTGCTCGTACCCCTCGGTGCAATTCTCCCACTCTGATTGTAAGAGCAGGATGCCCCGATGCCAATGACGACGGACTTGTTCCTGAATGTCGTCAACCGTGGGATGGATTAGTCCGGCCTTCTCCACAATCATCGCAACCCAGACGGGCAACTCGTCGTCACCAAAGAGCGTTTTGCCCATGATTACTTTGCCCGAGTCGTCACCGTCCTCGCCCGACAACGGAGGTGCAGCTTCGGGTATCGCCAACGAGTGGGCGATGGCAAGCCGAGCGGGTTCGTAGCGATGCTGTAACCCGAGCTTCGACCTCAACAAGTCGTTGACTATATCCGCCCGCTTCGAGGTTTTGAAGTTCGCGGAATCTAAGGATCGGAGGTTGGTGACAGGGCCAGACATTTTGTTCAGAACTCCTCGCTCTGGAAGTAACCGTTGCGAACATGAGCCTTGCCCACGCCGTTTCCGAGTTCTTCAAACTCGACGTGATACGCCTTTCCGACCCGGTTGCGAATAACCTTCAGATACTCGCCGTTTACCTCGTCCGGCTGGGACAAGAAGATTACTTGCTCGCCAGCATTTGCGGCGAAGTATTGCAAGACGTTCCTCCGGTGGTCGGTGTCCAGCCGGGCAAGGGGGGTGTCCATGACGACGGGGACCTTCGTTCCCGACACCTTCGAGATGGCCGCGATAAGCGAGAGAGCGAAGATCTGTTCCTCACCTGCGGACGAGTCCATCGTCCGAATGTTGTGCCCCCTATCGCCCAGCAATTTCACGGTGCAGTCTGGGGCGATCTCGATCCGCTTGACCAAAGTTTTGTGGGCCAGTTGCTTGTAGACCGACGTCATTTCATTGCTGAGTTGGGTGACGTAACGCGGGTACAGATCTTCGATGGCCTCCGAAATTAGGGTGGCGATCATCTCAGCCTTGGCGGCACGAGCGAGACTCGGCTGTGCGCTTTCATGGCGTGCAGCCATGCGCCCAGCTTCAGTCCGAAGGTCGTTCAACTTCGACATGTCGGCCTGCTCCTGACGGCTCCATATTCCATTCTGTTCGCGAAGTTGCCCCAGATGCTGGTTCTGTTGTTGAAGTTCGTCCGTCACTTCCCGAATGCGGTCCTCAACACCACTTAACGCGGCGATCTGCTGGCCCAGCCTATTGATCGCCACCGTCGCCTCATCGTGGTCCGCCAAGAGTTTCTCAAGTTCGGCAATGCCGAGTCGCTCAATTTTGTCGAGTCGCTCGATGACCTTCCGGCGTTCGGCCTCAGTCAGGTAGGTGTGACGTTCCTCAACGGCACAGTCGGCGGGCGGTGGATGCCAGAGTGTTTCCCAGACGTTACTGAGACGCTGACGAAGCACAACCAGTTGATACTCGGTCAAGGCGGGTTCGATTGTCGGCTCTTCGGCCTCCAATCCGGCCAAGATGCGGTCCAGCTTCTCACGGGTGTGGTTCTTGCTGGCCAGCCACTCCGAACGCTTGATTTCGGCCCGCAGGGTCGTGCTGATCCCTTCGCGCAGCGACTTGCCAGCTAACGCAAAGGCGAGGTCGGTTCGGAGCATCTGGTTCAGACGCTCTTCGACTTTGTCCCTCTGTCTGCGAAAGCGAAACTGATCCTCCATCAGCTCCTTGACGTTGGCCGAGTTGCCTCCGGTCATCGTCCGCAGGGTGCGAGTCAACTCATCGATTCGTTGCTCGACCGGGGCTATCTGGTCTTTGAGTTCCTTCAGCTTTTGCCTACAAGGATCGAGGCGCGTTTCGATTTCGGCAACTTGGCTGTTGACACGGGTGAGCGTTTCGTCCTCTATGTTCTCCACTCCGCTACGACGGTTCTGGGCGTAGTCCAGCAAATTTTGTTGAAGCGTGCGGAGAATTTGCACTCCCAAAATGCCCTCCACCCCCATCTTAACGGTATTCGCCTTCTCTTGCTTCGCAAGTTGCTGGACACGTTCGCCATCGAACAGGAAAAACTCGGTCAGGTGGAATGGAATAAACTTCCTGGCGATCAGACCTTGGTAGTATTCATCCTTTTCTTCCCGAGAGGGTCGCAACCCTGGCACCTTAATCGGTTCCTCATCCTTTCCGGTATAGATTTGAATTTCTTCATCGCTGCGACGGTGCTTGCCTTGGCCGTTGAAGTGCCACTTCCGAACGATCTTGAGTCGCTCCACCGCATCCTCCAAGACGATTTGGATGGTGATCGATGTGCGGCCTTGCTGTAACGCTTGGGCGTGCAGGGCGCGTTCCATGAAATCATCATAAGTCTTTTCAACATCGGAGTTAGACGGAATTGCACGGGCGATGGTATTCATACCTTCCCGTCCGTATAGGCCGAGAATAATTCCTTCCAAAAGACTGGTTTTGCCATACCCGTTCTTGGCTCCGATCAAGACGACATTCTTGATCTTCGTAGGAATGGGGAAGTCGAACGTACCGTTCGCGTACGCCTTCCAGTCTCGGAATTGAATTGAACGCAGAAACATGGTCATCTCCCCTGCCGTTCTGCGATTTCCCCACCCAAAGTAGCATCAAGCAATTGATCGAATCGATCCCAAAGCGCTCGTCTTCGTTTTTGCTTTCCGATCTGATCAATCTCAGTTTCTACCAGATCTTCCAGCAACTTAATCGGTATCTTCGACTCGCGGCACCTCTTCTTGAGTGCTTCCCTCGCGTCCCCTTGCTCGAAGAGTGGTATACCGTTCATGTCTGTTCTTTCTCTCGTAGTAGTTCGCGTTGATGTAGATGCCGCTTCGCTTCTTCGATTGCATCATCGGCCCAGAACGCCTTGATCCGGGCAATTTCGTCGGCGCTAATCAAAGGTATACCAACTTCCGCCTGTACACGAAGGAGGCCGGTCAAAATCTCTTGGCGCGCCTCAATGGTGAACGGCCCCGCAACAGTCGTAACACCATCGCCCATGAGTGCGATCCTTCCATCGCGCCTTTCAATCATCCGCTTCGACCGCTCGTTCCGGAACTTGGCGAGCCAATCGCGGAACTCCATCAAAGGTTCCATATTCTCGTACCCAGCGTCGATGAAGCCCTCCATCGACCTGTCTTTTTCAACCACGGTGCATATCCAGCAGCCGAAACGAGAGGACGACGTGCCGCAGGACGGTGCCTGAGATTTGTCGATCACCAGGGGGCATTCCCCGCCCTGAGCGTTCCGGTAGAGTGTGACCAACTCGCGGTGAC
The DNA here is from genome assembly GCA_021781415.1 of Planctomycetota bacterium. Lineage (GTDB taxonomy): Bacteria > Planctomycetota > Planctomycetia > Gemmatales > Gemmataceae > JAJPHU01. The sequence continues at coordinate 63,278 of JAJXWW010000141.1, forward strand.
TGCCGCCCCACGGTGGCGTGCGTTGCAGAAGCAGTAGCCACACATCGTCCGTGGTCATGTCGATCAGAGGCCGAAAAACCATGCACCCTTTCATGTCATCGTGCGGATTGAGCCGTGAGCCGGCGACGTTGCGATGCCGATTCATCGTGACCGCTCGGTTCGCGGACTCGGCCCGGCGAACTCCAAGCAGAAGAACGACCTCGCCGTTCTCCGACACTTTGTTGCGGATGTAGTTCGAGGTCGGGGCGATCTTCATGCGGTCGGTACACCAGCGGAACATTCGCGTCGGAGCCGGATAGCCGCGTCCGATCAGGTTTACCCAAAACGTCTGGTCCGGGTCCGGCGTGGTCTTCACCACGACAATGGGCAGATGCAGGCTCTCGGCGGCGTTCTGCAAGCGCGCGAGCATCTTGTCGATATAGGCCATTAGGATCGGCGATTCGACCAGCGTATCGTTGCAGAGGATGTGAACGGGCCTGGTACGGTCGCCGGGAGCGAGATCCAACAGCATCTCGAATACCAACTGGACGAGCAGAGTGCTGTCTTTGCCGCCGGAATAGCCAATGATCCACGGATCGGAGTGTGGGGCAAGATACTCTTCGCGGATTTCGGTTTGGGCGACTTGAAGCCGCTCCAAAGTGCCCTCCGCGCTGGAATGGTCCTTTAGCGTCATGGCGTCCCTGCCAAAATGTTTTGCGGGCTACCTGCCTTTGTCGATGAAATCGGCAGCATCGTGGGTCATTCCACAGCTAGACCGGCGATTTTGGCAAGGTGGTAGCAACGAAGGCTCTCTACATCGCCCTGTTTGCTTCACCATACGGTTGTGCGACAACATTCGTAGTTTTACTATACGTTTCTATGTAGAATTGTAAACTGTGAGACTCAAAAAACGTCCGTCAAAGTATCGACCGATCGTTTCGCGCGAAATGATCGGTCGATACCACCCATTCCATGGGCGGCTCTATTCGCTGCCGTTATCCAAGAACCGCACTTGTACGTCTGGCCCCTGGATGTGGTGCAGGAGTTGGCGCGGGAGATGGCAGCGGATGTGGACGCGGTTGTCGTGGAACTCTTGATGATAGATGTCGGCGTGGGCGGCGAGATACGACAGCACTTTGCCGTTGCCCGCGTCGGTCTCGATGGCGGCGTCGGCGAAGTCGGCGCTGAGCATCTCGACGACGGCTTCTTGCAGTTCCTCCAAGCCGCTGCGTTCGCGGGCGCTGATGGCCACGGCCCGCGGATGATGGCTCTGCAAAACTTGCAGATACGAGGCGTCGCTCACACGGTCGGCCTTATTCAAGACTAAGAGCGTCGCCTTATCGCCACAGCCGAGTTCCTTCAAGACCGCATTGACCGCCTTGATTTGCTCCTCGGCGTGGGGGTTGCTCGCATCGACAACATGAAGCAGCAGCCGCGCTTGCCGCGCTTCTTCCAACGTGGCCTTGAACGAGGCGATCAAATGGTGCGGCAAATCGCGGATGAAGCCGACGGTATCGCTGAGCAACACGCGGCCCCAGTCTTTGAGATGCCACTGCCGCGTGCGGGTGTCGAGCGTCGAAAACAGTTTATCCTCGACATAGACGCCCGCTCCGGTCAGCACGTTCATCAGCGTGCTTTTGCCCGCGTTGGTGTAGCCGACCAGGGAGACGGTGTGTTCCTCGCGGCGGCTGCGGACTTCGCGCTCCTTACGCGCCTGCACTTCGACGAGACGCGCCTTCAAATCGCGGATGCGAAGATCGACGAGACGACGATCTTCTTCCAGCTGCGTTTCACCGGGACCGCGCGTGCCGATGCCGCCGGTGATGCGGCCTAAGTGGCTCCACATTTGTCGCAGACGCGGCAAGGCGTATTCCAGCTGGGCCAATTCGACTTGTAGCCGAGCCTCGGTCGTGCGCGCGCGGGTGGCGAAGATGTCGAGTATAAGCTCGCTGCGGTCGAGAACCTTGCGTTTGGTGGCCTTTTCGAGATTGCGCAACTGCGCCGGCGACAGATCGTTATCGAAGACGATGACATCGGCCTCGGTGGCTTCGACCTGCTCTTGCAGTTCTTGCAGTTTGCCTTTGCCGATGTAGCTGGCGGGGTTGATCTTCTCGCGCCGCTGGCACAATCCACCGACGACGATAGCGCCGGCGGTAGTCGCCAAGCCGCGCAGTTCATCGAGAGGATCGCTGCTGATCCACGGACGATCGGGGAGAGCCACGCTGACAAGAAAGGCACGTTCGAGATGGACGGTCAGTTCGTCGCGGGTGTTGTCGAGTGTCACGTTGTTGTTCGTTCCTCCTTATGCCATTTATTTTATGCTGCCGCGCCGGCGAATACCAAGTGGAATCCGGCGAATGGGGGGGCTGACGTTCCCGAACGAAGTCTCAGGGGGCTGACGCCCCCCCCTCAGGGGGCTGATGCCTCGCTCTCGCCACACGAAGCGAGATTGCAAGCTATAGTGTAGAAGACGGCGTGCGCGGACTATGGTTCGCGTTCTGTGTTGCAGAATCCGCGCTGCCGATTGAGGGTTCTGTCGTGTCGAATGCCCGTACCGGAGACGATCCCGATTTGCGCGTCTGGATCGAACGTTTGAGAGACCGCGATAGTCGCAAACGGCTGCACGCGATCACGGTGTTGGCGGCGTTGGGTCTGCGTGCGCGCTCCGCGTTGCCCGGAATGATCGAAGCGTTAAAAGATCCCGTTGTTGAAGTGCGTCGCATGGCCGCCGTGGGTCTGGGCGAGATCGGTGTTGAAGCGCGAACGGCGATACCCGCCTTGATGGAAGCGCTGCGCGACGAAAGCGAAGTCGTGCGTCGCCGAGCCGTCGTGACATTGGGCGACTTGGGACCGGAAGCCCGCTTGGCCGCTCACGCTCTGATTCAATCGTTGCGCGACGAGAGTGCCTCGGTGCGTCGCCATGCCGCCGCCGCGTTGGGTGAGATTGGTCCTACCGCTGCCGCCGCCATACCCGCTCTGATCGAGGTATTGCGCGAAGAAGACGTGCGGGTTCGGGTCGTGACCGCCGCCGCCTTGGCCAAGATGGGCACGCGCGCCGTGCCCCGTCTCATCGAAGCGCTGCGCGATCCCGATGCCAATGTCCGCCGCCACGCCGCCCAAACTCTGGGCAAGAACCCTCGCGCAGCCGATGCCGTGCCCGCTCTCACCGAGCTGCTCCAAGACACCGATCCGCTGGTGCGCGAAGCTGCCGCCGACGCATTGCGCCGAGCCGGAGCGTAAGCAGGCGGGAATTGGCTCCTTTTCTCGATTGTAAAGCCGAGAACCGTCGATATAAGGGAGGAGTTGGAGAGTCGTCCGGCAAAGGTGGCGAAGCTGCGGCTTGCGGAGAATGCAGGCTAAAGAAACAGAGCGCCAAGGAGTGGAATCGATGAAACGCGGCGATGTCCGGCTTCTACTCCTCCTCGTTGCGAGCGGGTGTCTGCCGACGCAATCTCCCCTCGCACCTCCCAATTTGAACGCACCCCGCGCGATCGAGGCCCTCGACACACTCTTTCTCGAAGAAATGACGTGGATGGAAGTGCGCGACGCCTTAAGGGCGGGCAAGACAACTGTAATCGTCCCCACGGGCGGTGTCGAACAGGCCGGCCCCTATCTCGCTACCGGCAAACACAATTACATCCTCCGAGGCACGACCGAGGCGATTGCCCGAAAGTTGGGCGATGCCTTGATCGCGCCGATTGTGCCCTTCGTGCCCGAAGGAAACCTCGACCCGCCGTCCGGTCACATGCTCTACCCCGGAACGATTAGCCTGTCCGAAGACGCTTACGAACGGCTGCTCACCGACATTTGTTCGAGTCTACAAAAGCACGGCTTCCGGCACATCGTCCTCTTGGGGGATAGCGAGGGCAACCAGGCGGGAATGAAGGCCGTTGCCAATCGTCTCGATGCAAAATGGACAAACGAAAAGACGCGCGTTCATTTCATCCCCGAATACTACGACTATCTTGGGGTTACGCAATGGCTGGAACAACGCGGCATCCGCGAACAAGATGAAGGTTTGCACGACGATTTTGCAACGACGGCTCAACTCATGGCCGTCGATCCCAATACCGTGCGCATGAGGCAGCGCATGGCGGCCGGCAAGTTTCATATCAACGGTATCGCCCTTTCTCCTACCGAGACGGTCGCATGGGGCAAGCAAATCATTGAGCTTCGTGCCGAATCGACGGTTCGCGCCATCCGCAAGGCCGTGCGGCGCGACGGGAAGGGGTAGCTCGCGGGTGGACGATTCCGAGAGGCATTGCCGTCCTTGGATGCGAAGATAGAGTATCCATCAGAAAAGAGGCGTACCACTCGACCCGTTGGCCGAGCGCGGAGCGACACCCCTGAGGAGGATACACCAATGGCCTTTACCTTACCCACTCTTCCCTATCCCGCCGATTCGCTGGAGGCCGCCATCGACAAGGCGACGATGGAGATTCATCACGGCAAGCACCACAAGGCGTATGTGGACAATCTGAACGCCGCCTTGGAAGGCCAGGCCGCGTTGCAGGGCAAGCCGATCGAGCAACTGTTGCGCGACATCTCCGCCGTGGCCGAAGGAATTCGCCAAAAGGTCATCAACAACGGCGGCGGACATGCCAATCACACCATGTTCTGGGAGATTATGAGTCCGCAAGGCGGTGGTGAACCGACGGGGACGCTGGCCGAGGCCATTCAATCGACCTTCGGCGATTTCGCCGCCTTCAAGGGAAAGATCAAAGAGTCGGGTTTGGGCCGATTCGGCAGCGGCTGGGCTTGGCTGGTCGCGCAGCACGGCAAGCTGAGCATCGTCAGCACCGCCAATCAGGACAGTCCCTACATGAGCGGACAAACGCCGCTTCTCGGCGTCGATGTCTGGGAACACGCTTATTATCTGCGCTACCAGAACCGCCGCGCCGATTACCTCGAAGCATGGTGGAAGGTCGTCAACTGGAACGAAGTCGCCAAGCGCTTCGCCGCCGCACAAGGCAAGTAACCTATAGGCGAACCGGCAACGTAAGCTGCCGGGTTCTCGCCACCGCCGCGGGTTCTCGCCACCGCATGGGGCAAGAACCCGCAAGTTCTTGCTTGACCCCAGCCGAAGAAAGGGTATACTCCCCCGACGCTGGGGGAGAGGAACGGATTCGATTCTCTTTATAGACGTGGGAGATGCCCATGCGCCGGATGCGGCAAGCGCTGGGGTTGTTGTGTACGATAGCTTTGGGTGTGTTCGGCTGCGCCGACCGCAACATCTCGCTGCGCCCGCCCAAACATCCCGACGAGATTGTTTTGCCGCCACACGCGGACAGTCGCTTCGCGAATCCGCCGATCTATCCCGAAGTGTCGAACCCCAATAAGGACAACGACCGTGCTGCTGGCGGAGGAGGCACGCCCAATGTCGGCGCGATGAACATGGGCGGCATGGGCGGAGGCGGCATGGGCATGCCCGGCATGGGTGCCATGGGTATGGGAAGCGGTGCCATGATGGGTGGTTACGGCGGTCGCTAGGCTGAAAACCTGGGGCAAACGATTGGGTCGGCCCGGACTTTGCAAACTCAGATCGAATCGGAAGAGTCAACGCACATGAACGGCCTCACCATTCGCAACGATCCGTGTCAACTCGATTTTCTGTCCTTGGGAGCGCTGGTGCATCGGCTCGATCCCGGAGTGATTCCCTTTCGCAAAGCGCGCTCGTTCGAGGTTCACGTCTCCGGCGGCGAATACAACGTCGCCGCCAACTTGGCCGATTGTTTCGGACTGCGTACCGGCATCGCCACGGCGATGGTGAAATACGGCATCGGCGAATTGGTACAGACGCGCGTGCGGGAAACCGGCGTCACGCCGTTCTACAAATGGTTTGAACACGACGGCGTGCGCGGCCCGAACCTCGCCACCGTCTACAGCGATCGCGGCCAAGGTGTTCGCGCTCCCGTCGTCTTCTACAATCGCGCCAACGAAGCTGGAGCGCTGCTCAAGCCGGGCGATTTCGATTGGCAAACCATTTTCACAACCGGCGTTCGCTGGTTTCACTCCGGCGGCATCTTCGCCGCGCTTTCCGAGACGACTTCCGAGCTAATTCTCGAAGGCATGAAGGCTGCCAAGGACGCGCGGGCCATTGTCTCGTTCGATCTCAATTATCGAGCAAAGTTGTGGAAATCGGCCGGCGGGCTCGATCGCGCCCAAAAGGTGTTGCGCCGCATCGCTTCCCAAGTGGACGCGCTCATCGGCAACGAAGAAGATCTACAACACGGCTTGGGCATCGCCGGTCCCGATGTCGATAAACGCTCGCATCTCGATCCCGATGCGTTCTTCCTGATGATCGACCGCGTCGTCGAACAGTTCCCCAACATTCAGATGGTGGCCACCACTCTGCGCGAAGTCCACTCGACCAACCGTCACGATTGGGCGGCGGTGTTGTGGTTGAAGGGCCAAAAGTTTGTCAGCCCGACCTGTTCGCTCGATGTTCTCGACCGCATCGGAGGCGGCGACGGTTTCGCGTCCGGCGTCATATATGGCTTGCTTACGGATCGAACTCCGGAGGATGCCTTGCGTCTGGGTTGGGCGCACGGCGCGCTCTTAACCACCTATCCCGGCGACATCTCGATGGCACGCGTGGAGGAAGTCGAAGCCTTGGCCCACGGCGCGTCGGCCCGCGTGCAGCGTTAGGATCGGGTGCTGAAAGCCTAGTCGAAGGCGGCTTATGGTAGGGTGGGCCGAGGAACGAGGCCCACTCTTTGCCCTTTCGGCCCCTCGGTTGGGTTGTCATTCTCATCAAAACCGACGAATGCGGACGGCTCCGTCGCCTCGACGGCCATTGACGGTTTTTGCCGTCTGTGGCATCATCTTGCCGAGGTATTGAACTCCTTCGGCGAGGGGGCGGATCATGGACGATCGAGCGAGTTGGCAGGCGAGCGAGCGGGACGGCTTGCCGCGTACCGTTCCGGCATGGCTGCCCTACTTCTGGTCGCGCGTTCTCTTTCCGGGTGGGGCGAACCGAGAGCGCGAATCGATCCGCCCTTTTTCGGTGCTATTACTGCTCCTCGTGCCGGCGGCGTTGATCTATCCGTGTTTGTCGTTTCATCTCTTCGAACCGGATGAAAGCCGCTATGCCGAGATTGGCCGCGAGATGCTGCAACGCGGCGAGTGGGTGGTTCCCTATCTGCAAAGCGAACCGTATCTCGATAAGCCGCCGATGCTCTATTGGTGCATCGAAGCCAGCTATCTCATCTTCGGCGTGAAGGTATGGGCGGCGCGGCTGATTCCGGCCTTGGCAGTGCATGGGTGCGTTCTGATCGTGTACTTCCTCGGTCGCCGGCTGATTGGCGAACGGGCGGCCTTCTGGGGCGCGTTGGGGTTGAGCCTGGCTCCGGGTTGGGTGAGCATGGGCAGCCTGCTGACGATGGATAGCCTTCTCACCTTTTGGACCACGTTGGCCCTTCTCGGCGCGTATCTGGCCGTGCGCGGCGAGCGTCTGCAATGGGGTTGGTGGCTGGCGGCGTCGGCGGCGTGCGGGTTCGGCGTGCTGACCAAGGGGCCGGTCGCCGTGGTGTTACTGTTGCCGCCCTTGGTGTTGCAGCGTTGGCTGACGAAGACCGACAGCCGCATCGGTCGCGCGGGAATGGCGGCTTTTGCTCTCGTCGTCGTGGGCATCGCGCTGCCCTGGTACGCGGCCATGTCGCTGCGCGCGCCGGCATTTGCTCGCGATTTCTTATGGGAACACAATGTCCGGCGTTTTCTCGCGCCGTTCGCTCACGAACACGGCATCTGGTTTTACGTCCCGGTCGTTCTGACAGGGCTTCTGCCGATGACTTTCTGGCTCGTGCCGTTCTGGCGATTTCTTCTTGGAAGCGACTCGAGGCAAGCCGAGAGGCGCACAGTGGAGTTTAGCTATCTCTTATTAGCCGGCGGCTGGTGCGCGTTCTTCTTCACCCTGTCGCAATGCAAACTGCCGACCTACGTCATGCCGGCTTTCCCGATGCTGTGTCTGGCGGTTGGGCATTTTCTGAGCCGAAGTCGTTGGAGCAAATCCCGCTTGCCCAGCCTTGTCGCCGCCGGCGCGTTCGCGGTGTTGGCCTCGGCACATTACCTCGTCGTTCCTTGGTACGCGGCCTACCGTTCGCCGGTCGGCAGGCCGGAGGCACTGAGTCGATTGTGCGCGGATAAAAACACTACGGTAGTGTGCTATCCGCGCAATTGCGACTCGGCGGCGTTTTTCCTCTGCCGCGACGATCTCCACAGCTATCGAAGCAAGTCTATCGAGGAACTGCGAACTTTGGTGCGCGAGAAGCCGCGCACCGTGATTCTCTGCACCCACCGCCATTCGCTCTTGGGATTACATCAACTGCTACCACCGGACGTTCGCATCGTCGAGGAAGAGCATCTCGGCCTCGCGCCCATTCCCAACGTGCCGCCGCGCGCCATGAAGCTGCTGGCCAAGCTGATGGGCGAAACGGCCTTGGGCTTATGCGACATCGCCGTCGTCGAGCCTGGCTGGGCGCATCCCGAATGGCCAACGCCGCCGTTCATTCCTCTCGGCGTGATTCCCGGCGCGGTCGAGATGAGCGAGGATGAGCCGTAACAGCATCCGCGAATCGAACGCCGATCTCTCAATTCTTCGTCACCGAACTCTTGTGCCGCAATACCTTGCCCGCGAGAATGCCGGTGAACTTGCCGTCGTCGATAGCGAGTTGGCCGTTGACGAACAGATAGCGAACGCCGGTCGCATACTGGTGCGGCTTGTCGAACGTCGCCGTATCGCGGAAGGTTGCGGGGTCGAACACGACGACATCGGCGTAATAATCCGTCTTCAAGTATCCGCGTTGGGGCAAATGCAGGATGTCCGCCGGTAGGCCGCTGGCACTGCGGATGGCTTGCGGGACGGTAAGAATCTTATCCTCGATGGCATACCGGCCGATTTTTCGCGGAAAACAGCCGTAGCTGCGCGGGTGAGGAACCGTGTCGGCTGAGGGGACCATCGACGCGCCGTCGCTGGCGGTGGCCACGAACGGCTGCCGCGCGATGAGCCGCACATCTTCCTCGCTCATGTTAAAAATGACCACCTGCGCGCCTCCCTTGCTTTCGATCTCCAACACGATGTCGGCGATCGGCTTCTTCTCCAGGGCGGCGATAGCGGCAAGATCTTTGCCCTGCCAGGCGACGTTGGGGGCATAGCGTGCGATGCGGATACTTTTGCCCCCGTCGTGCTGTTGGATGCCGCGCTCGAGAGGGAGCGCGAGGCGTTTGAGTTGGTCGGCGTCTCTGAGCCGCGCGACGTAGGCTTTTTCATCGCCTTCTCGGAACGAAGTGGGAATCAAGGTTGCCTTCAAACTGGTGCTGCTGGCGACGTAGGGATACTGATCGGCACTGACGGCTTGGCCGGCTTTGCGCGCTCGGTCGATCAGTGCGATCTCATCGGCGGCCTTTCCCCAAACGCGGCGGCCGGAGGCTTTCAAGTGCGAGATGTGAACGGGCAGCTTCGCCTCGCGGCCAATGGTCAAGGCTTCGTCGATAGCACCGAGAACGCCCGTTCCCTCGTCGCGGATATGGCTGGCGTAAAATCCGCCGTGGCGCGAGGCGACCTTCGCCAGGGCGATCAGTTCGTCGGTCTTCGCATAGGTTCCGGGATTGTAAATCAATCCGGTCGCCAATCCCCACGCCCCGTCCTTCATGCCGCGATCGACCAACTCCTCCATGCGATGCAATTCACCTGCGGTCGGCGGGCGGTCGGCGTTTTTCATTACCGCTTGGCGCACGTCGTTGTGGGGAACCTGATGGATGACGTTCGTACCCACTTTGCCGCTCTCTAAAGCGTGAAAATACTTCTTAACGTCCACGGGGCCTGAGCCGCAGTTGCCGGTGACGACCGTGGTGACGCCTTGATGCAGATAGCAGCGATTGGCGCGGGTGGCTTCGCGCTGCAGCGGATAATCGCTGTGCGTGTGCAAGTCGATGAAGCCGGGAGCGGCGACGAGTCCCTTGCCGTCGATGATGCGAGGCTTTCCAGCTACTTTGAAGGTGCCGACGCCGACGATGCGGTCGCCTCGAATGGCCAAATCGCCGCGCACCCCGTCCGCGCCGCTGCCGTCGTAGAGGGTGACGCCCCGAACGACGACATCGGCCTCAATCGGATCGGCGGATACGAGGCTGCACATTAGGAAGAGTGACAGGTTGAACATGACGCCCTCGCGGTTCAAGGTAGGTTTCGTTCACTCTACCCCATCCTACCCGAACCGGCCAGTTTCTTTAATGAATTGAACGGCAAGGTCCGATACTTGAGGAGATACTCGCACCGTAGGATACGATTCCTTCAGCGGAGCATGAAGCTCACCATGACGACACAACGAAGATGCCACGCCTATCGCGGCGGGTTTGTGCGGCCGTTTCTCTTGATGGCCGTGCTGCTTTTCACAAGCGGTTGTCAAACTCCTCCCACGCCGCCCGCGGGTTGTACAACCAGAACGGCGGACGCCAATCGCTATCGCATCCTCGCTCGGCAGGTGTTGTGCGATACCGGAGAAGAGTTCGCGCACCATCCTCTGCGCGCCGGTCGAACGGTTTTGGCCGATCAGGCGGCCTGGGTCTCTTCTGCCAGCAGAGGCATCTTCTGCAAACGATTGGGCATGAGATTACACGGTACTCCACCTCCCTTGTGCTGTAGTTCCGGCACGCTCGATCCGGGTTTGATCGAGACGGACTTACAGCCGGCCAGTGTGCGTCTGTATCGCAACGGGCCAGAAGCGCTGGCGCTGCTCGAACATTTGATCGACTCGGCACAATGCCGTATCGATGTCCTCATTTTTACCTGGGAAGACGACTCGGTCGGTTGGAACGTCGCCCGCCGATTGGCGGCGGCAGCCGCTTCGAATCGGCGCGTTCGGCTGTTGGTGGACGGCAGCGCGAACTTAATCTTCGCTCCCGCGCCTCGACCGAACTCTCCCGTCGGGCAGAGCGGCGAAAATAAAACGGTGGGCGAGATCAATCGCGTTCTCTGTTGGCTGCTACAACAACCGAACGTCGAATTGATCCGCAACCGCAGTCCGTTAGCGCACTTCGACCATCGTAAATTGGTCTTAATCGACGGCCAAACGGCTTGGGCGGGAGGGAGAAACTTCACCGACTCGGCTTTCTACGAACGCCACGACATCACCTACACCATGCAAGGACCGCTCGTCGCCGCGTGGCAAGATATGTTCGAGAAATCGTGGCGGCAACAGGGGGGAAAGCCGGCGTGCATTCGGTCGGAGTCGGTCCCCATCGTCGCCAATGCCGCCGGCCGCCTCGTCGAGAATTCGCCGACGCATCACAGCCTGCGCAAATCGCTCTATCGGGCCATCGACTGCGCGAGGAACTCGATCTATCTGGAAAATCCGTATTTGACCGACAACGGCACGATCGTGAAATTGGCACGCGCCCGCCGGCGCGGCGTCGATGCCCGCATTCTCTTCACGCTTCGATCCGAGACGGAATCGATCGACCATGCGAACAAAGTGACGGCCAATCGATTGCTCGCCGCCGGGGTGCGCGTATATCTTTATCCGGGCCGCATCCACACGAAAACCGCGTTGATCGATGGCTGCTGGGCCTATATGGGAAGCGGCAACTTCGATCTGTTAAGCCTCTATCGCAACCACGAACTCGGCATCGTCTTCGGGCCGGGACCGATCTTGCAAGATCTCGAACAAACTCTGTTCGTTCCCGATTTCAACCCGGAATGGGAGTTGCACGCTCCCCTACCATTGACCTGCGAGGATTATGCCTACGAGTTGCTCGCCGGAATGTTCTTCTAACCCGAATCGTTCACCGTAGAGAGCGCGTTCCCTCTGCGCTCTCCGCATCCTCTGTGGTGCGCACTTCGGGCTAAGGATCTGGTTCGTAAAAACTTCCCGAATGCGGTGGGTGGGTCTCGCTGCGCTTCGACCCACCCTACACCTCTCCGGGTCCTCTGTGGTACGCACTCCGGGTTAACACTGCGGCGTTACTTGCTCTCCCATAAGTGCAGGGGCGAGGAGAGCGATTGTTCGGTTCGTCGATCCATTTTCATTGCCGATTCGTAATACTATCTAAGGACATCGACTAACGGATAATGGATGCGAATTTGTGCTTGGACCGATATTT
>JAJXWW010000209.1 GCA_021781415.1 Planctomycetota bacterium
TCCGCGCAACGCGAAGACGGCTTGCTTGCGCGTTACCAGAGCGTCCTCAACGCTCAAAGTCTGGACTGGGAGCGGCGCTATCGCAAGCTGCGCCAGCTGGGAAGCGGCGGACAGGGGGTCGTCTTTTTGGGCGAACGGCAAGGAGCCGATCAATTTCGCTTGCCCGTGGCGTTGAAGGTCTTTTCGCCGGAGTCGTACCGCGATGCCCAGGCCTACGAAGAGGACATGGCCCGCATCGCCGCCATCGCCGCCCGCGTGGCCCTGATCCAACACGACAACCTCCTCGACATCCACGATTTCATCGCTCAAGACGGCTTGCGCGTCATGGAGATGGAATGGGTGGACGGCTACGATTTGCGCCAGGTGCTGACGCAGCGCATGTTCGAGCGAACGCGCGAGCGCGTGAGCATTCGCCATTGGAAATACGTCAACAATGTGATTCTGACGCAAGGCCCGGTACAGCCTCGCCTCAAGCCCGGCGTGGCGATTCAGGTGCTGCGCGAGTGTCTCGCCGGTTTGGCGGCACTGCATCGAGAGGGGATCGTTCACGGCGATCTGAAGCCGGCGAACATCATGCTCAAGCGCACCGGCGATACCAAGGTAATCGACATCGGCTCGGCGATCGACCTCCACGCCGCCGCCGCCCGGCGCATGTGGTCGCCGGCCTATGCCGCTCCCGAAGTGCTGGAAGGCGGGCCGAATTCGCCGCAAGCCGACCTGGCCAGCCTCGGGTATGTCCTCATCGAAATGCTGTCCGGTCTCCCCGCCTTCGAGGGGTTGACGACCTATCGAGAACTGATCGACGCCAAAAAGGATCTCGATAGACGCTTGATGCACATGCTGCCGCCGGAGGTTGCCTGCAACGATCTCCTACTCCATCTGTGCCGACGGCTCGTCACCGCCGATCCAGAGCGTCGGTTTGCCAGCGCGCAGGCCGCCGACCTCGACCGCAAAGGCGCAGCCGACTTTCATCGACAACTCGTCAAAGGCGATTTGGCCAGCGAGTACGAAAACGACATCCGCGTTTGGCTCGAACAACTCGGCGACGAGTGATCCGCGAACGAACGCTCGCCGCGGTTGAGAGAAAAAATTGGCATCGCCTCTTGCGAGAGTCCGCCGCATTCGAGTAAGATAATTTACGCTGCGGGATTGGCCTATCGGTTGGGCACTAGCTTCCCAAGCTAGCAAGACGGGTTCGACTCCCGTATCCCGCTCTTTCTCTCACAACCCTTTCGAGCGGTTTCCCGACGGATCGAGTACTCGTTGGTTAGCCGCGACGCGCAGCGGAGCGAGTTGTCTCGCGCTCCGCTGCGCGTCGCGGCTAACGAAGACTTTTCGTTGTATGCAATCCGAAAAGAAAACGCTCTAAACGACAGAGTTTGTCACTTTCTCTCCTTAACCTCTTTCGTGGGATAGAGGCGATCTTGTGCCTGCTGGCAAATGCGCGCGGCGATGGCCACTTTCAGCAGTTGAATGCCTCCCCAGAAGATAACCAAGGCAATAATGGCGATGACCCACGCCTCGGTGAGGAAATGGCCGTTGCAGAATTCATAAACGAGGACGAATCCAACCATCGCCAAGCCGATCAACAGCCAGCCGGACAGTTCTCGCCACCAGAATTTCATGGCGTCTCCTTTCTTCGCCGCGTTCGCGCCCACGTCAACCAACGATTGAGAACTCCCTGTTCGCGCCGCGTGTGCCGCCACACTTCGTCTTGCAAATACAGTAGACTCTCTTCCGGTGTTGCCGAGGTCAAGCGTAGATAGCTGGCCGACACGCCGGCCGTCGCCAACAGCGCGAGCGCCGCCCAGACAATTTGCAATAACCTCCATAGAGGACCGTGCATGTCCATCGGCGGCCTTCCTTCCATCAGCCAGCTCCAGAGCAGCAGCGCCAACGACGACCAGATGAGCGGAGAGAGACCGAACAAAACCATTTCCCAAGGCGCGACGAGATCGGCGGAGCGGCGCACGGCGCGCGGATCGACCTCCGAGGAGCCGCGCTGCGGCAATTCCGAAGGCAACAGGCGGCGCGTCAGGGATAGAACCCGATAGTGGCCGACAGCGTAAGCCAGAACCGCGATGCACAAGATGAGATCCATCGAAGTCGGCGTGCGCTGGCCCAATCCATACGAATAACCTCGAAGGCTTCGGAGGCCCGACAGACCCAACAGACCCGTCAACGACAGCAACACCAACGCCGGGCCGTGACTCCAGCGCGCCAACAAGGTGAGACAACCGATGGCCGGCGGGGCGAAACTCCACCACTCCAAGCCGCGATCCGACAAGCAGACCAATAATAAAAATAAGGCGGCCAGGCAGATCAACATGTAATTGCGCACGGCGGGAGCTTCGCGCAACTCACGAAACGCCCTTCGTTTCGCGGTCTGAATCACGGTCCTTGAGAGTGCGGATTTGGTCACGAATGCGGCCTCCCCATTCCTCGCAGGCGCTCCAAACGGTTGAGAATTAACGGTACGGGTTCCTCGCCGGCGACACAGAGGACGGCGACTCCCATCCGGGCGAATGCCAGCCGGAGACGATGGTACGCGCGCCGATAGCGCCGCGCCGTCAATTGGTTCCACAGACCGTTCTCGGATCGGAGCCTATCGGTCTCCGCATCTGACGGGGGCTTCTCCTCCGCGGCAGCTCTCAACGGTCGCTTTTCGAGAGGGGGCAGTTCCAATCCCGGCGGCCACGGACAGAAGAGAATCACTTGATGGTGCCGACTCAGCGCGACGCGCGCGGCGGACAACAGGGGATCGAGCGATTCATCGAGTTCCAACAGGTCGACCAAGAGTACAAAGAGTTCGTTGTCGCGCCCCTTGTTCACCGCCCGCAGCAGCGCCTGAGCCAATACGGAAACCTTTTCGGGCGAGGCAAAGGCATAGCGCCCTTCCGCAGTGTACAAAGGCAGAGTGTAGGGCATCTGATGTTCGTTGAGAAATCGCTGCAACAACAAGGCGAGCGAGTCGTCGTCCTCAAGCAACGCCGCCAATCCGCCCGGAGCAAGGCCATAGCGCGCCGACAGAAGGGCCGACATCTGCTTGCGCCAGCGATTGCGCCGCCGTCTTCTCCACCCCGCCGCCGCATCCACTCCGAACAGAAACGCCGTACCGCTCCACAGCGCCATCGTCGCCAGCGGACCCACAAACAGCGAGGCGATCAGTACCCCGTTCAGCTGCGGCGCATGGAACACCACGCGCGCCGCGAACAGTAGGATCGGCGCGAGAAACGACCAAAACGATGCCCACCAACACCAGCGTCGCAGCGTGTCCTTGCGACGGTGCAACAGCTCGAACCAGCCGTTCCACCGACCGCTCGAGTAGGTGGAATAGCCTTCCAACCAAGTCGCCGACCAGGGCACGGCGTTGACGGCGGGGCGAAGCAACTCCGGGTACACTTCCGAGGCCAAACCGTGCGCCGAGGGCAAGAGTTGATCGAGCGCTTCCGCTCCACTCGACCCAGACGGCCAGGGAAGGGGCCGATGCGCGGCGGCTTCCGACAACAGACGCAAACATGCCGAGCGATGTGCGTCGCCTCGATTGGGTGCGATTCCCCGCGAACTCCGCTCATCGAACAGACACAATCCCGTCGGATCGCGGACGGCCTCGTTCGCTTGCAAGACCCCGGCGGCTATTTCGATCAGACGATCCAGCGCCTTGTCGTAGCGAAGACGGCGCGTACCGACTCCGAAGGACGCCGGCACGCGCACCGAATTCGAGGCATCGACGAACAGAGTACAGCGAACCGGCACCTCGCTCTCGAACTCTTTGGTGATCAGCCGATCCCGGCGCGCCGATACCTTCCAGGCGATGGTTTTGGGCGGATCGCCGGGCAAATAATCGCGCAGATCGAGTAGCTCGCTGCCCGAACCCGGACGACGCAACCGATGGATGCCGGGCGGTAAGAGGAGATTGTTGCGCTTCTTCGAAGCCGATTGGGAGCCGCGCGACGGAAGCACCGGCAAGATCGGCAGCTCGACGACGGCGCGGACAAAATGCACGGAGTAAAAAAAGCCTTGCCAGTCGGCGAGGTGGAGACGCACCCCCTCGAAGCGAGCCACTCCCGCCGAACCGCAGCGGAAACGGTACGTCCATTCGAGCGGCTCCTCGGTCGATACGAGGCCCTGAGCAATGGTCGGAGTGGAATCGGCGTCCAGACGCTCCACCCGAACGGCGAAGGGTACAAAATCGACCGCCGTGATGTGGGGCGTCGGCAGCTTTACGTCGTGCAGCAGCCACACATGCGCCTCGAAAGACTGCCCCGCCCACAAGACGGCGACCGGCGAACGATCGTCGCGCACTTCGCGCAACACGCGCAGGCGACGGGCGCTCGACAGGCAGACGACGAACCACAACCATTGTGCGGCGAACCACAGCAACAGCGTCAAACCGAGCAGCGTCAACGGCAGGGAGGGACGAAGAAGTCCCAGCCCCAGCATCAACAGACAGCTGAACAGAAACCAACAGGCTCGGGAGGTAAGCACGATCCCGCCTCGTTCCTCTCTCGGCTCGCGCCGCGTCTTCGCCTCTCGCCCGACTTTCTTTCACCGTCGGCAAGAAGGGGGTTCTGTATCGATTTTCATTGTAGCCATTCTTGAAGAAATCCGCGCGAACCGAATTGCGGGGGGATTGCGGAAGAGCAAACGAGGCGTTACATTACACAACATCCGAAGAGTTGGAGTGATTTGCGATTTCCTCTCTCGTTTGTCGTTACTCGATGTCCTAGCGCGTGTTTTTTGGGAAGGGGTTTCTCCAGATGTGGGCCAATCTCGCATTGCTGACCGCTCTCGTCTGTACGCCGGCCGAGACGGGTCTATCGCTGACGCACGTTCGTTCGACACACGGATTACTTGGCCCCGAGCGCAAGAGCGAAGCAATTGCGCCGGGCGACGTGTATTTCCTCTGCTTCGACATCGATGGCATCACCGTCGAGGACGGCGGCAAAGTGCGCTACAGCTTGCAGATTGAAACCAAGGATGCCAGCGGTCGAGTCGTCTTCAGTCAAAAGCCCAAGGACACCGAGTCCACGGTCTCCCTCGGCGGTACCACTGTCCCCGCCTACGCCCAGCTTTCCATTGGATTGGATACGCCGGAGGGGGACTATCAATTCAAAGTCACCGTCAAGGATTTGGCGACGGGCAAGCAACAGAGTCTCACGCGCGCCCTCAAGGTTTTGCCGCGCGGCTTCGCCTTGGTGCGCGTGACCGTCAGCCGCGACACCGAAGCCGAATATCCCGCTTCGATACTGTTGTGTGGACAAGGCGCGTGGGTTCAATGCAACGCCGTCCTTTTCGACCGGAAGGGTGCCGACCTACAGCCCGATCTCGATTTTGAGGTGCGCATTCTCGACGAGAGCGGCAAGCCGACCATGGCCAAACCGATGGTGCAAAAAGTTAACAAAGACATACCCGCCGACAAGAAGAACGTGCCGATGGCGTTTCCCCTTTCGCTCAATCGAGCCGGCAAGTTCACCGTGGAGATTACGGCAACCGACCAATTGAGCGGGAAGAAGGCCCGATTCTCCATGCCGCTCATCGTCCTATCCTCGGTGAAAGAATAACAGGGAATCGAGGCTAGATTCGGCATCTTGTAGGGTGGGTCGCGCTTCGCTCGACCCACCCTACAAGATGCCGCCGAGCCTTTTCCCGATCAGAAGGAGATGAACACCATGAATCCACGCATCCATACGGCGGCGTTTGTGGCACTATCGTTCGCGGGTCTCGCCTCCGCCGCCGAGCCACAGCCGATCGGTAAACTCGTATCGCTGCCTGGAACCGTGTTTCAACGGGCCAAACCGGGCGAAACCTGGCAAGTCGTTCCAGAAAAGGGAGCGGTGTACGCCGACCACTTGCTTCTCGGACTTCCCGGCGCGGTCGTCGAGACCGGCAAGGGATCGATTCGCCTTACGTTTCTCGGCGATCTCGATAAAAACTCACCGAATTCGATCTTGGAGCCGGCCGTCGTCCTTCGATCGAGCAAGGATCGCGCGGTAGAGGTCGAACTCGATCGCGGGCGCATCGACCTGACGAACATCAAAGATAAGGGCGAGGTCCGCGTCGGACTTCGCTTTCGCAATCACGACTGGCGGGCAACCTTGGAGAATCCCGGCACCAGCATCCTGCTCGAGTTGTATGGCCGCTGGGCGAAGGGGACTCGCTTCACGACAACCCCTGGCCCGAAGGACGAACCCGCCGCCGACCTAACCTTACTCGTTCGCAAGGGAGCCGTCGAAGTGCGACACGAATTGTGTCTGCACGCTCTGTCCGCCCCGCCTGGCCCGGCTCTCCTGCATTGGGAGAGCGGCGACGCCCACCCCGATACGCCACACAAACTCGAAAAACTACCCGCATGGGCTTCGGAAACCTATACCTCCGAACGCGCCAAACGCATTCAAGAGACGCTGGAAGCGTTTCGCAAGGAAGCGGCGAAGTCCCCTCCCCTCGAAGTCCTCCACGAATTCGTCAAGTCCGACGATGCCTCCAAGCGCGCTCTCGCCGTGATTTACATGGGCGCGATGGACGACAAGGCCGGCTTGGGCGAGGTTCTTATGTCGAGCCGTCATCCCGATACTTGGGATTTGGCCGTCGTCGTCACGCGCCACTGGCTAGGCCGTCGTGCCGGACAGGATCAAATCCTCTATCGCTACCTCCTTGAAAAACGCGGTGCCAAGCCCGCGCAGGCGGAAACGACCCTTCAACTCCTGCACAGCTTCAGCGAGGAGGATCTCGCCCATCCGGAAGTGTACCGGATGTTGGTGCGTTTCCTCGACAACGACCGACTCGGTATTCGCGGCTTGGCCTATTGGCACCTCGTTCGCCTCGTTCCAGACGGACGCGAGCTGCATTTCGATCCGTTGGCCGACAAGGAAGCGCGCGACAAGGCCATCGCTCAGTGGAAAAAACTCGTGGAGGATAAAATCGCCAAGGGCGTGCTTCCTCCCAAAGAGCCGTCGTCGAAGTGATCTCGGCCGAGATGCGGAGCGTTGGTTCCGCGATGATAAACGATCCGATGTATCCTTGAATATCAGGAGTAGTCAGCATGTCACGCAAGCCCATTCGTTTGGCTCCGTGGATCGCGCTGGGAGCCATCGCCCTTCTCATTCGACCCGCCGGCGCACAGTTCGCCGGCGTGGGGGGACTCGTCGCTCCTCAAGCCTTTCCTTCGCCGCTGATGAATTTCGGCGGCGGCCTCGGCGCGGGCGTCGGCTTCGGCGCGGGTCTCGGCTACGGCGGTTTTGGCACGCAGTGGATGCAAAATCCCTATCAGGGTTATCTTCAGGGGGCGGCCGATGTTACCACGGCGAACGCCCAATATCAGCAGACCATTCAACAAGCCCGCATCACGCGCGAAGAAGCACGCCGTTCCTCGTTGAAGACGCGGCACGATGCCATCCTCGAACGCCAATGGGAGTTATCGCAGTTGCCCGATCCGGAAGTGGAACGACAAAAACGACTGACGAGAAGTCTGGACCGCGCTCGCCACAATCCGCCGATCACCGAAATCTGGTCGGGAGACGCGCTCAACGATTTGTTGCGTGGAATCCAAACGGCGCAAGGCACCAGTTCGAGCGGACCCGATATTTCTTTATCTCCCGAAGTTGTCAAGCACATTAACGTCTCCACCGGCAAGACCAGGGGTGGCGTCGGCTTGCTCCGCGACGACGGCAAATTGACTTGGCCATTCGTCTTGCGACAATCCATGTTCCAAGACCCGCGCAAGCAACTCAATCAACTCGTGCCGCAAGCCGTCAAACAAGCGCGGTCGGGAGAGGTCGATGTCGATACGCTCAATCAGATCAATGCGGCAATTAAGGAATTGGAGCAAAGCGTCGATGCCGGGGCTTCCGGCGAACTGTCCTCGTCTCAGTTCATCGAAGCGTCGCGCTATGTGCGCGAACTCAAAGATTCGGCCAAAGTGTTGCAGCAAAGCGATGTGGCCAAGTATTTCCGCAGCGAGTGGACGCCCAAAGGCTCGACCGTCGGCGACCTCATCAAACAGATGACCTCGCAAGGCTTGAAGTTTGGTCCCGCCGTCTCCGGCGATGAGTCGTACTATACCGTACTCCATCGCGCGATGGTGGATTACGACAAAGGGTTGACTTCGTTGACGACATCCGGCCTCAATCCGTAACTCGAATTGTTCCTACAATAATCGGCCCGAAGCGCAAGCGAGACGAAACCGTCTCTTCGTTTGCGTTTCGGGCTGCTTTCCTTGACACAACTTCTCGTTCTCCAGGAGTTCTCCATGACAACCGCTACCGCGACCGCAAGGCATTCCCGCCTCTATATCGACGGCCAATGGTGCGACGCCGACAACGGACGCACGCTCGGCGTTATCAACCCCGCAACCGAAGAAGTCGTCGCCGAAGTGGCTTATGGCGGACGCGCGGAGGCACGCCGCGCCTTGGAAGCCGCCCAGCGAGCCATGCCCGCGTGGATGAAGCAGACCGCGTGGGAGCGCGGCAAAATCCTCAAAAGGACCGCCGAATTGATGCGCGAGCGCGCCGACGCCATCGCTCGCACCCTGACGATGGAACAAGGCAAACCCTTGGCTGAAGCGAAAGCCGAGGTGCTGCATTCCGCCGACACGTTCGAGTGGTTTGCCGAAGAGGGCAAGCGCGCCTATGGCGATGTGATTCCCCCCTCGGTCGCCGGGAAGCGGCACGTCACCGTCAAGCATCCGGTCGGCGTGGTGGCGGCGATCAGTCCGTGGAATTTCCCCGTCACGCTGCAGGCTCGCAAAATTGCTCCGGCCTTGGCTGCCGGTTGCACCATCGTCTGCAAACCCGCCAGTCAGACGCCCTTGTGCCTCATTCAAGTATTCGAGTGCATGGTCGATGCCGGATTGCCCGCCGGTGTGGCCAATCTCGTCGTTGGTCCCGCGCAGGACATCGGCGACGAGTTCCTCGAGAATCCGATCTGCCGCAAAATCACCTTTACCGGATCGACGGAGGTGGGAAAGCAGATCATGCGCGGCTGCGCCGATCAGGTGAAGCGCGTCAGTCTGGAATTGGGAGGCCACGCGCCGTTCATCGTCTTCCCCGATGCCGACCCAGAAATCGGTGCGAAGATCGCCGTCACCGGTAAGTTCCGCAACAACGGCCAAGTGTGCATCGCGCCCAGCCGTTTCTACGTTCACAAGGACGTACAGAAGAAGTTCACCGAGGCTGCCGTCGAGTTTGCCCGCGCTTTGAAACTCGGCAACGGACTGGAAAACGGTGTCGAGGTCGGCCCGATGTTCGAGAAAAAAGCGATGCAACAAACGCTCGATCTCGTCGAGGATGCGCGCCAGCGCGGCGCGAAGATTTTGACCGGGGGCAAGCGATCCGACCGTTTCGACAAGGGTTATTTCTTCGAGCCGACCGTGTTAACGAACGTCTCCGGCGAAGTGCGCATGATGACCGAGGAGCCGTTCGCCCCGGTGATGCCGCTCTTGGATTTCAGCCGTCTCGACGATGTGATTCAGGCGGCGAACAACACGCGCTACGGTCTGGCCGCGTATGTGTTTACGAACGATTTGACCGTGGCCTGGCGCATGGCGGAGGGCTTAGAGGCCGGTATCATCGGCATCAACGATCCGGTCCCCGCCACGCCACAATGTCCCTTCGGAGGAATGAAGGAATCGGGTCTAGGCCGCGAGTTGGCCCACGAAGGACTCGAAGCGTATCTGGAAACAAAATACGTCTCGTTTAAGCTGCGGGACAGTTAGAGACTATCCGCAAAGCCCCCCCTCTCCCCTGTACTCAGGGGAGAGGGGCTTCCGCAACAGTTTCTCAGAGTCGTGGCGGCTCGGACAGATGTAGTGGGCGAATCCTCCCGCTCGCTCGGATTATCCCCGATCGCCGTGAGAGATTCGATGGATTCAGGGACGAAAGCCGAACCTCGCTGGATGCGATTTTATGAAAAAGAAAACCCCCGCTTCTCCTCGTTCTCCGTCCGATCCTCCCCAACTGTTTACTCGCGTGGAGAATCGCCATCGTCGCGCGTTGTTTTTGAGTCGATTCTTGGCAGAGGAGGCCAAGTCCAATCTGCTGCGCGGCAAGCAACAAGACCAGGCCCGTGAGATACTCCGCAAGTGGGCCGACCTCCAAGCCCAAGGACATCTCGACAAGAAAGAAACCGCACTCGATGCCAGCTTTCTTCACGAGGTTTTCGGCGAAGCACTGGGTTATCAAACGGTGACACAAAGTCCGGAAAACTATCACCTCGAACGCAATTTCACCGTGCCCGGCGTTGGCACGGCGGACGGTGCCTTGGGGCTCTTTTCTCCGCGAAATGCGACGTCTCCGCTCGCGGTCATCGAATTGAAGGGGGCCCGAGTCGATCTCGACCGCGATAAGTCGAACGGGCGAACCGCCGTGCAACAATGTTGGGATTATCTCAACGCCCTGCCGGATTGCCCTTGGGGGATCGTCAGCAACTTCGCCGTCACCCGGCTCTACCACCGCGAGAAGACGCCGCTCGCGTATCAAGAATTCCACCTTCACGACATCGCCAACAAGGACGATGTGTTTCTCGCCTTTTATTGCCTCTTGGAGATGGGAGGATTACTGCCCACGCCGGGACACGAACCGCGCGCGTTGAAACTGCTCGACCGAACGACCAATCGGCAACGCGAAGTCGGAGACGAACTGTATTCGACGTACAACGATCAGCGCTGGCGATTGATCGAGCATTTGCACCATCGGCACGACAAATCGCTGGACGAAGCGATCCGCATCGCGCAGATTCTCCTCGACCGCATTATCTTCGTGGCCTTCTGCGAGGATCGCGGTCTGCTTCCCGAAAAGTGCATCGAGACGGCCTACAACAATCTGCCGCCGTTCAGCAAAGTGACCAATCCACGCTGGCAAAACTTTCTGGGACTCTTCAAGGGCGTCGACGAAGGCCATCCGCAACTCGACCTCGACAAAGGCTACAATGGCGGTCTGTTTCGTCACGATCCCGCCGTGGACGATCTGCAACTCGACGACGAATGGACCCATTTCTTTCGAACCGTCGGCAGCTACGATTTCCGCGACGAAGTGAACGTGGAGGTATTGGGCCATCTCTTCGAGAAGTCCATCGGCGAACTGGAAAGCCTCCGCGCCGCCGGACTGTTCGCTTCCACCGCAACCGCAAAGGCAGCGAACGGCGTTCGACCGGCCATGCCCAAATCTGCCGAACGCAAACGCTTCGGCATCTATTACACGCCGCCCGATTTTACCCTGTTCCTCGTCCGCAACACGCTCGATGCCGCGATCGAAGAGCGATTCGACGCCGTGCGAACGGTGCGAGGCTTGAACCCGGACGACGTGGAATCGGATCGCCCTTCCCCAGAAGTTGCCGCCTATTGGTCCGCTTGTCTCGACGAGCTGCGGCAGGTGAAAGTCTGCGATCCCGCTTGTGGCAGCGGCGCATTTCTCGTTCAAGCCTACGAACTATTGGAAGAGCATTATCTTCGCATCGCCGATGGTCTGCGCCGGCACGACGAGATTGCCGCGCAGCGGATCGAAGACTTGGCTCCCGATTTTATTCTCGCCGACAACCTCTTCGGTGTCGATTTATCGCAGCAGGCCGTCGAAATCACGCAATTGGCCTTGTGGCTCCGCTCCGCCCGCCACGGCCGAACGCTGGCCGACTTGTCCCATAACATTGTCCAAGGCAACAGTCTCGTTGCCGATGTCAACGTCCATCCCAAGGCGTTGGATTGGCCTACCGCCTTTCCCACGGTCTTCCACCGGACCAACGGCGGCTTCGACTGTATCGTCGGCAATCCACCCTGGGAACGGCTCAAACTTCAGGAGCGCGAGTTCTTCGCCTTCGCCGCGCCGAGCATCGCCAACGCCGTCAGTGCCGCCAAGCGTCGCCAACTGATCGCCGAGTTGGAGACGAGCGATCCCGAACTGTTCGCGCGCTATAGGGAGACGAAAGAAGCCGCCGACCGAACGCTCGCGCACATTCGAGTCGGCGGCCATTTCCCGCTCACCGCGCGCGGCGACATCAATACTTATATGCTCTTCGCCGAGTTGGCCCGCAAGCTGCTCGCCTCGCGCGGACGCGCCGGTTTGCTCGTCCCCTCCGGCATCGCCACCGACAATACCACCCGCGAATTCTTCAACGATCTGATGGCTTCCAAGTCACTCATCAAACTCTACGACTTCGAGAATCGCCAGCATATCTTCCCTGAAGTGGATGGTCGTTTCAAGTTTTGCACACTGGTATTCGGTGGCAAAGAGGTACGCACGCCGCACGCCGATTTCGTGTTCTTCGCCCAAACCATGAGCGATTTGAAACCGAGGAATCGCCACATCTCCCTGTCGAGCGCCGACCTTGCGTTGCTAAATCCGAACACGCGCACTTGTCCAATCTTCCGCAGCCGGCGCGATGCCGAACTGACCAAGGACATCTATCGCCGCGTTCCCATTCTGATCGACGAATCGCGCCAAGAAGGCGGCAATCCTTGGGGCATCCGCTTCGTGACGATGTTCCACCAAACCAACGATGCCGAGTTGTTTCACGATCCGGGGCAATTGAAAGAAATGGGTTATCGTCTGGAGGGCAATCGTTGGAAGCAGGGGCCTCGGACGTTTCTACCGCTGTACGAAGCGAAGATGGTGCAAGCCTACGATCACCGCGCCGCCAGCGTGAAGTTGGCCGAGGCGAATTGGGTTCGCCAAGGGCAAACCGAGGAAACGACCTTAGTAGAGCATCAAAATCCGGAATTCGTCGTCCAGCCGCGCTGGTGGATCGAGGAAGGAGAAGTGGTTCAATCGCTCAAGTTGGCCAATCGTCCTGCTTTTTTGACATTCAAGGACATAACGAGTCCGACCAACCAGCGTACAATGATCGCCGCTCTCGTTCCGTGGTGTGCGGCCACAAATCATCTCATTTTGGTTCTCACCGAAAATTCTCCTCGGTTGGAACTGTGCCTGCTGGCTAATATAAACTCGCTCGTATTCGATTATGCCACCCGTCAGAAGATCGGAGGTATAACGCTCAATTTCTTTATCGTCAATCAGTTGCCGGCATTCCACCCGATAGCATACGCCAAGAAATGCCCGTGGGACAAACGGACGACGCTGGAAACCTGGATCTCCGAGCGGGCGTTGAAGTTGACCTGCACGGCCAACGATATGAGGCCGTTCGCGGAGGCGGCGGGGTTCGATCCGCCCCTGCATCGCTGGGACACCGACGAACGCGGCGAGTTGTTGGCGGAGTTGGACGCGGCGTTCTTCCATCTCTACGGCATCAACCGCGTAGACGTGGAATACATCCTCGGCACTTTCGCCGGTCTCCGCTCGGAAGAATCGCCGTTACCCGGCTTTCGCTCCACCACCTCGCGGATCTTGGACGCCTACGATCGCCTTGGGGGTTGAACGGGGAAATTGCGATCGCGTCCGGTAACGAGAGTTCCCTCAGACCGGAGACGGGGACCGCGATGGAAGCCCGGCGTTTCTGAGTACCCAAAAATCCGTGCCGCGCGCTCGCTTCGCTCGCGGGATAAAAAATACAAAAGATTAACAGAGTAAAAATATACAGTTTAACTTAGTCCAGGCGGAAAGCGACGCGGAAGCCGAAGTAGTTGAAGCGGGCCGGCGGCGCGAACCAGGCGCGGTAGGCGGCGCGGCAGATCGAGGCATTGTAGCTCCAGGAGCCGCCGCGTAAGATGCGGGCATCTTCGATCCTATTGTCCGTCTCCATTGTATCTGTAGTATTCACATCTCCATAGGGACGGTACTCGTCCTTGCACCACTCAAATATGTTGCCGTGCATGTCGAATAGTCCCCAAGCATTGGGTGGAAAAATGCCCACCGGCGTTGTCTGCTCTCGATACTCTCCCTGCGCGCCCTCTTTGTAGGGATAATTTCCGTCGTAATTGGCCTGCTCCGTGGAAAGCGTATCGCCGAGGAAAAATGGCGTCGTCGTTCCCGCACGGCAAGCGTATTCCCACTCCGCCTCGCTCGGCAAACCGTAACGCTTGCCCTCCCGCTGACTCAACTTGGTACAGAACGCTTGGCAATCCTCCCACGACACCTGTTCCACCGGACGGTTCTTGCCCTTGAAATGACTGGGATTGTCGCCCATCACCGCCTGCCACTGAGCCTGCGACACCGCATGAATGCCGAAGTAGAAGCCCTGAGCCAGCGTCACCTCATGCAGCGTTTCGTCTTCAAATCGCTCCGGTTCCTCCGACGGACTGCCCATCCGAAACGTGCCGGGCGCAATCCAGGCGAACGTCATGTCCACACCCTTGGCCAAGGCAATCGTCTGACGCGGCAGACACGGACGCACACCGGCGGCAAGCAACTCCACGATCCGCGCTTGTTGCCGCACACGCTCGGGGTGGTTCTTGGGATCGCAGCACGTCGCCAGCAGCGCCACGTGCAACCGCATCAACTCGGCCTCATCGGGTCGGTCGTGTTCGTCCAGCCAATCGGCGAGAATTAGCCGTGGCGCAGGGTCTGCGCCGTACTCGACAATGGCCGCGTGAAAACCATCTAATTCCGACACGATGATTTCCCTCGATAAAAGGACGCTCTGCCTCGTCGCGCCAAGGCTTTTGATGTACCCCGAACCCGATTGTCCCGTTCGACAATCGAGAAGTCAATCGAAGGGGATGCGCAATGGGTGGGAATAGCAACCCCCGCCGTTGATGCGGTTCGACGGCACGATCCCGTAATGGACGGCAGAGCCGCAGTCCCTCGCCATGCCGCGTCTGAAGCCGCCGTGCCCGTCGGCTTGCATCCAACGAGGGAAGTGAAGTAGGATAAGACAAAAGAAGGCGAACGATTATCGAGTTGACCGAAGATCAGCAACGAGAACTGGAGGCGATGCAACCGGCCCAAGCTCACGATCCACGAACGAATCCAACGTAGGTTCTCGTGCCTGCCGACTTTCTCAACGGAGTAGAATAAAGCGAAAGAGAGGAGACTATGCCGACACCCTCAGAACTCGCACAATTGGCCGAACGTCTCGACGATATGCAGTGGTACGACTTCTTGGACGAATTGGATGCCGTTTCACGTCGTCGCCATCGTCAAACGGAACCGGAGCCACAAGCCAATGGCGACCGGGATTCCCTAGCGGCCTGGATTGCGCGCAAACACTTCCTCGCCGACAGTGGGATACGGGAGATTTGGTATTTGCCCGAACGCACGCCGACGGATGAAATCCGGCTTCTGGAAGTCAGCGATCGCCAGGCGGCCAACGGCTCGACTCCGACGAAAGTGGAGGCCATTGACTTCGCTTTAGACGTCCAAGGCTGTCCCTATCGCTTGTTTGTCGCCGACGTGACCGGCGATCAGTTGGAAGCGATCCGAGACAACCGCTTAGCGCTACCGATGAATTGGACGCTCGACGGGAAAACGGTTTGGAGACGGCGACCGTGACGGAAGCCCAGCGTTTATTTCTCGCCCAAGCGAGATCGGACTTCGCCGTTTTTGAGTTGCTTCGTCGGCAGCAAGATGTTTCCGCTTGCCATCTGTTGCACTACTTACAGATGAGTACGGAGCTATTTGGAAAAGCGCGGGCGTGGAGGCACGGTCCCAATCATACCTCGCATCGTGCTTTCGTCGGCTTCCTACGCAGCCTGTCCAGTAATCGACAAGCACAACATCGGTTGGGTTACGCGGGCCGGAACCAAAACTGGACGCATCTCATCCGCAAAAGCATCCCACTGGCCGAACGCATCGAAAACCTCGCCCCCCGCGTTAAATTCGGACGCTCCGAATCCCGAATATCCGTGGCCGCGCGAGAATCCGAACGTGGCACCAGTGGAGTATCGCTTTGACATCTGGCAGGATTTGCAGGAAACCTCGGCGGGACGGCAATTCCTGAAGTTGCTCCGAGACCTGTTCGCCTCCGCGGAACTATTCATCTGACTGTACGGTATCCAGAATCATTCCGTCCAGCAAAAATCGGCACGACTACTTCGGCCCCCTGTTGTCACGAAGCCATCGACTCGTCGTGGTAACGGGGCGGACGCTCCCGGCTCGCTGAAATCCGGCAGAAGATAACACGCAATCTTATGTCAAGTTGTTTATGTGTCCCCAAAAATCCATACCGCGCGCTCGCTACGCTCGCGGAACAAAAGAAGGAAAAAGAGCAATAGTGCAAAAGTATACAGTGTAATTTAGCCCAGGCGGAAAGCGACGCGGAAGCCGCTGCGGACGTAGCGGTTGCCGGGCGCGACCCTGATGCGGTTAGCGGCACGGCAGTCCCCCGCGACGCAGTTCCACGAGCCACCGCGCAACACGCGGGCCGTTTCGTCTATATTTCCTGTATTTAATGTATTTTTAGTGTTTAACTCTCCATAAGGACGATACACATCCTGACACCACTCCCAGACGTTGCCGTGCATATCGAACAGCCCCCAAGCATTCGGCGGAAAACTGCCGACCGAGGTTGTCCCCTCGCGATACACGCCCTTCGCGCCTGTGCCGTAGGGATAATTGCCGTTGTAATTCGCCTGATCCGTTGACAGAGTAGCACCAAAGAAAAAAGGCGTGGTGGTCCCGGCGCGGCAAGCGTATTCCCACTCCGCCTCGCTCGGCAAAACGTAACGCTTGCCGTCGCTCTCGCTGAGCTTGGTGCAGAACGCCTGGCAATCCTCCCACGATACCATCTCTACCGGGCGATTCTCCCCGTTGTAACGGCTGGGATTGTCGCCCATCACCGCCTGCCATTGTGCTTGCATCACCGGATGAATGCCCAGGTAAAAGCCCCGCGACAACGCGACCTTATGAAGGGTTTCGTCTTCCCATCGCTCCGGTTCCTCCGGCGGACTGCCCATC
>JAJXWW010000034.1 GCA_021781415.1 Planctomycetota bacterium
GCTGATGCCGCTGGGTCCGTATGCGCAACTCGCCGTCACCGCCGATGGCCATTTTCGCGGCAATGCCCGCGTCGAGCGCGCCATCCGTATGGTGGTGCAGAAGAAGGATGGAACCACCGAGACGCTGCCGCCGCGCGAGTTCGAGCGGAGATACGGCTTCAAAAACGAACCGGACAAGGTGCGGCTGATCGAGAAATAGGAGATCGGTTGTGGGGATGAGGCCGATCTACGATGCGAGCCGACGAGTGAAATTGTTGCGGAGTAAGAATCTATATTTATCTGTTTAAGGGGGGGTACTTCCGATTTCTTGGTTCGTCTCGTTGTAATCGTTGCCACCACAAGTACAATCAGACTCGGATTGGCAAGCAATCTAACTGAGGGACTCGCCATGCGTTGCTCCATGTTCTTCTGGCCTTTGCTCTGCCTGTTCGCCGTTACGCCGGTGCGTGCCGAAACGCCCGACCTTCCCCACTATCTGGTCCAAGTTCAGCCGGTAGGACGACTGCTGAAGACCGTGAAGGAATTTGCCCGCAAGTATGCGGCCCCGCAACTCGGCGAACAAGCTGGGGAGAAGACCGGTGCGGAGATCGAGGAGCAACTCGTCGCCGTCCTCGGCATGGGATGGCGCGAGGCCATCGATGAGTCCAAACCGATCTTCCTCTATGGCCGGATCGCCGAGGCGGTCGAGAAGAACTCCGTTGTCCTGATGTTGCCGGTGAAGAGCGAGCGCGCGGCCCGCGAACATCTGAAGCACATGAACGCTCGACTCGCAGACAGTGTTAAAGGATGTCAAAAGTGCCTGTTGCCGGGCATGAACCAGCCGATTTATCTCCGCTTTGCCGAAGGCTATCTTTACACCTCGTTTTTGGATGACAAGTCGCTCGCCGAGGACCGTCTGCCCGCTGCCGCTAAGCTGCTCGATCCCAAGGAAAAGGCCGCTGTCGCCTTACGCCTCCATTTCGATCGCGTGCCCAAGGAGGTCAAGGATAAGACGGTGGCCGCGCTCGATGAAATAGCCAGGAAAGGTTTGCAGAGCGCCGAGGAACTACTGCCCAACGCGGTGAAGTTGGC
Source organism: Planctomycetota bacterium (assembly GCA_021781415.1). Taxonomy (GTDB): domain Bacteria; phylum Planctomycetota; class Planctomycetia; order Gemmatales; family Gemmataceae; genus JAJPHU01. The sequence continues at coordinate 1,072 of JAJXWW010000034.1, forward strand.
CGACCATCGCGGATGGAAAGCGGCCGTCCAGAACGGTAAAGAGTTGGCTTTGCAACTGGATCTCGTCCCAGCAACCGGCGAAGTGAAAGCATTTCTGCAACTGACGCCGCAAGAAGGCTCGGAGTTGGCGATCCTGCTGGCTGGCCTCGTCCGTGGACCGAGTTTGGGAGCGGCTCTGGTCGGCGGCGAACCTCTGGGCGCGGTTCACGCTCGTCTCTCCCTTTCGGAGGAGATCGGCGGCTTCTTCCTGACCCAGGGTCGCCAGATTCTGAAAGAGTCGGAAGAAAAGATCGAGGACGAGAAAGTGCGGCAAGCCTTTTCGAGTGTGGCCAAAGCACTCGAGCCGACGATTAAGGAAGGGGTTCTCGACACCGCTCTCGTACTGCACGGTCCAGGTCCGAAGCAACGCTACGCAGCCGTGCTGGCACTACAGCTCAAGGACAGTTTGGCCGTGGAGAAAGCGGGGAAGAAACTGATCGGCTTCTTGCCCGCCAACCATCCGCTCCGGCTTTTGGCCATCGATTCGGACACCGTCGCAGGCATGAAGGTCCATCGTTATCCCTTGGGCGAGATGGTGCCGGAGCCGATTCAAACCCTCTTTGGCAAGACTCCGGCCGCGATCGCCTTTCGCAAAGACGGTATCGTGGCGGCCTACGGCGAAGACGCTGAGGAGCATTTGGGCCGCGCTCTCGCCGTGGACTTGGCCAAGGCTGCGCCGTTGGCCATCCGCGCCGACGGCGATGCCAAACGTCTCGCCGACCTCATCGCGCGGGGCGATCCTAAAGCGAGTGCGGCGGAAAGAGAGCGCATCAAGAAATTCGCCGATCTCTTCGAGGGACGGCTGCGTTTGTTTGAACTGTCGCTGTCCGGTGGTCAAACGCTTCAGATGCGTGCCAGCATTAACCTACTTGTGCTGCCGCGACGCTCCGCTACTCCCAATGATAATCGAACCAAGAGTTGATTCTCGGCGCGAATCCGCAGCGTAAACGCGGTTCCGTCTGCGCCTCTTATGCAAGCGGCTCAGGCGGCTCCCTTGCGCTCGTTGCGAATCGTGACGATTGGCTCCGGATTGCGCGGAGGCACGGGGAGTTTTTGCTCGGCCAGCATTTCGAGGTGTTCTTGCATCCCCCATCTTGCTTGGTAAAGGCAATCCTCAACGGAATGACCTACCCCACTAAACCCTTCCAACTCTTCGGAGTAGAAGCCGAAAAAGTCGGGTTCTTGGGTAGCCTCAATAACCAGCGAATAGGGCAGATCAATCATGGCTGCTGTTCCTCCGATGGTGAAGTGTCGGCTGCGGGGCGTCCCGGTCTGCCGATGCCCGCCGCTTTCAGGATCGCGTGACAGGTGCCGCTTGGGACTTCCTTGGGTCCGTGGTAATCAACCCGAATGAGGTGGGGTGCCCCTGCCTTACCGTAGTAACGGATCGCCCCCTTCTGCCGCACGATACGGAAGCCGTTACTCTCCAACAAACGAACCAACTCGCTGAACCTCACCGTCCGCTCCTTGAGTGCATCGCGGGAAGGTGTCGCATAGTATTCTCTCTAAAATCCTACCGCTGCCAAGAAGTGCGGGCAAGAGCATTGCCCCGACGGCACGCAGTCGGACATTCTCGATTGCAACCGGACTACGGACATCGCTCTTGCGTCCCGACCGCATCGGGAGCGCCCTCTTGTACGGACGAGGGAAGCCTGTTAGAAAACACTCTCTGGGCCTATAGCTCAACGGCAGAGCAGGGGACTCATAATCCCTTGGTTGCAGGTTCGAATCCTGCTGGGCCCACTGGTATTCTTCGACCCAGGCTATCTAACATTTAGCCCCTCGCCGCCTTCCTACACAGGTGAGGAGATGTTGCGCACAGGCTCGGAAGACTCGCTGCTCGCCAGAAGCGAGACGTATCCCCTTTCGCTGAAAAAAGTGACAAACTGCTTGTGTCCCACCTCGTTCGCGCTTAGAATCCCGTCATTCCCATCGCGTTCACGCGATTTCCGAAAGGTCTTACGGTTCGCCAACCAAAGGGAGGGTTCCGACCGATGAGCGACACCCAAGGACGTACACCACGCGAAGCCGGTCTATCGCGGCGCGACTTTCTGCGCACAACCGGCGCGGCCGCGGCCGCTACCACCGCTCTCGCCGAAGCGCCTGCGGCATTCGCCGAAGCGGCTGCCGCAAACCCGAGTGTGAAGGGAATCGGGCCGCAGCCGATCAAACTCACGCTCGATGTCAACGATGCCGCACTGACCACCTCCGTCGAGCCGCGGGTCACGCTGCTCGACGCACTCCGCAATTATCTCGATGTCACCGGCTGCAAGCGCGTGTGCGATCGCGGCACTTGCGGCGCTTGCACCGTGATGGTGGACGGCAAGCCGATTTACTCCTGCACCATGCTCGCCGTCGAGGCCGAGGGCAAGAAGATCAAGACGGCGGAAAGCCTCATCGACGGCGACAAACTCGATGCCGTTCCCGCCGCTTTCGTCAAGCACGATGCCCAGCAGTGCGGTTTCTGCACGCCGGGTTTCGTCGTGGCGATGTATGCCGCCTTTCATGCGAATCCGAAGGCCATCGACAAGAAGCCGCTGACACCCGCTCAGATCGAAGAAGCGCTGTCTGGCAATATCTGTCGCTGTGGAACCTATCAACAGATGCGCGAAGCCATCGTCGAATTGTGCGACAAACAGAAGAAGGGAGGCTAAGTCATGGCAACCTCTTGGCCGAAGAAAAGACGACTCATCGGGTCGAAATTGCAGCGTCTCGACGGGCCGGTCAAAGCGACCGGCAAGGCGAAATACAGCTACGACATCAATCGACCGGGGATGCTCCACGCAGTCTTATTGCGCTGTCCCCATGCGCATGCCAAGATCAAAAGCCTCGACAGCGGCGAGGCCGAGAAGATGCCCGGCGTCAAGGCGATCCATGCGATAAAAAAGATCGGCGACGAGTTGTATTGGGCCGGCGAAGAGATTCTCGGACTCGCCGCCGACACCGAGGAACATGCCCTCGACGCCGTGCGCGCCGTCAAGATCGAGTACGACGTTTTGCCTCACATTGTCAAGGAGGAAGATGCGCTGAAGGAAGACGGCAAGACGGTTTCTCCGTTCGGCGGCAAACGCAACAATGTCTTGGCGGCAAAGGATGCAGCCGACGATGCTTTCGAGAAAGGCAGGACCGACGCCGCCGTCACGGTCGAAGGCAGCTACGGCGTGCCGGTCGTTTGTCATCAGTGTCTCGAATCGCACGGACTCGTCGCCGAGTGGGGCGAGGACGGCGGATTGACAGTGTGGGCTTCGACGCAAGCCGTGTGGGGAACCGCCGACGAGTTGGCGCGCGAATTCTCCGGCAAGTACAAGATCGATCTGCCGGCAAGCAAAGTAAAGTGCATCACGCACTACATGGGTGGCGGCTTCGGCAGCAAGTTCGGCCCCGACATTCAAGGAATCGTCGCCGCCGAGCTGGCTCGCGCGGCCAAAGCCCCAGTGAAGCTGATGCTGGATCGCGCCAGTGAGATCGTCGCCGGTGGCAATCGACCGTCGGCCTACGGCAAGGTGAAGATCGGCGCGACCAAGGACGGCAAACTGACGAGCTACGAGGTCGATTGTTACGGCACGCCCGGCGTGGGCGTCACCGATACCGTGACCTTCAACGCCTTGCCCTACGTTTATCCGATTCCGTACAAGCGCAAGCACGTTCGTATCCGCACCAATGCCGCGATGCAGCGCGCCATGCGCGCGCCCAATCATCCGCAGAATTGCACGCTCACCGAGTTTATCCTCGACGATTTGGCCGCCAAGCTCGGAATGGACCCCTTGCAGTTGCGGCTCAAGAATCTACCCCAAAACAATCCGGAAAAGGTGAAAACCGCGCCGCATTCACTCGATGCGCTCAAGAACACCATCTACCAGCGCGAAATCGAGATCGCCGCAGCTCTGGCAAAGTGGAAGGAGAAATGGCATCCGCCGGGCAAGACGGACGGCGTCGTCAAGCACGGCATCGGCATGGCCCTGCACACCTGGGGCGGACAGGCCAGCCCGCAGCGTAACGAATGCACCGTCACCATCCACGCCGACGGCTCGGTCGTCGCCCGCACTTCGACGCAGGATCTCGGCACCGGCCAACGCACCGTGACGGCTCTGATCACCGCCGAGATTTTGGGCTTGGAGCCGGGGCAAATCACCCTGCAATTCGGCGAAAGTACCTTCGGCGCATCCACGGGTTCCGGCGGCAGTACGACGATACCCTCGCAAGCACCGGCCACACTCCGAGCGGCCACGGCGGCGCGCGACGATCTTCTCGCCAAGATCGCGCCGCGTCTCCATTCCGAGCCGAAAGAATTGATCGTCGAACGCGGCAAGATTCGCAACACGGCTCAGAATAAAACGTGGGATTGGAAAGCGGCCTGCGCCGAACTCGCAAAACAAGAAGCGACAGGCGCAGGCTTCTGGACCTACGACGAATCCACTAAGCCCGACAACAAAGACGTATCGAGTTCCGGCGTCGGTGGCGTGCAGATCGCCGAGGTGTTGGTCGATACCGAAACCGGAGTCGTTCGCTGCACGCGCATCGTGGCCGTGCAGGATTGCGGCATGGTCGTCAATCGTCTGACCTGCGAATCGCAGGTGGCCGGCGGCGTCATTATGGGTCTCAATTATGCGCTATTTGAGGAGCGCATCATGGACCGCGCGACCGGCCGCATGGTCAACCCAGACATGGAGTTTTACAAGCTCGGCGGCATCGAAGACATGCCGCAGATCGTGGTGCATTTGCACGACATGCCGGAGCGCGGCGTCATCGGCGTCGGCGAACCGCCGGTGATCTCGACCCACGCCGCCATCGGCAACGCCATCTTCAACGCCATCGGCGCACGGGTGTCGCATACGCCGTTCACGCCGGAGCGCGTCCTCGCCGCTTTGGCCGCCAAAGGAGGTGCAAAATGAAGAATTTTTCGTACTATCGTCCGAAAACCGCCGAGCAGGCCGTGGCCCTGCTCGACGACAAATGGGGCACGACGGAACTGCTGGCCGGAGGAACGGATTTACTCGATCTGCAAAAGGAGTATATCGCGCAGCCGGATAAAGTTATCACTCTGCGCGATGTCGGGATCAACCAATTGCGCCTTGATGGCTTGGATAAAAAACCGGATGATTTTATCCTCGGTGCGGGTATGACCCTGGCTGAGATCGCCGCTCATAGAGGCCTGAAAGATGCCTTCCCGGCCCTGACTACTGCTGCGGGCGACATCGGCGGCCCGCAGATTCGCAATATGGGAACCCTCGGCGGCAACCTATGCCAACGCAATCGCTGTTGGTATTTCCGCGACGAACACACGCCATGCTTGCTCAAAGGGGGCGACAAGTGCTTCGCCATCGACGGTGAAAATCGCTATCACGCCATTTTCACGCAGGGGCACAAGTGCGTCATGGTCAACCCCTCGACGCTGGCTCCGGTGCTGATTGCCCTGGGAGCAAGCGCCGAAGTCATGGGACCGAAGGGTAAACGCACCGTCAAACTGGCCGACTTCTTCCATGCCCCCAGTTCGGCGAGCGAACGCGAGCACGTCTTGAAGCCGAACGAGTTGGTGTTGTCGGTTACGATCCCTTATCACCATCTGAAAAACGCCAGCTACGAAGTACGGCACAAACAGTCCTACGATTGGCCGCTAGTGCAGGCCGCCGTCGCCTTCAAGTACGAGGATAACAAAGCCACGGACGTTCGCATCGTGCTGGGCCACGTCGCCCCGACACCGCATGTCGCCGAGGCGGCGGCGAAAGCGCTCGAAGGCAAGGAAGTGACCGAGGCGACCGCCAGCGCCGCCGGTGAAGCGGCGGCACAAGGGGCGATGCCGCTCAGTCAGAACGCCTACAAAGTCAAACTCGTGGCCGTGGCCGTCAAGCGCGCCCTGCTGACGGCGGCGGGACACAAGAAGTATTGGGAGGTGTAATCCTTTCGTCGTACAGCGCTGCTCTCGAGTCCTCCCCTCTCCCCTGAGTACAGGGGAGGGGGCTTCTCGGATCGTTTCCAACCTGCGATGGATTCTTGGAAGCGTCTTGCAACGGTGACGCGCTTCATTCACCCAGAAGGCGTTGCAACGAAGCCAAGCCTAGCTCGGCGACTTGTGCGGGCTTCAGCTGCCACAGCGTCGGATTATACAACTCCAACGATACCCAGCCTTCATAGCCGTTCGCCCGCAGCTGCCGAACGATCGGTTCGAGATGAAAATCGCCCTCTCCGGGTAGGATGCGATCCGCGTCGGATGCCAACTCGCGCGGCACGCCCAAGACATCGGATAGCTGTACGAAGGCGAGATTGTCCGGCGTTATCAAGGCGAGATCGTCGAACTTGCTCGGTCCCGTGTAGTAATGGAACACATCGAGATTGACGCCGACGTTGGCCTCGCCGCACGAGGCAATCAATGCCAAGGCGGTATCGAGGCTCGAGCAGAACGCGTTCGAGCCTCGAAACTCCAAAGCCAAGCGGACCCCAAAAGCCGATGCCCACTGCGCGGCTTGGGTTAAGGAAACGACGGCTCGTTGCAGGTCCGTTGGGGTGACATTCTGCTCGAAATCCGCCGCGATCAGCAGCGTATGGATACCGAACGTCTGGCAGAGATCGAGGCGGCGTTTGAAGTGGTCGTAATGGGCTTTGCGTTGTTCTCCCTGCGACAAAAGCAGTCCGCCCTGATAGGCGGCGGCGGCGAGGGTCACGTTCCGATCTTCGAGCAACTTGCGCGTGTCGGCGACAGAGTGCTTCTCCAAATGGTTTTCCAGCTTCGTCAACCAAACTTCGAGGGCGAAACACCCCCCGTCGGCATAGCCGTTCACATCGTCGGCGAACGAGGAAGACAGCGTGGTCACTTCGCTGATGCAGAGTTTCATACGATTATGGTAACGAATCGACAGAGAGTGGGAAGCGGAGCGAGCAACCGACGCGGTCTCGGGCTTCGGGATCGACCTGAAAAAAAATAGCTCCAGCCCCTTGCAAGACGCGGATTCGCCTGTCACACTTTTGACTGAGAGGTTTCATTACCCGGCGGCTGACGCCGCCGGTTCGCCAAGCCTTGGCGTCTTCGGACGCCGATTGAGGCAGGGAAGGAAAAGTTTCTCTTCTTCCTGTCTCGAACTATAGTTGCTAAGATAGGTTTGTGGCCTTTCGGTCATTGCCCGTCTGATATTGTTGCGGCGCAAGGCAGATTCGCGTCAGCAGAAGGGTAGCCGATGCCGTCGCCGACTACGACCGACGAATTCCTGGAATTGGTACGCAAGAGCGAGGTCGTCGAGGACAAGAAACTCACGACGTATCTCGACAAGGTCCGTGCCGCGCAGCCGTTGCCGAACAATCCCGCCGTCATGGCCGGTCTATTGGTGCGCGATGGCTTACTGACGAATTTCCAAGCCGAGCAGTTTCTCCAAGGCCGTTGGCGTCGCTTCAGCTTGGGCAAGTATAAGGTTCTGGAAAAACTCGGCGCGGGCGGCATGGGTACGGTCTACCTATGCGAACATAAGTTGATGCGCCGTCGCGTGGCGGTCAAGGTTTTGCCCTCCGCCAAGGCCGACGACGCCTCCTCCCTCGAACGCTTCTATCGAGAGGCGCGCGCCGTCGCCGCCCTCGATCATCCCAATATCGTTCGCGCCTACGACATCGATCAGGACGATAAGCTGCATTTCTTGGTCATGGAGCATGTCGATGGTTCTAGTTTTCAGGAGATCGTGAAAAAAGCCGGGCCGATGGACGTACTGCGCGCCTGCCACTATATTCGCCAAGCAGCCCTCGGGCTACAGCACGCCCACGAGACGGCCGGCATCGTTCACCGCGACATTAAACCGGGGAACATTCTCGTCGATCGCAATGGCATCGTCAAAATCCTCGACATGGGATTGGCCCGTTTTTTCCACGACGAAGAAGACGTCCTTACCAAAAAGTACGACGAAAACGTTCTGGGCACGGCGGACTATCTTGCCCCAGAGCAGGCGCTCGACAGCCATTCGGTGGACATACGCGCCGATATTTACAGCCTCGGCGCGACGTTCTATTTCTGTCTGACCGGACGCACGCCGTTCGCCGAAGGCTCGGTGGCGCAGAAGTTGATCTGGCATCAGACGCGGCAGCCGAAGTCGATTCGCCAACTGCGCCCGGAGACGCCGGAAAGTATCGCCGCCCTGGTCGAACGGATGATGGCCAAAGATCCGGCTCAACGTCCGCAATCGCCGATGGAGGTAGCCGATGCGATTGCGCCGTGGACGCAAACGCCCATCCCACCGCCGCCGGAACACGAAATGCCTCAGCTGAGTCCAGCGGCGATGGGCGGGGCATCCAGCGACAACATGCTTTCGGGCGGCGCGAAGCCTCCGCCCAGCGGCGGCGACCTCTCGCCGACCCCGCGCAAGGTCTGGCAAGTCTCGCAATCGAACACGCCGTCTCCCGTGGCCGGTCCACCGCCCAAGGCCGTTCCCCCCGCGCCTCCCAACGATTTGCGGAAGACCAATCCGCCCCCGCCGGGTCCGCTCAATCTGGAACTATCGCCGCCGGCCGCCGGTCGCGCGCCGGCCGCCGCTCCACAAGTTCGCGCCGTCCCAAGCCCAGCAGCCGTCGTCGCGCCTCATGTCGCCAACGGAGTCGCACAACCGGCCACTGCTCCGACTCCCGCGGCAACTCCTTCGGATCAAGAGCCGTCCTGGAAAGATTTAACCTCCGAAGTCGAGACGAGCGAGGAACTCGACCAAGCCGCGCCGCGTGCCGGACGGCGCGGCCCGATTTCGAATGCGCGGCGCGTGGGCGGGCTTCCGCCGAACGCTACTCCTCGTCGCGTCGGATGGATTGTCGCCCTCGCTTCCGGATCCGTATTGGGCGTCTTGATTCTCGGCGGCATTCTTACATGGATCTTCGGTGGACGGACGAATGGACCGACTCCAGGAAGCAGCGAAGCGGTCGTTTACCGCGTCAATCCGCGCGGTGGTGCCAATGTTTCGACATCCATTGCCGAAGTGTTGCATCGCCTGCGCGGCAAACCCAAGCAGGCCGCGCGCATCGTCGTCGAGGACGACATCGCCGAAAACGACGTGGTAATTGATGTCGCCAACGTCAGTATCGAGGCCGAAGAGGGCAAAACCGTCCGCTGGCATCCCTCTTCCAAAGCAAACCCTTCCAAGCTGTTCATGGTGTCCAAGGCCGAAGGTGTGTGCGTCAAGGGGTTCACGCTCGACGGCGAAAATCGCGTGAATCTGCTCGTCAATCTCTACCATCGTTGTCCGGGCGCGCGCTTGGAGGACTTGAAATTGCAGGGCTTTAAACAATACGGAATCTGGGTGACGAACTGCGAAGGCGGCCAGGCACCCGAACAACACATCCAACTGAATCGGCTGGAGTTTACCACCACGGCAGCCAAACAAGCCGCCTTGCATTTCAGCATTGAACCCGGCGTGAGGAAGGACATTCCCAATAATCGCTACTTCGCTTTTCACGAATGCACGTTCGCCGGTCCTGGCGCGAAGGTCACGGTGCGCGATCCCTCAGCCGTTGCCGACATCGAATGGCCGGCCGGCATCGAGCCGAAAACGTCTCCGTGACTCCCAATCCATCGACGCCTCGCCTCTCTCATGGAATAACACCATGCCGTATCCGTTATTTGATCGTTCGCGCCTGCGGATTCAACCGCTGAGCGAGCGTCATCACGATCTCGATTTATCCGTCCTGCTGCCGCTCGATGCGCCGCTGCCGGATTTCACCCACGAATCGCTGCCCATTCTCGGTCGGCGACTCGTCGAAGCGCGGAGGCAAGGCAACGCTCGGATGCTGGTCATGGGAGCGCATGTGCTTCGCGCCGGCGTGTCGCGCTATCTCATCGACTTGATGGAACGCGGCCTGATCGACCACATTGCCATGAACGGCGCGGGGCCGATTCACGATTGGGAGTTTGCCCTCATCGGTGCCAGCACGGAGAGTGTGGCCCGCTATATCCGCACTGGCGAATTCGGCTTGTGGCGCGAGACGGGCCGTATGAACGACATCATCCGAGCCGGCGCGGAGCAGGGGCTAGGATTGGGTGAGTCCATCGGTCGAGCGATCCTAGAAGAGAGGTTCCCCCACGCCGACATCAGCGTCTTGGCTGCCGGGGTTCGTCTCGGCGTTCCGATTACGGTGCATCCCGGCATCGGCTACGACATTTTACACGAGCATCCCAACTGCGACGGCGCGGCGCTCGGCGAGACCGGCTACCGCGATTTCCTCGCCTTCGCCCAGACCGTGACGCGCTTGGAGAACGGTGTGATGCTCAACTTCGGTTCCGCCGTGATGGGGCCTGAGGTCTACCTCAAGGCGCTGGCGATGGCGCGCAACGTCGCCCATCAAGAGGGTCGTGTCATCCGAAATTTCACCACCGCTGTATTCGATCTCATTCCTTTGGATGGCGATACCCGACAGCAAGCGCCCAAAAGCGATCCGCGCTACTACTATCGACCGTGGAAGACGATCTTGGTGCGAACCGTGGCCGACGGCGGCGAATCGTTTTATGTGCAAGGCGATCATCGCGTCACCGTCCCGCACGTTCATCGCGCCGCCCTGAACGCCGAGGGAGGCGCGGAATGAGCGCGACGTCTCCGTTGGACGCAGATCGCCTGGAAGCGATATTAACGGCTATTCCTCGTTTAACCATCGCCGTTGTCGGCGATCTGTTTCTCGACCGCTATCTCGATCTCGACGCCGAGCTTACGGAGCCGTCGCTGGAAACAGGGTTGGATGCCTATCAAGTAGTCGCGGTTCGGTCGTATCCCGGAGCGGCGGGAACCGTCGTCAATAACCTGGCGGCGCTGGGCGTGGGACGCATCTGTCCGTTGGCCGTGGTCGGCGACGATGGCGAGGGCTACGAGCTACGACAAGCCTTGGGGCGAATGCCCGCCGTCGATCCGCGCGGACTGATCGTCTCCGCCGACCGCCGCACGCCGACCTACACCAAGCCCATGCTGTGCGAGCAGGGCCGAGCGCCGCGCGAATTGAATCGTCTGGACATAAAAAACCGACGTCCCGTGCCGGAGCATTTGGAAGGTCAAATCGTCCGAGAATTGGGCGGATTGTGGCCCGAAGTCGATGCGCTGGTGGTGTTGGATCAGGTGAGCGAGAACGATTGCGGCGTGGTTACGGGGAAGGTGCGCGAGGCGCTGTCGAAGCTGGCGATGGGGGAACCGAGCAAGTTCGTCTTGGCCGATAGTCGGGAGCGCGTCGGCCTATTTCGCAATGTCTGCTTGAAACCGAATCGCCATGAAACGCTGCGTGCCGTAGGGCGAGACGATGGCGCGGGAGACGATGCGCTGACGCGCGCCGCCCATCAACTCGCGACAGCCGCCGGTCGATGGGTATTTTGCACGGATGGAGCGCGCGGAATTTTGTTGGCATCGCCCCAAGACAAGGAAAACGAGAATCGTCCTCGTATTTCCGCCTATCCGGTAAATGGTCCCATCGACATTGTGGGTGCGGGCGACAGCACCAGTGCGGCCATCGTTTGCGCGATGGCCGCGGGCGTCGGCGTGGAAGCGGCCGCGTCGTTCGGCAATCTCGTGGCCTCGATCACCATCCAGCAACTGGGAACCACCGGCACCGCCTCACCCGCGCAACTCCGCCAGCGTTTTCACTCCACCGGCGAACCGGCAGCGTAAGCTGCCGGGTGGAGCAAATACCCCAGCAGCGCAGGCTGCCGGGTGGAGCAAATACCCCGGTAGCTCAGGCTGCCGGGTGGAGCAAAGAACCCGGCAGCTTACGCTGCCGGTTCACCTAATTAGGCCGCGTGACATGCAACCGGCTCCTTGGCCCAGCGTTCGTGGCAGGCGTTGACCAACCCGCGGAACAATTGAATGTCTAACCCCGACGCCGTGGCCGAAGCGGGATGCCACTGTACGCCCAAAGCAAACCAGTCGCCGTCCGCTTCGATGGCTTCGACCACGCCGTCCAAGGCTTGGGCGCACACCCGAAAGCCGCGCGCCACGCGCTGCACGGCCCGACGATGTTCGCTGTTGACAACAACCTCGCCCTCGCCGTATAAGTCCGCCAAAATCGTGCCCGAAAGGACATTGATGGCGTGACGCAGACCGCGCTCCGGGGGGTGGCGATGCTGCAACGCCTCCGGAAGATCGCGCGGCAGATCGAGGTAGACGGTCCCGCCGTGCGCAGTGTTCATCAGATGTAGGCCGCGATCGATTCCCAGAATGGGAAACTGATGATTGTTGCACCACAGACACAGTTCTTCGGCTTCGGCGGTGGGACGTTTGCCGTCGGCGTCGTGGCCGGACAGAACGACGCCGTGCAAACCGTCAAAAACCTCGTCCCACGAACGGTCGCCGACCTCGCCGATAGCGACAGGCTCGGCATCGGCGGCGGTCAAGCAGGATGCGATGCCCGCCGGCCACAACCCGCAGCCGTGCCGCTCGTTGGCATAGACGTTATCGTGACCAAAGATGCCCACGCGAATGGGCGGAACGCTACTCGACATGGAGGACTCCTTTCCTCGGTAATGAAGTAGATCGATGAGCCAGTCATCCCTTCCCGGTTCAACCGACATTGTACTTATTTCCGACGTGGGAGCCAGCGCAAAATGCGCGAAAACGGGGCACAGCGATGGACGACGGCTATCGTCGGCGTTCTCCCATCGGGCTTCCAAGCAAGGAAAAGTCTCACTACGTATTCTGTTCTTGTCAGATATCTGGGAGCGAGAATCTTGGCAGACGGCCTCGATTCCATCCCGTCCTCGACGAACGATCCACTTCCACCAGTGCTACGACAAAGACGGGACTGCGGCTAATTCGTACCATCAAAGATAGCTCGACCAGTTCCGTTCGCGGTCGTCGTAGAGCTTTTCCAACGAGCAGTGTACAAGGTCGGCAGTAAGGTGAGCGACACCCATGAGTAACACGAGGCAGCTCGCGGCTCGGTTGCAAGACGCCGCCGATCGGCACAATCGAGAGGTGAAACTTGAGGTGTGGGGCAAAGTCCTTCTCGGAGTCGGCTTCTCTTTCTTAGTCTTTGGATTCGTCTTCTGGTTTGGCTGGGTCGCCGCATGGATCCTCGGCCATCCGCTGGATCTCGAAGCCTGGCAATTCGGAGCGCTCGTGACGGGATTGTTTTTCATCGTGGCGACATGGTCGGCTTGGCAGCGCGTCGATCCCTTGTCCGGGTTGCAACCGCTCAGCGACGGACAAAGGTTGCTGACCCTCATCTCCCAGGCCACGCCCGGTTTGATCTATTTTAGCCCTCGCCATGCTTCCGCGGGTGCTGCCGTCGTCCTCCTTGGCGGGCCGCTCAACGTACTGGAAGGCCTGGGGATTTGGGTCTGTCGTCTTCGAGCCGATCCCGTTTTGATTGAAGAAGCGGCGCGGCTGCTCGCCGCTTGTCGCGAACCTTATCCCGTCGAGGAAGTCCGCGAACCGGCCGCGGCTCTGCTGCTTCTTCGCCTCAAGTTGATCAAAGCCGCTCCAAGCGGCGAGTCCGCCGTGGTTCTACTCACCGAGAAAGGCGAGAAAATGCTCCCGAGAAAGAAGGCGCATCGACGCAAAGAACCGAACGATCCGCGCGAGTTCCACGAGAACGAGGAATGACCGCTCAACCCCGCGCGATAGCGCTATTGCTCCCTCAGGGACGATCGGCCGTCCCTCGTTCAATCGTTGGAGTCGTCAAATCATTTCCATTCCTTGATGCGAAGAGCGCGGAAACGAACCTCTCGAGCTTCCTCGTCTTTGCCGACGCCGTGGACCTGTAGCGCGATGAATCCGGCCGGCGTGAGATCGTCCTTCAAATCGGCGGCGGGCACACCGTTGAGCCAAGTTTTGATCGAACTGCCCCGGCATTCGATGCGGAACTTGTTCCACTCGTTTTGCTTGAACGCCTTGCGCGCCGGCTCGTTCTTCTTCAGATCGTTCAGCCAACCGCGTCGTCCCTCGTCGTAGATTCCGCCCGACCAAGCGCGTTCGGACGGATCGATCTCCACCTGATAGCCGTGAACGCGGCCCGGCGGTATCGTCATCTTTTTGCCGTTGGCCTCAATCGTCGTCTTCTTGTCGAAGCAATGACTGCGAATCTGAACGCCGGAATTGAGTTTCGGATTCACCTTAAATTCGAGTTCGAGAACGAAGTCGGCATAATCGCGCGCCGTGCAGAGGAACGAGTTACCCGTGTTGGGCACGCAGGTACCAACGATCTGCCCGTCCTCGACGCGATACTTCGCCTTGCCTCCGCGCTGTACCCAGCCTTCGAGATTTTTGCCGTTAAACAGCGGCGTCCACCCATCGTCGGCCTCTGCCGCGAGTAGCGAACCGAAAGTACTCAGAAGAACGATCCCCGAAACCGATCGAAGCACAGACGAAAACATAGTACGTCCCTTCTCGTTAAACGATGCGATTCATCCCATGCCAATTTACGCCGCGACGCGGGATAATCCATCCGATCGGCGAGCAAACGAGACGCCTCTCGGCGATCGGAACATTCATCGAGAAGTCGATGCGATCCAACTCGCTCCGACGGAAATTTCTTGGCCGATCTTTCTTGGTGCTTAAAGCGCTCGGAAGACAGCGAACCCTTGCCCGTCGTCTCGTTCCTCTTTATCTCGATAAGAGAGAGTTCGTCCCCGAACATTTTTTTAAGGAGCATCCATCGTGCGATACAAAGGACTATTGCTGTTGGCGGCGATTCTGATCTCTGGCGCGTCGGTTCGCGCGGAGGTGAAAACGAAGGCCGTATCTTACGAGTACGACGGCGTGAAGCTAAAGGGGCATCTCGCCTGGGATGACGCCGTCAAAGGCAAGCGCCCCGGCGTGTTGCTCGTCCACGAGTGGTGGGGACTAAACGACTACGCCCGTACTCGCGCCGACCAATTGGCGAAACTCGGCTACGTCGCCTTTGCTTGCGATATGTACGGCGACGGCAAGCATACCGAACATCCGCAAGAAGCTGCTCAGTTTGCGGGCGAAGTACGCAAGAACGTCGGAATCTGGCGCGGCCGCGCCCAAGCCGGGCTAAAGGTGCTGAAGGATCAAGAGCGAGTAGACGCCAACAGGCTGGCGGCCATCGGTTATTGTTTCGGCGGCTCGACGGCGTTGCAACTCGCCTATACCGGGGCCGATCTAAAGGCCGTCGTCACCTTCCATGCCGCCCTGCCCGTCGCCGACGCCGAGCAAGCCAAGACCATCAAGGCCAAGATCCTCGTCTGCCACGGCGCGGCGGACAAGTTCATTCCCGAAGAGGCCGCCCTCAAATTCCGCGCCGCCTTGGAAAACGCCAAGGTCGATTATGCGATGGTGTATCTCGGCAATGCCAAGCACAGCTTCAGCGTCAAGGGCATCGACGACAAGAAAGTCCCAGGGCTCTCGTACAACGCCGAGGCGGATCATCGTTCTTGGAAGTACATGCGCGAATTGTTTGACGAAGTGTTTGAAGCGAAAAAATGAGTCTCCCGAAAGTGCCGCGGCGCGAGCGAGGCGAGGACTACCCTTGCTCGCGCTCCGGGCCGACGATGATTCGCTTTCGATCATTGTTCCAACACGCGCTTCATGCGCGCGTAAACATCTTGCAGTTCCTTTCGTCCGCCGCCGGCGACTTCGGATGTAGCCCAGCCGTTGTAGCCGACCTCGGACAACGCCTGGAGAACGTCCGGCCAATCCTCGTCGCCTTCACCGATGGCCACCCACGGGTTTTCCTTCTTCTTGAACTTCATCATGCTAAAGCCCTTGAAATCGAACTTGAGCATTCGCTTGCCGAGCTTGCGAATCCAATCGCCGGACTTGACGCCGTACTTGACCATGTTGCTGCAATCGAAATAGGCACCGACGAACGGAGTCTTAAACTGGTCGATGTATTCGATGAGTTGTTCCGGCTTGGTGAGGAAATTATTCCACACAACTTCGATGGCGATTTTAACGCCGAGTTTGTCGGCCGTGGGGATGGCCTTCCGCACCTCGGCGGAGGAACGCTCCCAGCATTGTTCGTAGGTCGCGTCTTTGTTGACGACGCCTGGCACGAGCAATGCGGTATCGGCTCCGTAGAGCTTTGCATCTTCGAGAGCGCCCTTCAACGCGGCGAGTCCTTTGGCCCGCACTTTCTCATCGGGGTGCGACAGGGTGTCGCGCCAATGAACCGAGTCGATGACGCCGTGGATGGCGACTCCGGTTTTGTCGCGGGCGGCCACCGCTTCCTTCCTGTCGATATTGCTGGGGCTGTTCATCTCGACGCCGACAAAGCCGAGCGACTTGACCAGCTCGAGCTTTTTCTCAATGGAACCATCGAGTCGAATCATGTCGTACTTGACGGCCAATTTGAGTTTGGGTTTCTTCTCTTCGGCAGCTGCGCCGACCGCGAGAGCCGCCGTGGTTGCCAGGGTGGAGTGCAGGAACACTCGTCGGTCGATGGGTAAGGTCATGGAGGACTCCTTGAGTAGCTTTGTCTGACCGGGGGACGCACCCCCTGAGTGTAATTCTTCTTCTGAGCGGGGGACGTCAGCCCTCTGAGCGGGGGGCGTTAGCCCCCTGAGGAATTACACTCAGGGGGCTGACGCCCCCCGCTCAGGGGGAGACTTATGCCAGTATTTCGTGTCGTATCGTCGCTTCGCCTTCGGGACCGATGAGCCGATTTTGCAAGCCCTGATAGGGGAAAGTATGCTTCCAGGCATCGATTCCCATCAGGTGCAGGACGGTGGCTTGCAAGTCGTGAATGCTCGTTTTGCCCTCGGTGATGAAATAGCCCAGTTCGTCGGTGCTGCCAAGGGTGACGCCCTTTTTTATGCCCGCGCCGGCCAACCAGATGGTGAAGCAATGGGGATGATGATCGCGCCCCAGAAACTTGGAGCCGCCGCGCGCTTCGTTCATGGAAGTGCGACCAAACTCGCCGCCCCAGATCACCAGCGTCTCGTCGAGCAGGCCGCGCGCCTTCAGGTCGGCGAGCAAAGCCGCAATGGGACGGTCGATCTCCTTGCACTTTTGGGGCAGGTGATATACGATGTCGTCGCCCTTGCCGGTGCCGTGGCAATCCCAACCCCAATCGTATAGTTGGACGTAGCGAACGCCGCGTTCGACCAATCGCCGGGCCAACAGACAATTGTTGGCGAACGACGCCGCTCCGGGTTGCGCACCGTAAAACTCTTGCATTTTCTTCGGCTCGCGGCCAATGTCCATGACTTCGGGAACCGCCATCTGCATGCGAAAGGCCAATTCGTACTGATTGATGCGCGTCAGCGTTTCGGGATCGCCAAAGTCCTTTAATTCGCTCTCGTTCAGCTTGCGCAGCGCGTCGAGACTACGGCGGCGCGAATCGCGGTCCATCCCCTTGGGATTGTTGACGTAGAGGATCGGTTCGCCGCTAGTCCGGCACTGCACGCCCTGATAAACCGAGGGTAAATATCCGGTACTCCACAACGCTTTGCCTCCGGTGGGATCGGTGCCGCCGCTGATGAGGACCACGAAGCCCGGTAGATTCTGGCTCTCGGAGCCGAGGCCATACAACAGCCACGATCCCATCGCCGCGCCTCCGTTGCGCGATGAGCCGGTGTAGAGAAACAGCTCTGCCGGCGCGTGATTGAACTGATCCGTCCACATCGACTTGACGAAGGCGACCTCATCCACCTGCTTGCTGAAATGCGGCAACAATTCGCTCACCCACGCGCCGCTCTTGCCGTGGCGGGCGAATTGATACGGCGTTCCGAGTAGCTTCGGATGCCCCTTGATGAAGGCGAAGCGCTGATTCTTCAGCAGATCGTCGGGACACGGCTTCATGTTCAGTTCGACGAGTTTGGGCTTATAGTCGAACAGCTCGTGCTGCGGCGGCGCACCGGACATATGCAAATAAATGATGCTCTTGGCCTTGGCCGGAAACTGCGGAGATCGCGGGGTCAAAGGATTGTCCTCGACCGTCGCGCCTGCATCGCGCTGGAGCATCGCCGCAAAAGCGATAGCACCGATGCCGGTGTTCTTGAGGAATTGGCGGCGCGTTTGAGAGCGGGCGCGAACGAGTCTCTGGTGCATGGAAATCAACCTCTCTGATTGCATTCATGATTCGCCGGGATAATCGCACTCGCCCAGTTCACGAAGCTTTTCTGCGCGGCAAAGGCGCGTTGCAGACCCGTAGCGAGTTCTCGGAGTATAGCGGGGTCCAGCTTGAAGCGGATTTCTATTTCATCGACTCCGCCTATTATGGTTGCGGTGAGGTCGTCGAGTTTCATGTACGCTCGGTCATCCCGTAGTTCAAAGCCGAGGATCCCGCCATAAGCAGACCATTCCGTTTAGGCGTTGTAACCGTCCATCTCCGAGTCATCCCATCCCTCATGTCGAGCTACCGCATCCATGAGAGAATAAGCCTCGCGGATGTCCACATCGTTTTCCTCTACCGGCAAGACTGCCGTTGGCTCATTCTTCGTGGAGCCTGGCATATTTATCATCCTGGGGATTGTCCCATACTTCTGCCAAGGAAACTTCGCTGGCACGCAGCCAGAACTCGGCTTCTTCAGGCAGCATAAGCTACCCTTTCATCAACACCGCATCCAGATTCAGCAATACATTCGCCACCACGGTCCACGCCGCCAGTTCCACTGCGTCCATACCCGCCGGCAATGGTCCCAGCGGATCGGTTGCCAGCGCCATCGCCGCCTTCGTATCCTTTCGATAATGCTCGCGCTCCTTCTGGAACAGCTCCATCACTTGCTGGATCTGCTCCGTTCGGGGCGGACGGCATAGACACAATCGTAAGCCAAAACGCACCCGATCCTCGTCCGTCTTGCCGCCTTCCCGCACGATGCGCCGCGCCAAGGCTTGGGCACACTCGACATATACCGGATCGTTCAAGGTGACAAATGCCTGCAACGGCGTGTTGGTGCGGATGCGGCGCACGGTGCAGGTTTCGCGGCTGGTGGCGTCGAACGCGGCCATCGACGGATAGGGAACGGTTCGCCGCCAAAAGGTGTACAATCCGCGGCGATGGCGATCTTCGCCCTGGCTCGTCGTCCAGTTGCGTTGTCCGTTGAATGCCGCTTGCCACAGACCCGGCGGCTGCGGCGGATAGACCGAGGGGCCGTGCATCTTGCGGCTCAACAGTCCGCTCAGGGCGAGTGCCTGATCGCGCACCATCTCCGCTTCGAGGCGGAAGCGGGGTCCGCGCGACGAGAGGCGATTGCGCGGATCTTTTGCCAAAGCCTCCGGCGTCACCTTCGACGATTGGCGATAGGCCGCGGAAGTAACGAGGAGTTTCAAGAGTGCTTTTGTGTCCCAGCCGAGCCGGACGTACTCCGTGGCCAACCAATCGAGCAGTTCGGGGTTGCTAGGCATCTCGCCTTGCGTGCCAAAATCTTCCTCGGTTTCCACGAGTCCGACGTCGAACAGGGCAGCCCAGTAGCGATTGACGGCCACGCGCGCCGTCAGCGGGTTGTCGGGATGCACCAGCCACTCGGCCACGGCGAGGCGATTGTTGGGGGCATCCTTCGGCAGCGGGAGAAAGGCCGACGGCGTGCCCGGCTCGACTTTCTCTCCAGGATTCAGAAAGTTGCCCTTTATCATCAAATGCGTTTGCCGTCTCCTCTTCGCGGGCAGTTCGGCCATCACCGGAACCTGCGGCAGGGCGGGCCGAGTCTTCTCGAGTTGGCCGATCCGTCCCAGAATCGCAAGCGATTCAAAGGGGATCGGTATCCGCCGAACGACGCTCACTTCAACGGTAAACGGAGAAGACAACTCCTTTTTTAACGCGCCGATCCGTTCGTCGATGTGCCGCGTCCGTTCGCGCTGCTCCCTCGTCGGGGCGGCCAGGGTCGGGCTTTCGTCGGGGCGATCGTTGTCCTCCGTCTGATTGAAGAAGGCATAGAAGCGATAATACTCTTGCTGAGTTATCGGATCGTATTTGTGGCTATGACACTTGGCGCAGCCCATCGTCAGCCCCATCCACACCTGCAGCGTGGTATCGACCCGATCTTTAACGGCGGCAACCCGGAATTCTTCGTCGTCGGTACCGCCCTCGGTGTTGGTCATCGTGTTGCGATGAAACGCCGTGGCAATGCGCTGCTCGACCGTCGGATTGGGCAGCAGGTCGCCGGCCAATTGCTCCATCGTGAATCGGTTGTAGGGTAAATTGCGATTAAACGCATCCACAACCCAATCGCGGTAGCGCCAGATGTGAGGCCGCAACGGATCGGAACCGTAGCCCGCCGAGTCGGCATAGCGCGCCAGATCGAGCCACATTCGCGCCCAGCGTTCGCCGTAGGCCGGATCGTTCAGAAATCGCTCGACTGCTTTCTCGTAAGCGTTCGGCGAACGGTCGTCGAGGAAGTCCGCCAGTTCGCGCGGAGTAGGGGGCAAGCCGCGGAGATCGAGACTGAGGCGGCGCAATAAAATCGGACGTTCCGCCTCCGGCATCGGCTTCAATCCACGTTTATCCAAGAGATGGAGTACGAACGAATCGATGTCGTTGCGCACCCACCTCTCGTTCCCATCCTCCGTGTGGGAACGCACAGCCGGCAGCGGTGGACGTTTGGGTTTAACGAATGCCCAATGCTCGGCGTACGGCGCGCCTTGGGCAATCCAGCGTTTGAGCAAGGCGACTTGCGAGACGGTCAGCGGTTGCCCATTCTCTTTCGGCGGCATGCGCTCGTCTTCGGCGTCCGTGGCAACACGGTCAATCAGAAGGCTCTTTTCCGGCGCGCTTGGCACAATGGCCGCGCCGCGCTTGCGCGGCGAGAGCGCCGTTTCGCGTCGATCCAAGCGCAATTTAGCAGCGCGATGGCCGTCGTCTTGACCGTGACAGGCAAAGCAATTCTTGGCCAAAATCGGTCGAATCTCGCGGTTGTAATCGACCGGCATCTCGCTTGCTCGCCCCAGCGGAGAGAGGACGAACAGGCCGGCAACGATCGAAGCAGAAAGCACTATCGGTTTCATCGAAACCTCGCGGCGGTAGGGAAGGCAGGGAGGAATAATTATTTTACAACACGCGGCGCATGAGAACAACTTCGCCGTTGAGCCTGCGCCGGGACGCCAAAGGATCGTCCGCCGGTTAGAGACTATCCGCGAAGCCCCCCTCTCCCCTGTACTCAGGGGAGAGGGATCGGGGGTGAGGGGCCAGAATACTTGGAGGATATAACCCCCTCACCCCAATCCCTCTCCCCCTGAGTACAGGGGGAGAGAGGCTTTTTGGGACGGTTGGCTAGCACTTTCCGCCTCTTCCGCAATCCTGAAGGACGCAGCAAGGTGCCGTGGGGATCGAACTGCTACGGCACACCCATCGAACCATTCTCATACGCTTTTCATTTGACGGCGGTGTGGGCAGTCGTTAAACTGACGGGCGCATTTACTATGTATACATAAGAAATTTCGCTGGAGACCCCATGACAACGGGGCGCGAGGTGGCCAGGGCGCTGCGAGCCGCCTACTTGGCCCTCCATCGCCAAACCAACGACTGTTTCGCCGAGGACGGAGTGACGGCCGACCAGTTCGCCCTGCTATCGGCCCTGGCGGACGGAGACGCGATCACGCAACAAGAGTTGGTGCGGCGCATCGGATCGGACCCCAACACGGTGCGCGCGATGCTCCTGCTGTTGGAAGGTCGGGGACTGGTCGTCCGCGAGCGCCATCCGTCCGATGGCCGAGCTCGCTCCGTGACGTTAACGGCAAAAGGACGACGGGTCTTCAAGAAACTTTGGCGAAAGAGCGAGCAGCTGCGTGCGCGGCTACTTTCCGCGTTTCATCCGGACGAAGTAAGCGTGTTGGTGAGGCTTTTGGGCCACGTTGTCGAAGTCATGCGCGAGGGACACCGACGACAGACCGCATCCCAAAACGGATAGGAAAATGATGTACTTCAACCGTCTTGGATCCCTCGAACACCAGGGAGATTTGCGATGAGGACGCTGTGGAGACGCTTGTGGTTCGTGGCTGGACTCGTTCTGGCGACAACCCTTTTGCCCACGAGAGGCATCGGCCAAGACAAGGCCCAAGAGAAGCAACCGAAGGCTGTCGAGGCAGTCAAGGGTCAGCGCGTCTTTTATGCCTCGCACAGTCTGATGTGGTACGTTCCCAAGCCTCTCGGCGAGATGGCCGAGGCGGCGGGAATGAAGGATCACAAGTTAGCGGGGCTTCAATCGTTGGGAGGCTCGAGGACGCTGCAACACTGGAATCTGCCCGGAGAGAGAAACAAGGCCAAGCAGGCTCTTGAGAAGGGGGACGTGGATGTATTCGTGATGTCGCCCATCCAGTTTCCCGATGAGGGCATCGACAACTTCGTCGAGCTTGGCTTGAAGCACAATCCCAAGATGCGCTTCTTGGTTCAGGTCTCCTGGGGCGGCTGGGACGCCGATCCGCAAACCTTTCCCAAAGGCGCGACACGCACTGTGAATCGCAACAAATCTCCCGATGAGCTGACAAAGATACACCGAGTCAACATTGAGGCCGCCGAGGCCCAAACCGACGCGATCAACAAGAAGGCCGAGAGGAAGGTCTTATACCTGATACCCAGCGCCCAAGCGAGCTTCGCCTTGCGGACCAAGATTTACAAGAAAGAGATCGCCGGTTTGACCGACCAGGGCGAGCTGTTTCGAGATACCATCGGCCATCCCGCGCCGCCCCTGGAGGCACTCAACACCTACCTTCACTATGCCGTGCTGTACGGCAAAAGCCCCGTGGGGCTACCCATGCCCAGTCTTTTGAAAAATGCTAAGAAGGAAGCCTGGAACGAGAAGCTCAATCGGACGTTGCAAGCGATCGCCTGGGAGACGGCGACTAAGTATTCCTACAGCAGCTTGGCCGCGGCTCCCGAGCGTAAGGAGCTTTCCAAGTCCGACGATTTCACCCCCGCTCCCAGCAACATTCGAGGCGCGGCCTATCCTCGCATTCATGCCGACCTGCGCGTGACTTTCCGCATCAAGGCTCCGGACGCCAAGAAGGTCGAGTTCGGATTCTTTTCCCCCAAGCGCTATGCCGCGGTAAAGGACAAAGATGGCTTCTGGACGGCGACCACCGATCCACAGGTTCCGGGGTTTCATTACTACCGTGTGTTTCTCGACGGAGCGGAGGTCGGCGACCCTTCGAGCGAGATGTTCTACGGGACGGGAAAGATGACGAGCGGAATCGAGATTCCAGAAAAGGGCGTCGATTACTATCTGCCCAAGGACGTGCCGCACGGCGAAGTTCGTGAGAAATGGTATCGCTCCAAGACGACCCAACAGTGGCGACGCATCTTCGTCTACACGCCGCCCGGATACGATGCCAACCGCGAAACACGCTATCCCGTGTTGTACTTGCAGCACGGTGGCGGCGAGGACGAACGAGGCTGGCCAAACCAGGGGCGCGTCGGCTTCATCCTGGATAATCTGCTTGCCGAGCGAAAGGCCAAGCCCATGATCGTGGTCATGGAACAAGGCTATGCCCGACGACCCAGCGATCCCACTCCCGGTCAGAATCGTCCCGGCCCACGCGACTTCACCCAAATGTTCGCCGCGTTCGAGGAAGTGATGGTTAAGGATCTGATCCCAACCATCGACTCGACCTATCGCACCATTCCAGATCGTGAAAGTCGGGCGATGGCTGGGTTATCGATGGGCGGCATGCAGACCTTCCAAATCGCGCTCAAACATCTCGATCTGTTCGCTTACCTTGGAGGCTTCAGCGGAGCGGGCGGCGGATTCGGCGGCGCTCCCTTCGATCCAAAGACGGCCCACAACGGCGTCATGGCCGACGCGGACAAGTTCAACAAAAAGGTGCGTCTCCTCTGGCTGGGCATCGGCACGGCAGAGGGACGGATGTATCAAGGCATCAAGAACTATCACGAGGCGCTGGACAAGGCCGGGATCAAAAATGTCTACTACGAATCGTCCGGGACGGCCCACGAATGGCTGACTTGGCGACGCTGTTTGCACGAGTTCGCCCCGTTGCTGTTTGTCAACCAGCAGCCCGCCGCCACTCGAACCGTCCCCCCTCGACGCGGTGGACCCATCGAACTGAAACCCGACGATGTGGCCGCCTTCCCCGATCCGCCCGCCGGCTTCGACAAGGAACGCAAGGATGTACCGCACGGAAAGTTGGAGATGATCTCCTACGAATCCAAATCGGTCGGCGCGACGCGCAAGATGCAAGTGTACACGCCGCCGGGTTATTCCAAAGATAAAAAGTATCCGGTACTATATCTCTTGCACGGCATTGGCGGCGACGAGACGGAGTGGCAGCGCTTCTGCAAGCCCAACGTCCTGCTCGATAATCTGCTGGCCGACGGCAAGGTTAAGCCGATGATCGTGGTTATGCCCAACGGTCGCGCGCAGAAGAACGACCGAGCCGGGGGAGACGTTTTCCGCTCCGCGCCGGCGTTCGCCGCCTTCGAGAAGGATCTGTTGCAGGATGTCATCCCGACGATTGAAGGACGCTACTCGGTACAGAAAGATCGCGAACACCGAGCGTTGGCTGGATTGTCGATGGGCGGCGGGCAATCGCTCAACTTCGGCCTGGGTCATCTCGATACCTTCGCCTGGGTCGGCGGCTTCTCCTCCGCCCCCAACACCAAGCCGCCGGCGCAGCTAATTCCCGATCCGGCAGCTGCCAAGAAGCAGCTGAAGCTGCTCTGGCTTGGCTGCGGCAAAAAGGACGGCCTCATCCGTATCAGCCAAGGCGTTCATGCCTACCTAAAAGAGAAAGAAGTACCGCACGTCTGGCATGTGGACGGCAACGCGCACGACGCCACCGAGTGGAAGAATAACCTCTACCTTTTCTCACAACGCATTTTTCGTTGAGGGATGGTGGGAGAAGCGAAAGCAACGGGCGGCTCTCTGTCTCCCCTCTTCCTCGCGCTATCGGGGGAGAGGGGAGCTTACGAGATGGACCGTCCGATGGGTTATTCGCTCGTCGAAAGAGAACCTTTCTCGATGTCGAATGGATTTGCGGCGAGTGGATTTGAACCACTGACCTCCAGGTTATGAGCCTGGCGAGCTGCCACTGCTCCACGCCGCGCCTTGTGAGAGCCGCTCCGCGATGCTGAGAAAATCCAGCAGCGTGGAGCGGCTCTTCATCTTTATTCTACCGCACGAGTCAAGTGGAGGAGAACAAATCGACCAAAATGGCCTTGCGAGCTTACGCGCGTGTGGCAAAATAGAACGTCCACGACATGGGATACCGAGAAGACGGATTATGACCACCGCCAAAGATGCCTCCACCTCTTCGCCATCGCGCGAATGGATGCCGCATGTGTGGGAGGGATGCGATTTTTTCGCCTGGCTGCGCCTCATCCTCCGCAACCGCCTGCGTATCGCGCCGAGGTGTTGGTACGTCGCCTTCATCGTAACCTTCGTCAGCATCGGCCATACGCTGCTGCGCTGGGTGCAAAACGCTTGGTACGGCAGCCGACTCGACCGCGCCCCCATCCCGCACGCGCCTCTGTTCATCGTCGGTCACTGGCGCACCGGCACCACGCTGTTGCACGAACTCCTGATTCTCGATCCGCGCCATACCTATCCGAACACCTATCAATGCCTGGAACCGAACCACTTTCTGTTGACCGAAGAAATCTTCAAGAGGTGGTTCCGATTCTTGATGCCGTCGCATCGGCCCATGGACAACATGCCCGCCGGATGGGATCGGCCTCAAGAGGATGAGTTCGCCCTGTGCATGATGGGCCAGCCGTCGCCGTATCTGACCGTGGCGTTTCCCAATCATCCGCCGCAAGATCCCGAATCGCTCGACCTCGACGGCTTGCCCCCTCGCACCCGCCAGGCATGGAAGGACGCGTTTCTGCGTTTTCTCCGCCATCTCGCCTTCAAAGATCCCCGACGTCTCGTTCTCAAATCGCCGACGCATACTTGCCGTATTCCCACGCTCTTGGAACTATTCCCCGACGCGCGCTTTTTGCACATCGTCCGCGATCCGCGCGTCGTCTTCCGTTCGACCATCAATCTGTGGAAATCCCTGTACCGCGCACACGGTCTGCAAAATCCAACCTTCGCCGGACTGGAAGAGCAAGTCTTCGACACCTTCGCACACTTTTACGAACGTCTCGATCAAACCAAGCCACTTCTCGCCGCCAATCGCTTTCACGAATTGCGCTACGAAGAATTGATCGCCGATCCGGTGGGGCAAATGCGTTTGCTGTACGAGCGTCTGGAACTGGGCGGATTCGACGATTTTTTGCCGCGCCTGAAGACCTACCTCGACGCCAATGCCGGGTACAAGACGAATCGCTACCCCGAACTCGATCCCGCCTTGCGACAAGAGATCGAGAAGCGTTGGGGCGGCGTCATCCGCCAATACGGTTACGAGAAATGAATCCGTCTGAGCCGGAAGCGTAAGCGACGGTTGCTAGTTCCGTCGCTTACGCTTCCGGCTCAGACAGTGATTATTGCGCTCATTTCTCCGCGCGGAGCTTGGCCGGATCGAACGTCTCGTATTTGATGTGCCGTCGATTCCAGGTGTAGGCGACGTGCAAACGTCCGTCGCCGCTTTGAATGATGGCCGGGTACGAGAATTCGCCGGGGCCGTCTTCGAGCAGCGCGACGCGCTGCCAGGTCTTGCCGTCGTCTTGGGACCGAGCGAGATTCAACGGCGTTCGTCCCGTTTTCGTGTGGTTGTAGATGAGGAAGAAGTCGCCGTTGGCCGCGCGCACCGCGTCGATACCGCTGTTGGGATTGGGCAACTCCAATGGCTTGGCCGCCGACCAGGTTTCGCCCTCGTCCTTCGATTCGGCCTGGCAAATGAAACCGATGCCGCGCGAACGGCACAGCGCCAGGAGGCGGTTGTCGCTCGTTCGCAGCAGGGTCGGCTGAATGAGGCCGTGCGGCTTCTCCGGCACGGCGATGGGACCGCAACGCTGCCAAGTCTTACCGTCGTCGCAAGAGCGCTCCACCCAAGAACACCAGGCGCGATGGCTTTCGACCGAGGTTCCGGCCACAATGCAGCCCGAGGCGAGTTGGATCGGTTTGTTTTTGATCGGGCCGAGCAACCCCGCCGGCAATTGTTCCACATGGCCCCAGGTTTTGCCGTCGTCGTTGGAACGCCGCAAGTAGCCGCTCCAACTCATCGGGCTGGGACCGGCTTTGTAAAAGAGGAACAGCGTCTTGCTTTGGCTTTTGAAAAGTACGGGATTCCAGCATGGAAAGCCCGGCTCCTCGGCGGCGACGGCGGGGGCGCTCCATCGTTTGCCGTCGAAGGTAGACTGCCAGATCTTAACGTCCGTCGCCCCCTCGGCCTTGCCGCCGAACCACGCGGCCAACAAACGACCGTCGCCAAGTTCGACCAGCGTCGCGGCATGACAGGATGGAAACGGGGCTTTATCGAAGATTAACATCGAATGCTCCTCAACATATCAGCCCGCAGCGCCAGCAAGGGCGTTCCATTCTGGTGTTGTCACGCGGGAACTCACATCGCTTCGTAAATCGTGGCGATACCCTGTCCCGCTCCGATACACATGGTTGCCAGGCCCAAGCGCGCCTTGCGCGCTTCCATCGCATGAATCAGCGTCGTCGTGATGCGCGCCCCGCTGGCACCGAGCGGATGGCCAATGGCGATGGCTCCGCCGCGCACATTCACCTTTTCCGGATCGGCTTTTAGCAGTTTTATCACCGCCAACGTCTGAGCCGCGAATGCCTCGTTGATCTCGATGAGATCGATATCTTCCAGCTTTAATCCCGCACGTTGCAAGGCCTTGTGCGTCGCTGGTACGGGGCCGATGCCCATGACCGAGGGATCGACGCCGGCCACGGCCATGGCGCGGACGCGCACTTTCGGCGTCAAGCCCAGTTCCTTGGCCTTCTCTTCGGACATCATCAGCACCGCCGCCGCGCCGACGTTGATGGGACTGGCATTGCCAGCCGTCACGCTGCCGCCGTCGGGCATGAACGCGGGTTTGAGCGCTCCCAATGCCTCAAGGCTGGTGTCGCGGCGGATGCACTGATCCGTAGTCATCACCTTGCGCCGCCCCTCTTCATCGCGTCCCCAGGTGGGCACGATCTCTTTGGCGAACGCGCCGGAGTCGGTCGCCTCGCCGGCGCGTTGGTGGCTGCGCAGCGCCCATTCGTCCTGAGCCTTGCGGCTTATCTTGTAGCGCAGCGCCAGATTCTCGGCGGTCAGACCCATCTGCATCGTCGCGGGACTGTGGCGATACCACAAGCGCGGGCTGGCATCGAAGCCTTGCTCCATCGGGATGTGGTGCATGTGTTCGACGCCGCCGGCAATCTGTACGTCCTCGGCGTTGGCGGCGATACTCTGCGCGGCACTGTTGATTGCCTGCAAACTGGAGCCGCAGTTGCGATTGACGGTGACGCCGCCGATCTCAATCGGCAATCCGGCGATGAGAGCCGCCATCCGCGCTACATCGTAGCCCTGCTCGCCTTGTTGTTTGACGCAACCCCATTGAATGTCTTCAATCGCCGAGGCCGGTACGCCGACGCGTTCCACCAGCGCGCGCATGAGATCCGCCGACAGATCGTCGGCGCGGACATCGCGGTAAATGCCTTTTTCGGCATGAGCGCGGCCAATCGGCGTGCGAATGGCATCGATCAATACGGCGTGACGCATACGGGAACCTCCATGAAGAATGGGACGCAACTCCTTTTATTGTACGAACCGAAAGCGTCCGCGTAGAAAGCAGGATGCACCGTTCCGCTCCGATTGGATCGTACCAAACGGTTAGCGGCGATAGCTGTAGTGGTAGGCAGATTTCCCCGTGTACGGGTTATAAGCGCGCTGGACCTCACCGGACTTGCCCGTGTAGGGGTTATAGTAACTTCGGCTCTGATCGCGGGTTCCCGTATACGGGTTGTAAGAATTCTGTCCGCCGCGACTGGCACCCGTGTATGGATTATAGCCCGTCGCGCCTCGGCTGGCGTAGCCCGTGTACGGATTGTACGCCGCCCCGCGGGCGTACTGAGCCTGCGCTTTTCCGGCGTAGTTCCATGCCAGCATGACCGCAAGGATGCCGGCTGTCCTGAGAATTGGGTTCATGGGAGTACCTTTCCGTGATGCGGGTGAAAGCGAGGCGCTCGGTTCGCTCAACTCAGCGCCTCGCATCCGGTATCGTTATTCCTTCTTCTCGTCCTTCTTGCGCATGTTTTCCAGATTGTGCGTCTTGATGGTGAGTTCCTCTCGGCCGATCTTGCTCAAATCCAACGACGCGCGGAGCTTGAGCGGCGAGCCGACGGGTACATCCTTGTCGGTGGCATAGAAGTACAGCTTGTTAGTCGCATTGTCTGCGACCAACAAGTTGAACCCCTGGGTTTCGATCACCGAATAGCGCGGCGCGGGACCGGCGACGGCGTCGCGCTGCGCCTGCACCGGCTGCGAGCGCGCCACGACAATCAGGGCAGCCACCAACAATGCGGCTCCAACGACCATCGGCATCCGATTCTTCCAATTCGCGGACATAAGTTTTCTCCAATGGAAATAGGTTGTGGCGGGGTCACCGCACACAACGGTTTGCCGAAATGCGGACGTTCGCACCCCAGCCTTACTCTCACGTTTGAATCGATCGACTCGTTCCGACCGGGCTTACCTCACTCGCGTCTGCTGCTCTTTGTTTGCAAGCTCTCCCCAGCTCGGATGCTCGGTTCGATCGTGCGCGCCGGTCTTCACCGCGCCTCATCTCTTTTGGGGCGTCCTCACACAACGAAAACCGACGTGTGACATGCCCGTGTCTGGGCTGCACCCGTGACGGGCGCTCGGCCGATATCGAGAACAGTAGCTGTCACTGCACAGAAAGGAACCGCCGCGCTGCACGCGCTGCGGCATGAACGGCCGCGCCGGGTCCACGCTTTGTTGTGGTCCGGTCGGATTGACAACGACCCCTTTGCCAACGCGCCGCCGGTACAGGTCGCGCTGATACCAGTCGGCGCACCACTCCCAGACGTTCCCGGCCATGTCGTAGAGTCCGTAGCCGTTGGGTCGATACGTCTTGACCGGCGCGGTTCGTTCGTAGCCGTCCGTTGCGGTGTTCTTGTGGGGAAACTCGCCTTGCCAGAGGTTGGCGAAAATGGCCTCGTCGGACGGTTTTTCGTCGCCCCAGACATAGGGCTTGCCCTTCAACCCGCCTCGTGCGGCAAACTCCCACTCGGCTTCGGTCGGCAGCCGCTTGCCAGCCCATTGCGCATAAGCGACGGCATCGTCCCAGGAAACGTGAACGACGGGATGTTCGTCCTTGCCGTCGAGATTGCTTTCAGGGCCTTCGGGATGTCGCCAGTCGGCTGCGGGCGTCCACTTCCACCACTGCGAGAAATCCCCCAAGAAAACAGGCCCCTTGGTTGGTGTGAACACCAAAGAGCCAGCGACAAGTTTCTCCTTGATTGGGGCGGGCGTAGTGGGCGGCAATTGCCGCAAGATTTCGTCCGCGTCGGGTGGTTTCTCGGCGGTGGTCACATATCCCGTCGCCTCGACAAAAGCTCGGAACTGAGCATTCGTGACCTCGGTCTCGTCCATCCAGAAAGCGCCTACCCGCACGAGATGAGCCGGTTTTTCGTCCGGCCAACCGAGTTCTGAATCGGTGCCCATTGTGAACTCGCCGCCCGGTACCCAAACCATGCCGGAAGGCGTCGCATCGTGCTGGATGAGCTTGACCAGTCCGAAAGTGGCTGTAAACGCGCCAACCGCGAGACCAACGAGCAGTAGGATTCGGGGCATGTCGGACTCCGATTTTTGGGCCTGCGCCCCCCGGTTGAATCGACGCTACCAAGTTCTGTGCGACCGCTGCATTCTGTTCGCTTGCGGCGATAGCCCCCAATACACTCTTGGAAGCGTACAATGCCTGCTTTTGAGAAAATCGAGATAGGACAAGGATGTTGATACGAAGTGCGCCCCGATCCGTCCAGGGCACGAGGTATCGCTCGATCGTGATCCGGAGTCAACGTAGGGGCGAACCTTTTCGCGTACCAAGAGTCTGACGCATATGGATCAGGACAAACGCAAATATCGGCAACTCAAACGCGATCTGAAGCAGGCGGGAAATCGCAAAAGGAGACGGCATCTCCAGCGCGAACTGAAGGATCATCCCGAAGACGCCGCTCAGACCGAGTTCGACTTTGGCCGACGCTCCACTGCGAGTCTCAACGGCAATGACCGCGATGCCACCCGGCGCGAACGCGAGGAAAGGAATGAAGAATGACGCCTTATCCCGCCAAGCGGCGCGGCATCGCCTCGGCGTGCGGCTCCGGTTGAGGGCGTGCGATTGGGGCGCGGCGTGAGACGGCGCTCGCTCCCAAAACGACGACCACGGCGAGCGAACCCGCGACAAATGGTGCCGATGGACCAAAACCGTCGATGGCCAAGCCGAACAAGACGGGACCACTGAGACTACCGGCGCAGTTGCTCGCCAAGTATAAGGCGTTGGCGCGGGCCAATCCGTTGGACGGCACGCGGTCTCCCAGCAACGCCAAACCCAGGGGATACAGCGCTCCGCAACACGTCCCCAACACAAACAAGGCAACGGACAGCGTGGCCGTGCCGGGATACCATCCCACTACCATCAGCGCGAGGATCATCAGCAGATGACAAGCAAGTAAGATCGGCAACCTTCCCAAACGATCCGCCAGCCAAGCCAACGGAACCTGACAGAGGATCACTCCGGCAAACAGCCCGCCCACCAGCAAGCTAACCTGTCCTTCCGTGTAGTCGCGTCCCAAGAGATACAGCGAGAGAAACGTGATGAGTCCGCCTTCGAGAAATCCCTGAACCCATGCCGTGCCGTAGCTGAGAAAGTTGGCCCGATAGGTCGGGCTTGTCGGCTCGGATTCGGATTCTTCTTCCGGTTGAATGAGCTGACCGGCAGGCAAAGCGAACCATGCGACCAGCGCCGAAGCCAGCGTGACAATTCCGGCCAAAGCAAAGGCCAAGCGCGGCTCGAGTGGATACATAGGCAGGCCAACCAGGGAACCCAGCGCCACGCCGAGAGCCACGCTGAAGGCGTAGTAGCCGAAGTCGCGGGCTCGGCGTTCCTTCGGAGCATTGTGGTTGACCAGCGTTTCCATCGGGATCAGACTCAGAGCCGTACCGACCCCGCCGAACAAACGTAGGACAAACCATAAGGGTAAGGCATCGGTCCAGGGGAAGAGCGCGGTGACCACGGCATCGGTGACGATCCCGGCGACAACGCACCATCGGCCGGCGTGGCGCATCAGGTACGGCACGGCAAATGAAGCCAAGACGACGCCGAGATAATAGAGACTGGTGTTGAGTCCGATGACGCGAGGTCCGCGTCCGGCATCGCGCAACCATAGCGACGCCAAGGGCGCGCCGAGTCCAAAGCTAAAGGCCCAGCCGCAGCTGGCCAGGCACAGCATCCAGAGAGTGCGGCGAGAATCCGGTCGGCTGGCTGACATCCGTATCCTCAAAGGTGCGAACATCCGTGCGCGTCCAAACCATCGCTCTCCGTTCCTATCGGCAAAGGTGAGACGACCCGTGCAGGAAAAAGGCGAACCGGCAGCGTAAGCTGCCGGGTTGTGCATCGAGTCGAACCGGCAGCGAAAGCTGCCGGGTTGTGCATCGAGTCGAACCGGCAGCGAAAGCTGCCGGGTTGTGCATCGAGTCGAACCGGCAGCGAAAGCTGCCGGGTTGTGCATCGAGTCGAACCGGCAGCGTAAGCTGCCGGGTTGTGCATCGAGTCGAACCGGCAGCGTAAGCTGCCGGGTGGAGTACATGGCGCGACTCAAATCATCGAACGCCCCAGTCGGCCACCACGCGGCAATTTGAGAAGGGGTGGAAAAAGCTGTCCTCCGAACCAGCCTCCGACCATGCTGAGGGTCATCGCGGCGACGGAGGTGAGTCCGGCTATTTGCAGCCAACGCTCGAAGTAATGCAGCTCGATGCCGGAAAGGACGACGGCGACGGCCAGACCAACGCACAGACCTTGCTTGACGCCGTTGCGCGTGGTGGCACCGGCCAGCGCGCCGCCAAGCATCAGCGCCAAGGCCTGAATCTCCATCGTGATAATGTTGTCCTGCACCTCATCCGTCGTGCCCAAAGTACCGTGACCGAGGTCGAGGATCTTCTCGAAGAGCAGGGTTGCCATCAACGTGCCGCACACTGCTAAGGCCGCCCCCAGTCCGACGCGCACCCAAGCCACCGGGCCGGTGAATAGACTCATGTTGTCGCGCAGGAAGTTGCGCTTACGAGGCAGAGGCGTTTTGGTGCCGATCGAGTCGGATAAGGGCTTCCAGATCGACGCGCCAAGCCAGCCACCGAACACGCCGAATCCCGCCTGCAACAGAGGTTGCCCCAAGACGGCGACCGGTGTCAGAGCTTGGGCCGGTCCAGAAAGCAACAACACCGAGAAGACACCGTTCCACGCTCCGACCATTGTGCCGAGGAATGCCCCCTGCGATTGCCCGGCCCCAGCGAACACCGCGCCCACGGAGAGAGAGAGAATACACACGGCTTGAAGCAAGAGAACGCCGGACGTGGAGGTACCGAGTTGCTCGACCGCCTCGCTTCCCCAAAAGCCCAACAATACGGCGGTGAGGAGATGGCGCGTTCCATAGAACAAGCCCTGGGCGAGAACGAGTCCCAGAAAGATGCGACCCCACGGTTGTTGCTGCCAACGTGCGGGCCGCGCCGGCAATCGATCCCCGATGCGCCGGGTGTCGTGGTAGAGCAAACGCACTCCACACAACGGACATTGAAGGCGCTGCTCGTAGGTTGCGTTACACTGAGGACAAATCATCGACATGGGTCGATCACCTGTTCGATTGGGCACGCCCAATTCATTGGGTAGCAATACGGTATCCGATCAACTATAGGTCAGGTTCGCCTCAATGCAATCGGGACGACGCGTTCTCGCTCCGCGCCGACGTTTTCGACGCGACAACGAATGGATGCTCTGGAGGCACTCCCCATGACGGCTCCCTATCTGTTGGCACTCGATCAGGGTACAACCAGCACGCGCGCCGTGGTTTACGACGCCTCGGGCCGCGATTGCGGACGCGCCGGCCGCGAATTGACGCAACACTACCCACGTCCCGGATGGGTCGAACACGACGCCGAGGAAATTTGGAACTCGGTGGCCGAAGTCGTGCCTCGCGCGCTGACGGACGCCAAGATCGAGGCGCGCCAGCTAACGGCGATTGGCTTGACCAATCAGCGCGAGACGGTCGTACTCTGGGAGCGCGACACCGGCCGCCCCGTCGCACCGGCGATTGTGTGGCAGGATCGCCGGACCAGCGAATTTTGCCGCCAACGGCAATCGGAGGAAGAGTGGTTGCGCGGGCGCACGGGACTGGTACTCGATCCCTATTTCTCGGCCACAAAATTACACTGGCTGCTGAAACACGATGCCACCTTGCGAAGTCGAGCCGAAGCGGGGCAGCTGGCATGTGGAACCATCGACAGTTACCTTCTGTGGCGGTTGACGGCCGGCCGCGTCCATGCCACCGATCGCACCAACGCCTCGCGGACACTGCTGTTCAACCTTCATTCCATCGAGTGGGACGACGAGTTGTGCCGCTTCTTCGAGGTTCCTCGCTGCCTGTTGCCCCATGTGAAAGCCAGCCGCGACGACTTCGGCACAACGGCGGGCTTGGGATTCCTACCGGATGGACTGCCGATCGCGGGCGTGGCTGGCGACCAACAAGCGGCGCTGTTCGGTCAGTGTGCCTTTCGCGCCGGCGAGGCCAAGTGTACTTACGGAACCGGGGCTTTCTTTCTACAGCATCTCGGCCCGCGTCCGATCTTGTCGCGCCATCGTTTGTTGACGACATTGGCGGCGGGCGGAGCGGACGAACGACCATATGCGTTGGAGGGCAGCGTGTTTATCGCCGGGGCCGCCGTGCAATGGCTGCGCGATGGCCTGCGACTGTTGGAGAACGCACCGGAGATTGAGGCGTTGGCGGCGCGATCCGACGTCGAGCAGCCGGTCGTCTTCGTGCCGGGTTTCGTGGGTTTGGGCGCACCACATTGGGTACCGAACGCGCGCGGCGTTCTCTTCGGTCTGACGCGCGGCACTTCGGCGGCGGATCTGGGCCGAGCGACGCTGGAAGGGGTGGCGTATCAAGTCGCCGACCTCATCGACGCCGCCGGACGCGATGCCGGCGAACGGCTGCACAGCCTGCGCGTGGATGGAGGCATGGCGAGCAACGCTTGGTTTTTGCAGTGCCAGGCCGATGTACTCGGCTTACCGGTTCTGCAAGCCGAGGCGTCCGAGGCGACGGCGCGCGGAGCGGCCTTTCTCGCCGGGTTACAGTGCGGCGTGTGGTCGAGCGAAGAGCAGCTACGCGGATTATCCTCGCCCGCGCGGCGTTTCGAACCGCGCCTGCCGGAGGCCGAACGCGAACGGCGCTTGCGCCTCTGGCATCGCGCCGTCCGAGCGGTAATCGCCTTCTATTCCGAAGAAGAGTAGCGAGTGAACTTCCAGCCATCGTTCAGCGATCGGGTTGCAGAACCCAGCCGTCGAGAGCGCGGCGCGCCTTGGCGGAGGGTTTAGGCTTGAGTTGCTTCCTTGGTTTGGGCTTGGCCTTGGCTTCGACGCTGGGTTGTTCCGTTGGAGATTTTTCTTCTTTAGGCATCCAGGATGGGCGATATTGCTCCATGAAGCCGAGAATGTCCAATTCGTCGTCGAGATTGTCGTAGCCGCACTTCTTCATCTCGGCGATGGCTTCGGCGTTGGTCCAATGCTCGAACTCCATGCGATAAATCGCACTGTACGATCCGGCCCGATGGATGCCGGCATAGCAATGGACGAGAACCGGATAGTTGTTGGGATCGGCCAGCACGTCGCGGAAGCGGCGAACGCCGGCTTCGACCGGCACCGAACCGCCGTCGTCGCCCCAACGGCTGGGCATGATGCGCACGAAGCGAACGTCTTCGCTCTTGCAAAACTCCTCCTCGTCTCGGTCGACGGCCTTTTGCCCGTCGCGGAGATTGATGACCGTTTTTATCTGATAATCGTGGAGGACACGCTGCAAGCCTTCGCGCGTCATCTGTCCGCTGCGATAGAGAACGCCGGGACGGACGGCGCGGAAATTGCGCGTCCGCGCTTGCTGGCGTAGGGCGTAGACGCTCGGCGTCACGATCAGGGCGACAACGACGAGACATCCGGTCGCCAATCCACTGGCACGCAACATGAAAGACCTCCTTGGGCGTTCATCCATCCCCCTATCGGCTGAGGGGGGAGACGATCTTAACGCGCGAGTCGATGTGTGAGAAGGCGGCTTTGGCTTTCAGGAGACGGGTCTGGAAATGGGGCGGGATGGGCGGACGGGGCGCAGGAGGCGAACGAGGCGGCGCGCGAGGAGCAGCGAACGGCGACCGAGGCGCGACAACCAATCCGGAACGGGCGGTTGCGGTTGACACGCCGAGAGATTGGGGCGAAAAACCAACAGAAGCAACAGAGGCAAGTACCATAAGATGTACAATCCGCCACGGTCGGCGTACCAGAACTGAATGCCGATCAACAGGGCGGCAGTCAGGGCGAGGACGTGGCCGAGATTCTTGGGCGAGGGCCAAAATACCGTCGTGCCGGCGAAGGCGACATAGGCGAGGAAGATCGGCAGCCGATAGGCCCAATGCGACGTTTCGCCCGTCCACAAGCCTTGCATGTCTTTGCCCGGAGGCAGCCAGGGCATCCAAGCCGACAGCTTCCAACTCGACGCCAACGGTTGCGGCAAGGCGTCGTTGAGCCACAAAACGAGTCCGATAATCGCCAAACACGACCCCGCCGAACCCACGAACGACAAGCCGAATCGCAGCGCGCCCCGGCCTCGATAAAAGCTGAGCCACAGCGGAAAGACGAGTACCGGAAAGAACACCGTCCCCGCCGCCAGGCCCAGAAAGCCTCCGGCCAACGTCGGGCGGCGAAAGGTTAGCACCGTCCACACGATGGCAGCCATCGGCCAGGCGTGATCCCAGCGGCCCAAATTCATCGGCGTTCGCGGCATCAAGAGATAGGTGTAGGGCAAAAGAAGATAGAATGTCGCCGCCGCCATCCCAGCGTGCAAGTCCTCGAAGTGACGCCAGCCAATCAGGATCAATCCGACCGCCACCGACAAGTGGCACAATACCGTAAACCCACGCTCCAACCATAGACCCACCGATTCCTCCAGCAATTTGCGATCGACTTGCGGCGGTGCCTGGTCCACGATGACCTTCTCGCCGAGTCGTTTCACCGGCTCGAGAGTCACGGGGGCCGAGTCGCGGTGTTTGGAAGTGTCGTTGTCGCTCTTGTCTTGTGAGTTGGGATGCCTTGCAGCCACGGCAATGAGACTGACGAACAGCGCGCCGGCCAACCACACGAGACCGCTGAAGTTGAGGTTCGGACTCAACGCCGGCCGACGCACCAACGTCAGATCGAACAGGCAGCGCAGCAGATAGAAGATCGACGAGCCCAAAAGCCAGAGGTAGCCCCACAACGGACTGCTCTCGTGCGGATCGAGCAACAAAAAACCCGGCATGGGTAAGAAGAGCGCGAACACATCGGCGTTGCGGATGCTGAGTAATCGGGTGAACTTAAAAAACAACGCGACCGCCAACAACGCCGAGAAGTAGAACCACGTCGTGGCGTTGGGCAGCTCGATCTCGAAGAAGATGGAACCCGTCGCGATCATTCTGAGGCCCGAGTCGAATCGAAAGGCTTTTCTGAATATGCAATTATAGCAAAGTCTCGCCCACCGTCCAGCCTTGGCCCGCGAAGGTCGGGCGAACCGGCGGCGTGAGCCGCTGGGGCTCCGCCCTAAAAAAAATCGGCCGGCTCCCCGAAAGAAGCCGACCGACATCACGCTGTCGCCCAATCAACGTGATGGTTGTAAGTTAATCCGGCCCGCCCTCGATAGCAAGAACAATTGCATTACATCTTCGTAAGGTTGCAAAGATGCAAACACGCGTCGATTCACACGGGGAGATTTGCCCATGAACACCGCATCCATCGACGGATTGCTCGTTGTCGATAAGCCGTCCGGAATGACCTCGCGGACGGCAGTAGACGCCGCCCTACGATGGTTCCCGCGCGGTACGCGCCTCGGCCATACCGGCACGCTCGATCCGTTGGCCACCGGCTTGCTCGTTCTCTGCCTGGGCAACGCCACGCGCCTGGTCGAATACGTCCAGAAGATGGGGAAGACCTATCGCGCGCGTTTCCTCCTCGGCGCGCGCAGCGACACCGACGACGCCGACGGCAATGTCGCCTCCGTCCCCGGCGCGACCGCTCCAGAAGCCGCCGAAGTGTCCGCGTGCTTGGCATCGTTTCTCGGCACGATCGAACAGGTGCCTCCGGCTTACTCGGCGGCCAAGGTCGGCGGCCGCCGCGCCTACGATCTGGCGCGGCGCGGCGACGAGGTAGCGCTCCGCCCGCGCGCAGTGACGATTTATTCCATCGAACTCCTGGATTACCACTATCCTCATCTGGATTTACAAGTGCATTGCGGCAAGGGAACCTACATCCGCTCGTTGGCCCGCGATGCCGGCGAGCGCCTCGGCTGCGGCGCGCTGGTAGAGACGTTGCGACGCACTCGCCTCGGACCTTTCTCGGTCGAGGAAGCCGTACCCTTGGATGCCGATGACGAGACGGCCCGCGCCGCCTTGTTGCCGATGGAGCGGGCCGTCGTCGAGCTGCCTCGCCTTTCGCTGAGCGAGACAGAGCTGGGGCGATTGCGTCGTGGACAGAGCGTTCCGTTGGCCGAAGCGTTGGCTCGCCTTGAAAATGAAGGTCAGGTGGCCGTCTTCGATGCCGAGGGGCGTTTGGTTGCCATCGGCTGCATCGACTCGTCGTTTAAGTTACTCTTGCCCTCGAAGGTATTGCGTTCGTGAGGGGGCGGGTTTTCTCATCGCATTCTCATGGGCTTGTGGCGAGAGAAAGTAAATTTAATTGGATTTGAGCGGCGAGGAAGCTATTCTCAATCAAGACCCATTCCTGAAATCCGGAAGCGCTAACGGCGCTGTCGGCGAGCGGGACGAGGGCGTTGGCGAACTACTTGAGGGTACATCCATGTTCTCACGCATCAAGGCGTCCTTTTGGTTGCCGCGCGCGATTCCAGCGATCTTGTTCGTTTTCTTTCTCGGCGTTTCGGGACCGAGCGCGGAGGAGAATGCTCCGCGCGCCCAACAGATCGCCGACCTCGAACGGCAGATTCAAGAGCTATCCAAAAAGCTCGAAGAGCTGCGGCGCATGGCGGCGACTCCCACCGCGCCGCAAACCACGCTTGCGCCGGAGTGGACGCGCGCGTTGAACTGGCGCTGCATCGGCCCGGCGTCGATGGGCGGGCGGATCGTCGCGCTGTCGGTGTATGAGGCCGACCCCACCGTCTATTGGGTGGCCACCGCTTCGGGCGGCTTGCTTAAAACCGTCAACAACGGCGTCACCTTCGTCCATCAATTCGACCGCGAAGCGACCGTTTCCATCGGCGATGTGTGCGTCGCACCCTCGAACAAGGAGATCGTCTGGGTCGGCACCGGCGAAAACAATCCGCGCAACTCGGTGTCCTACGGCGACGGCGTGTATAAATCGACAGACGGCGGCAAGACGTGGCAAAACATGGGTTTGAAGAAATCGTTTCAGATTGGCCGCGTGATCGTCCATCCGAAAAACCCCGACATCGTTTATATCGGCGCGCTGGGCCGACTCTATGGTCCCAACGAGGAACGCGGATTGTATAAGACCAGCGACGGCGGCAAGAAATGGGATAAAATCCTCAGCGTCGATGAGAAGACCGGCGTCATCGACATGCGCATGCACCCCACCGAGCCGGACACCCTGTTGGTTGCGACGTGGGAACGGGCGCGCGACGGTTTCGACAGTCATCGTGGCGAACCGGCTTTGCAAGACGGCTACGATGCCTACGATCCCATCAAGAAATGGGGGCCTGGCGGCGCGATCCATAAGACGACCGACGGCGGCAAGACGTTTCGCAAGTTGACCAAGGGGTTGCCCAGCTGCTCCCTCGGACGGATTGGCTTGGATTATTCGCGGAAGAATCCCAATGTGGTATTCGCCATCATCGACTGCGAGAAGATCGGCATGGGTACGCCGCCGAGCCAGGTGTATCTGGGCATTGCCGGAGAGAATGTCGCCGGCGGGGCCAAGCTGACGCAGATCACTGCCGACAGTCCCGCCGCCGCGGCGGGACTGAAAGTCGGCGACACCATCAAAGCGGTGGACAAGAAGTCCATCGCCAAGTACGAGGATTTGGCCGAGCAGATCCGCGCGCACAAGGCCGGCGACAAGTTGATCTTGAGCGTGGTGCGCGGCAAGGAATTGCTGGAGGTTACTGTGACATTGGGCAAGCGGCCTCAGCAACCCGGCGGCGGACGACAGGGCTTGCCCGTCGATTTTCGGGGCGAGGATGCGACCAACGGCGTGCGCGTCGAACGCATCGCGCCGGGAGGGATGTCCGAGAAAGCCGGTCTCAAAGTTGGCGACGTGGTGCAAAAAATCGACAAAACGGATGTCAAATCGTTCCAGAAAATCGTCGAATTGATCCGCGCCCACAACCCCGGCGATAAGGTGACGGTCAAGGTGCTGCGCGGCAAGGAGAGCAAGGATCTGACGCTGACTATCGAACGCCGTGGACCGCAGGGACAAGCCAACGCCACTCGGCCTTATAGTTTCTGGTATGGCGGACAGCGCGAGAACGTGCAAGATCAACAGGGGCCGAACAGTTTCGAGTATGGCGGACTCTATAAGTCCAGCGATGGAGGCGAATCGTGGACGCGCATCAACAGCGTCAATCCACGGCCAATGTATTTCAGTCAGGTCCGCGTCGATCCCAGCGATGAAAAATATATCTATGTTCTCGGCATCGGCTTATACCGATCCGAGGACGGAGGCAAAACTTTTAAGACCGACGGCGGCGAATATCATCCCGATCAGCACGCTTTATGGATCGACCCGCGCGATGGCCGACACATGCTGCTCGGCACCGACGGCGGCTATTATGTCACTTACGACCGCATGACGCATTGGGAATATCTCAATCACATGGCCATCGGTCAGTTTTATCACGTCGATGTCGATTCGCGGCTGCCGTATCGAGTCTACGGCGGTTTGCAAGATAACGGCAGCTGGGGCGGGCCTAGCCATGCCCTGGACGGTCGGGGGCCGATCAACGAAGATTGGGTCATGGTCGGCGGCGGCGACGGTTTTGTCTGCCGCGTCGACCCCCACGATCCAGATCTGGTCTACTTCGAGTCGCAGGATGGCCGCATCACGCGCCGCAATCTTCGCACCGGCGAAACCGCCGGCATTCGCCCGCGCGATCCGCGCGGCCTGCCTCCCTATCGCTTCAACTGGAATACGCCGTTTATCTTGTCGAGCCACAATTCGCAGATCTTGTATTGCGGCGGCAATTACGTCTTTCGCTCCATCAAACAGGGCGACGATCTGCAAGCGATTTCGCCGGAGATTAGCCGCACCAAACGCGGCACGGCCTCGGCCATCGCCGAGTCGCCGCGCAATCCCAACGTGCTGTACGCCGGCACCGACGACGGCAATCTGTGGGTGACGCAAGACGGCGGAGCGAAATGGAGTAACGTCGCCGACAAAGTGGGTCTTCCGGGTCCGCGTTGGGTGGCCAGTATCGAACCGTCGCGCTTCGTCGAGGGGCGCGCTTATGTCGTCTTCGACGCCCATCGTTCCAACGACGACGACCCCTACGTCTTTGTCACCGAAGATTTCGGGCAATCGTGGAAATCGTTGCGCGGCAATCTGCCGGCGGGTTCGACCCGCGTGCTGCGCGAAGATCTTGAGAATCCCAACGTGCTGTATCTGGGTACCGAGTTCGGCGTGTGGCTGTCGATCGATCGCGGCGTCTCGTGGACGCGGATTAACAACAATT
This sequence comes from Planctomycetota bacterium, assembly GCA_021781415.1. Lineage (GTDB taxonomy): Bacteria > Planctomycetota > Planctomycetia > Gemmatales > Gemmataceae > JAJPHU01. The sequence continues at coordinate 42,773 of JAJXWW010000034.1, forward strand.
TACCCACCGTTGCCATTCATGAATTGGCCCAGCATCCGAGCGGCGAGATTGTGGCGGCGACGCACGGGCGCAGTCTGTGGGTATTGGACGCCACGCCGCTGCGGCAGATGAAGCCGGAGACACTCAAGGCCGAGGCGACCCTGTATCGACCGGCGACGGCGATGCGTTGGCGGCGCGAGCCGACGCGCGGTTCGCCCTATGGAATCGGCAATCATCTCTTCGTGGGCCAAAATCCTCCCGGCGGAGCGCAAATCTATTACTCGCTGACCAAGCAGGCACAGAAGGCACAGCTCAAGATCGTCGATTACACGGGCAAGGCGGTGCGCGAACTGCCGCTTAAAAAGGAGGACCTGACGCCGGGGCTTCATCGCGCATCCTGGGATCTGGTGCGCGGCGGCGGGGCCGGACCTGGGCAGGGGATGCGGCGGCGTCTGCTCAATCCCACGACGCCCGGCATGTACCGCGTCGTCTTGACCTTGGATGGCAAAGAGTACGAACAAGGCTTGCGCGTCGAAAACGATCCGCAGTTAAAGTCGGCCAACATCCTTGCCGACGAGGGTGAGGACGAGGACGACGGCGACGATGAGGATGAAGAAGAGCGCGAAATGCGCGAGATGCAAGGCAGCCGAATCGACGATTGACACCTCGGAGCGTAAGAGAGGGGATCTCTATCAAGGAGAGAACATGGGTTTGCGGGTGACGTTAATTCAAGGCGGCGGCGCGGGTCTCGATCAAGTTCCGGCGACAAAGGCCATCTTGAGCGCCGCCGGGGCGGTCATCGACTGGGACGAACACCTGGCCGGCTGGGCGTCGATGGAGCAAGGTGGCGAACCTCTCCCACGAACACTACTCGATTCGGTGCGCCATTCGGGCCTGGCACTGAAAACAAAGTTGCTGCCGCCGCCGGGACCGGTCGAGGGGCCACGGCCGGAGAAGATCAATTTCAACGTGCAACTTCGCCGCGAACTGGGTCTGTTCGCTTCGGTGCGCCCGTTGAAGAATCTGGCGGGGCTTCCGGCTCGCTTTCGCGGCGTGGACATGCTCGTCGTTCGTGAATTGACCGAGGATCTGTACGCCGCCATCGAGCATGAGATCGTGCCGGGGGTGGTGCAGAGCATCAAGGTCGTCACCGCCGCGGCCAGCAATCGCTTCTTTCGCTTCGCCTTCGAGTGGGCGCGAACGATGGGGCGCAAGTCCGTCACTTGCGTCCACAAAGCGAACATCCTCAAATTGGCCGACGGACTGTTTCTCGAATCGTTCCGAACCGCGGCGCGCGATTTCCCGGAGTTTCAGACGCGGGAAATCATCGTCGATAACTGCTGCATGCAAATGGTGTCGCGCCCGCAGCAGTTCGACGTGTTGGTCATGGGCAACCTGTACGGCGACCTGGTGAGCGACCTGGGCGCGGGCGTGGTCGGCGGCATCAGCGCCGCGGCCGGCATCAACGTCGGCGAGGGCGTCCACGTTTACGAATCGTTCCACGGCGGTTCGCGCGAGGACATCGGCGTCAATCGCGCCAATCCCCTGCCGCTGTTGCTCCCAGCCATCGACCTGCTCGACGCCGAGGGCCAAAAACCAATCGCCCAGCGCATCCTCTCCGCCGTCGAGCAAGTCCTCACCGAACGCCGCAGCCTCACCCCCGACCTGGGCGGCCAGGCCACCACCACGGAAATGAGCCAAGCCATCATCGCTGCCCTGGGGTGACGGGCCAAATATTTGCCGCCCCGTGAAGGCCGCAACAGCGCGTTTTCAACCAGTCGATCTGGCGCGCACCGACGTTGAAAACCTGCCGGCAAAATCCTTGAAGGAGAGACGCACATTCGATTTGCCTATCACTCCAGTCTTACACAATTCTCTGCGAAGAGGATAAACCGAGCCGCTCACGGCAACTCGCGGAGGCGGAGGTTCTTGAAGTCGATGGGCGATCCCTCGGCTTCGAGACACAGATAGCCCGTTTTCGGTTCGATGTGGTTGCCGCCGGAGACTTCCTCGCCGTTGACCCACAGGCGAATCTCGCCGTTGATCGCCCGCACATAATAGTGGTTCCATTGCCCCACCCCTTTGCTCAAGTTCTTGCGCGGGAAGCTGCGGCTGCCGTCCGGCGAAGTCGGTGAAAACGGCTTCATCTTCGATTTGCCGACGGGGAATACGTCGCCGTTGGTGGTGAACCAATCCGGTTTCTTCTTCGTCTGCTTCTGATACTGCTCGGCGTAGCCGTGATCGAGAATCTGCACCTCAATGCCGGCGGAAGGCAATCGACCCGGCTTGAGATCCTTGAGAACGTCGTCGGGAACCCATACGAATATGCCGGAGTTGCCCGCGCTTTTGTTGTGTCGCCATTGGGCCGTCAGCTCGAAGTTGGCGACGCGCTTCTTGGTCCGGCAGACGCCGACCGGCTTGCCGGTACAGTGAATGTCGCCGTCCTTCCCGGACCAGGTGTCTTTGTCGCCGTTGACGTTGACGAAATCGTCGAAAGTCAGAGGCTTCCAATCGGGGCCGCTATCGTCGATCCAGGCCCTCGGCTGATCCGCCGACTTGTCCGCCGCAACGTCCATCGAAAAACCTGCGATCGTTAAGGCCACGACCAACATTCCCACGCGCATCGCTTGCATGAACCGTCTCCTTTGAAATTTCGGTTATCGTCGCTGCTGGATTTGTATGGAGCCGATGGACTATCGCCGAACCGGCGACCGTTGCCTTGTGAATCGAGGCGACCCGACATGCGGTCGGATCGGGACGTGAAAATGAAAGTTATTTCGGTATAATAAGTCCATCAACGCACCCTACCTTTGGCTCTCGCAAGAGGTCTACCGATGATGTCTCCAATCCGTCCACTGGTTTGTTTCATCCTCATTTTGACCGGACTGGCCTGGTTCGGTTTGTCCGCGTCGGCGGACAGCGCCGCCAAGTCGTCGCGCTTCTGGGTGTTCGTCGGCACCTACACCGGCGGTAAGAGCAAAGGCATTTATCGCTGCGCCTTCGATGCCAACACCGGCAAGTTGGGCGCGGCGGAACTCGTGGCCGAAACGGCCAACCCCTCGTTTGTAGCGCTCGATCCGAAGCAGCGTTTCCTCTATGCTGTCGGCGAATTGGACAAGTTCGAGGGAAAGCGAAGCGGCTGCGTCACGGCGTTCGCCATCGACCGGGCCAGCGGGGCGTTGAAGCAACTCAATCAGAAGCCGTCGCGCGGCGCGGCGGCCTGTCATCTGGTGGTCGATAAGGCGGGCAAGCACGTTTTGGTGGCCAACTACAGCGGAGGCAACGCGACGGTGCTGGCCATTGAGGACGACGGACGACTCGGCGAGGAAACCGCGTTCGTGCAACACATCGGCAAGGGCGAGGATCCCGCTCGGCAGGAAGCGCCGCACGCCCACTCCATCAATCTCGATGCCAAGAATCGCCACGCTTTCGTCGCCGATCTCGGACTCGATAAGGTGCTTATCTATCGCTTTGACGCCGCCACGGGGAAACTGGAAAAGAACGACCCGCCCGCCGTCCGAGTCGCGGCTAAGTCTGGCCCGCGCCATTTCGCCTTTCACCCCAATGGCCGCTATGCGTATGTCATCAACGAGATGGCCAACACCGTCACGGCCATGAAGTACGATGCCGACAAGGGAACCTTGACGCCGATTCAAACCATGACCACCCTGCCCGAAGGATACGACAAACCGACGTGGACCGCCGAGGTGCAAGTGCATCCGTCCGGCAAATTTCTCTACGGCTCCAATCGCGGCCACAATAGCATTGCCGTCTTCACCATCGACGAGAAGACCGGCCAATTGACCGCCTCCGGGCGTCAGGCGGCAGGCATCAAGACCCCGCGAAACTTCGGCATCGATCCGACCGGCAAGTTTCTGCTCGTCGCCAATCAAGACGGCGACAGCATCCTGGTCTTCCGGATCGATCCCAAAACCGGCGCGCTAAAACCGACGGGCGAGAAGGCCGAAGTCGGCAAGCCGGTGTGCGTCAAATTCATGTCCCGCGAGTGATGCTCGTCGTCGTTCCACCGCTCCGGCGTGGTAACGAGGAGGGAGATTGAGGAAATTGGTTGGCCGCGACGCGCAGCGCGAGACAACTCGCTCCGCTGCGCGTCGCGGCCAACCAAGGTGTGCGCGATCCGCTGCCGCTCGCGATGAAGCGTTTTCATTTTCCAAGTCCGACCGAATCCTAACGCCGCGACTTTGCTCTTTCGCTCTGCATGGTTCATGTGGTTTGATAAGCGACGACTGCTCGGAGTTTTGTTTCATCGCGGAGTCGGATGAGAGTACATGCTGCTATTGAGTTGTGCCGGTCTTTCGCGCGGGTTCGACGAGGGGCCGCTGTTTCAGGACATTGGGTTTGAATTGCAGAGCGGCGAAAGGGTCGGCTTGGTCGGGCCTAACGGGGCCGGCAAGACGACGCTGTTGCGCATCCTGGCGGGGTTGGACCGACCCGATGAGGGGGCGGTGCGCTTACACGCCGGGGCGCGGGTGAACCTGTTGCGACAGCAACCGGTGTTCGAGCCGGAGCGCACCCTGTTCGTCGAAGCGCGGTCGGCACTCGATGAACTGCTCGCCGCCCACGACGACATGATCCGCACCGCCGAGGCTTTGGCGACGGCCACCGAGGAGAGCGAACGCAAGACGTTGGCCGCGCGCTACGACCGGCTCAACGAGTTGCTGCGCCATCACGACGCCTACAATGTCGATCATCACGTCGAACAGGTTCTCGATGGACTTGGCTTTCGCCGCGACGAGTACGAACGGCCAGTTGAGACGTTTAGCGGCGGGCAGCAGAGCCGAGTCATGCTCGCCAAGCTGCTGCTCGCCTCGCCCGATGTGATGCTTCTCGATGAACCGAGCAATCATCTCGACATCGATACCACGCGCTGGCTCGAAGACTACCTCATCAAGCAGCCGGAGGCCATGCTGATCGTCAGCCACGATCGCTATTTTCTCGATCGCGTGGTGAACAAGGTATTCGAGTTGCACGGCAAACGCATCGACTCGTACCCCGGCAATTTCAAGCAGTATTGGCGATTGCGACAAGAACGCTATGAAATGGAGCTTAAAGCCTGGGAGGCCCAACGCGAGTACATCGGCAAACAAGAGGAGTACATTCGCCGAGTTCATTACGGGCAATTGCACAAGCAGGCGGCATCGCGGCAGAAGGCAATCGACAAGATCGAACGGCTCGAGCGCCCGACCATGATCGAGACACCGTTCATGCACTTCGGCGGCGTGCGTCGCAGCGGCGATGTGGTGCTGCACGTCGAAGATTTAGTGAAGTCCTACGACCGCCCCCTGTTCAAGGATCTGAATTTCACGCTGCATCGCGGCAAGCGATTGGGCATCATGGGCCCGAACGGTAGCGGCAAGACGACGCTGCTGCGGGTGCTGTTGGGCGAAGAAGAAGCGGATGGTGGCAAGGTGCAGCGCGGCCATCTCGTCGAGTTCGGCTATTACGATCAGCATTTGAATTCGCTGCCACCGGATAAGACCGTCATTCGTGCCGTGTGGCCGGAAGCCGACCCCGATGTCGTGGAGCAGGGTATGCGCGATCTGCTCGGTCGCTTCGGGCTGACGGGCGATCAGGTGTATCAGCGGGTGGGCAATCTCTCGGGAGGCGAGAAGAGCCGAGCCGCCCTGGCCAAGCTCGTCGCTCAGGGGGTCAACGTCCTGATTCTGGACGAGCCGACGAATCATCTCGATTTGTGGGCGTGCGACGCGCTCGAGCAAGCGCTCCTGGAGTTCGAGGGCACGGCCATCGTGGTCAGCCACGACCGCTATTTCCTCAATCGCGTCGTCGATGTGCTGCTGGTTCTCGACGGTTCCGGCAACGTGCAGGTGATTCACGGCAACTACGATACCTACGAGCTGATGCGCGCACAATCGGCGCGAGCGGAAAGCGTCAGCTCCGCGACGAAAGAGACCCAGAGGCCGACGATCCCCACGCGCCAGCCGAGCGCGACGCCATCGGCGAAAGTGAAGCGTAAGCGACAATTTCCCTATCGCAAGGTCGAAGAATTAGAAACGGATATTGCGGCTCTGGAAACGGAGATTCAAGAGTTGGAACAAACGCTCGCCTCGCCGGATCTGTATCGCGACGGCGAGCGCGTCAAGCAAACGACCAAGGCGTTCGAGGAAGCCAAGGCGCGGTTGCAATATCTGTACGAACACTGGGAAGAGGCAGTCGAGTTGAATTAGCCTTATCTCGGCTTGTGATGGGAGCGGTGCTAAAGTAAGGTACTTATAAGTCGAACGATCGATAACCGGCGCATTTTGAAGCTCCCTTCGTTGCCGGACGACTTATCGAAGAGAACTATATGCCATTGCTGGACCACTTTAATCCGCCACTGAGCCGAACGCACCCTTGGCGCGGTTTTCACGGTGCTTGGGCGACGGGAATCGCTCGTTTGCTCAACCTGGGCGTGTTGCCCCAAGGTTATTATGCCGTGCCTCTCGTCGATCGCGACGGGCCAATTGAAATCGATGTCGCCGCTTTGCGCGACCCGGATACAACTCCGTACTCAGAAGGCGCGCCTGCGCCCCAGACGTGGACGCCTCCCGCGCCAGGGCTTGCTGTCGCTGTCGAGTTGCCCGCGGCCGAGTGTGTCGAGGTTCAGGTATTCGCCGACGATGGCGACCCACGTTTAGCCGCCGCAATTGAGCTAATAAGCCCGCGCAATAAGGATCGTCCGACGGCGCGTCAGGCATTCGCGGTCAAATGCGTACACTATCTCCATCAGGGTAGCAGCGTCGTGGTCGTCGATACCGTGACGACGAGACGGGCCGACTTGAATGCCGCGATATTGGCTCTCCTCGGAGTCGATTCGAGCGCAGCCATGCCGTCGCCCGGCTTATCCGCAGTGGCCTACCGAGCCATCGACCGCGAATCGGAAACGCAACAACTTCAAGTCTGGCCGGCACCCCTCTTTTTGGGACAGTCTCTACCGACCCTCCCCCTCTGGATCGCATCGGAGTTCTCGATACCCCTCGACTTGGAAGCCAGCTACCAAGCAACCTGTCGAGATCTTCGCATTCGGCAAGCGGGATAAAGTAGATTGTAGGGCATTTGACGATTGTGACGGATCGGCATATTTTAACCGAGTCGTCAACGTGCCAATTCACCTTCGTCGAGAGGAACTCCCATGCAGAAACGTCCCAATGCTGTCACCTTCAAAGGCAACCCGCTCACCCTCGTGGGGCCACAACTGAAGGCCGGCGATAAAGCGCCAGGCTTCGCCTGCCTGAGCGGACTCGATGTCGTCGGACTCGACAAAACGCCCGCTAAAGCCCGGCTGTTCAGCGTCGTCCCGTCGTTGGACACGCCCGTGTGCAACCAACAAACGCACAAATTCGACGAGGCTCTCGGCGCTTACAAGGACAAACTCGCCTGCTACACCATCAGCCTCGATCTCCCGTTCGCGCAGAAGCGATTCTGCACGGCGGAGAACATCACCAACATGCAGACGCTGTCGGACGTTCACAATCACTCGTTCGGGCAAAATTACGGTGTTCTCATCGAAGGACTACCGTTGGCCCTGCTGAGCCGAGCCGTGTTCGTGGTCGATAGAGACGGCGTAATCACCCATGCCGAGTATGTGCCGGAGGTCGGTTCTCATCCCAACTACGAATCCGCCTTGGCAGCCATCCAAGCCATCGCGGGCTAAGTGCAGCTGCAAGTCAAGGAACGGGGGAGTTTCCTATACTTCCCATCTCTCCAAGACGCACCTCAACCCTCACGGTGAAACCGTGAGGGTTGTTAACTTTAGCGAATCCGACAGTTGTATCAGCCGCGTTAGGATTTTCCCATTGGGAATGCGCTCTCCTCTCTTGATCGACGATTTCAGGTAATTAAGGATAAAGAAGGGTCGGCGTGAGCCACGGGTGCGCCGATTCGTTCGAGAGGTTTCGTGGTGCGACTCCAGTGTGTGCTGGAGCAGTCGAGAGGCACCGAGAAGCAAACCCGCTGGGAAGGAGAATGTGCCATGAGACCCTTCCGGGTTTCGTTGTGGTGCGGCGCGCTGGCGGTCTTGGCCGTGGGGAACGGCTCCGCCGAAGCCGCCTGGAATAACGTCTTCCAGGTCTGTTGCCATAGTTGCCGGAGCAGTTCGAGCTACGCGGCTCCGGTCGCCCCTGTCGCCGTGGCCGCCCCGAGTGGCGGATGCCAGCAATGCACGACGAATTATGTGCAGCGCAGCTACTATCAGCCGGTTGTCACCTATCGGCAGAGCTGCTATGCGGAGCCGGTGACCACCTATCGCACCAGTTATTACTACGAACCTTGCACGAGCTATCGCTATAGCTGCTACTACGATCCGTGTTCGTGCAGTTACCAGCAAGTCGCTCAGCCGGTGACGACCTATCGGTTGCGCTCGCAATCTTGCCCGGTAACGAGCTATCTCCAGCGCTGCTGCTTGCAGCCGGTAACGACCTATCAACAGGTGAATTATTACGAACCGCAAACAACGTGCTGTACGACCACCGTCGGCGCTCCCGTGGCCGCGCCGCCACCCGGATCGACGGGGGTAGCCGTGCCGCAACAGCAACCGGCTGTCTCCGGCGGCCCGATCGGCGCGCCTCCCGCCGTCGGCGGTCAGCCGATCGGCCCGTCTTCCGGTGGCAACGGGACAATCGAGCCGCCGGGCCAGGGCAATCAAACCTCGAACCGCATTCCATTCATGCCACCGGCGAAGAACGGCACCTCGTACCGTCCACCGCAACTTCAATCGCCGTTGCCGGTACAACCTGCCGCTCCCGCGACTACGCCGCGCGTGCGCTACGACCGCATCACCTCGACGCCCAGCTACAACGCCGAGGGACGCTTGCTGCGAGCCGACCGCACTCCGTTGGCCCGTGCCAAGATCGTCTTCGTTTGTGCCGACGATAAGGGCGGACGGCAGACGACGATTGCGGATGAATCGGGCAGGTTTCGCGCGAAGTTGCCGACGGGAAGTTGGTTGATGTACACGCAAGACGTGGAGGGACGTTGGACGTTTCAACAGAAAATGCAGATTGAAAAGGACAAGCCGACGGCTCCCCTCACGCTCGTCAGCAGGTAACTGCTTCAGTCCGCTTGCGGTTTCGATGGGAACCGCAAGCGGATTGCATTTCGACCTTCCCTCTCTACTTATCCTTAAGGTTGGTCTTGATCCAGTCGAGGACTTCGCCGGCATTCTCGGGGGGGTTGACTTTGCGATAGATCTTGCGGACGACGCCGTCCTTGTCGATGATAAACGTCACGCGATTGGAGAGGCCGCGTTCGGAGAGGACGCCGTAAGCCTTGGCCGTCTTTTTCTCGGCATCGGCTAATAAAGGATATGTCAGCCTTTCTTTGTCCGAAAATCGCTTTTGTGCTTCCAGTTTATCGACGCTGATGCCCAAGAGGACTGTGTTGGTTCGAGCAAACTGCTCGGCGTGGTCGCGATAGCCGCAGACCTCGATGGTTCAGCCCCCGGTCAATGCTTTGGGATAGAAGAACAAGACGACATTCTTTCCCTTGAGATCCTTTAGACTCAGTGTTTTGGCATCTTTCTTGTCCGGAAAAACTCTGTCGATGTTGACGGCCGGTAGATTGAAGGACGGCGCGGGTTTCCCCTCTTCCACCTTTGCCGACTTCTCTTCGGCGAAACCGGGGACGGCCAAGCCGACTAGGCCGGCCAATCCGAGAATGCGGAGCAATCGCATGGCAAGCATCTCCTCGTGCGAAGGAATGGGGCGAGACTGTCGCTATTGTCAGCGCGGCGAGGGTAGAGGGCAAGAGGGACCTGCCCATCTCGTTCCCATCGACCCATTGAAGTTCGACGAAACAAGGACATCGAGTGGACGAGCTTTATCGACTTGTTTGCACTTCACGAAGTCGTTTTTCGAACCACTTCTGTTCCTCGGCGTTGAGCGGCGGTTTCAACGGTTTGCGGTAGTCGATGCTCCTTCCGTAGCGCGACAATTCGTATACCGTGTCGATCAACGGTTGCAGATCGAGCGTGAGATCCGCATCCGGCGCTGCCAACGGAACGGGAACGCTCGGCAAGGGACGGTCGAAATAGGCGCGCCAAACCTGACAGCGAAGTCGTTGATCGGCCCGACCGACCAGAAGGGTGTACGGACTATTCGGCCACGGATCGCGCATCAACGGACGACGACCGCCGCGTAACAAATCGATCTCCACGAGATGCACGCCGCCCAACAGGGCGCTGTAACGTTTACTGTGATAGAGGTGCCAGCCCTCCGAGTTAAACGTCTTGTTCGACGGCGACAACACTTCGATGGTCGTCACCAATCGTTGCTCCGGACTGTCCTCGTAGATCTCAACGAAGCCTTCGCGGTGTTCCTCGGAGACGACGGCGTGAAGCGTCAGCGGTTCGCTTTCGGTCGGAGCCTCGATGACGGCCACGCCACCGGGCTTCTTCCTCGGTTTCTTGCCGCGATCCGAAGTCGTGATCTTCACGTCCGGAACGAAGGGACGGTCGGACTTCTCGTTCGCTTCGACGAGGACGTGATAGGATCGCTCTCCGGCCCGAACGAAATAACGCTCTGGAGCCAACCGCGCCAGAGCGTGTTTGATCTCGATGATCAGATCGTTGTGGAAATCTTCCCACAGTCCGCAGGCTTCGATGTACGGGTCCATGCCGGGAAACGGTGATTTCACGATGCGATCCTCCGAGCGGCGTAACTCTCGATGAGACGAAAACCCATTGTACCCTGCGCATTCAGTCCAGTCATGGCAACTTCGTCTTCGCGCCGGCGCAATCTCCGGTAACAATGTCTGTGCCGGTTTGGGATACGCGCGGAGAGCGTCCGTCGTTGAGACGAGATCAAGGAGGATCGACGTGATCGATACGGGTATTGAGCCGAGTTATCGCACCACCTGGGGACAATGTTACGAGGGCGACTCCCTCGAACTGCTTCGCCAGATACCGAGCAATTCGGTGTCGCTGGTTCTGACATCGCCGCCGTTCGCCCTGCGGAGGCGCAAGGCCTACGGCAATGTCGAGGCCTCGGAATACGTCGAATGGTTTTGGCCTTTCGCCGTCGAAATCCATCGCGTACTGACCGACGAAGGGAGTTTCGTCTTTGAATTGGGCGGAGCCTGGAATCGCGGAAGCGGCACGCGCTCGCTGTATCAGTACGAGCTGATATTACGGCTCTGCAAAATGTTTCATCTGGCGCAAGAGTTTTACTGGTACAATCCCAGCAAGATGCCGACGCCAGCGGAGTGGGTGACGATCCGCCGCACGCGGGTCAAGGACGCCGTGACTCCGCTCTGGTGGCTCTCGAAGTCGGATACGCCCAACGCCGACAATCGCCGCGTTTTGCGCCCCTACAGCCGTTCGATGCGCCGCCTGTTGCGCGACGGCTATCAGACGGCGAAGCGACCCTCTCAGCACGACATCGGACCTCATTTCCGCAGAGATAACGGCGGCGCGATTCCTCCCAACATCTTGCAAGTTCCGAACACGCGCTCCAGCGACGAATACTTTCGTCGCTGTCGCGCCGCCGGACTGCCGATCCATCCGGCTCGCTTTCCCGCTCCGGTTCCAGAGTTTTTCGTGCGATTTCTCACCGAGCCGGGCGATCTGGTGGTCGATCCGTTCGCCGGCAGCAACACGACGGGCCAGGTCGCCGAGCAGCTGGAGCGGCACTGGTTGAGCATCGAGATCAATGCCGAGTATGTGGCCGGCTCGCAGCTGCGTTTTGGCGATTCGCTCATGGCCGCATGATGCGGTTGCGCAGCAGGTTGAGATGCCGACCAAAGCGCTGCGTCAGCTGCGTGTGGATCTGGCACATCTGAGCCACGTCGTCGGAGCCGATGTTGTGCCCATCGCTGAGGTTGGCACTGCTCATTCCCACGATGCGTTCGATGTCGGCCAACGCCGCGCGCACATGATCGAGCCGCGCGTCGAGAACGTCGCCGGATTGATTCTCCGTGATGCCCCAAAATCGGCAGGCATCGGCGAAGGTCAACTCCTGATGGCGACCTTCGCGGCATTTTTCGTAAGCCGAGGTTTCAAACAGCCCTTGCATCAGCTTATCCTGATCTTTGGATAGCTTCATGGGGCGTTCGCGCTTGACGGTTTCCGGCGCTTCTTCGCCTTGCAGCAGCCGACGCACCGCCCGTCGTCCGTCGTTGCTAAGCGAATATAATTTCTGTCCCATCTTGTTCAGCCAGCCGCGCCGCGCCAACCCTTTTTCCCCCATGATGCTGGCCAACACTTTATTGGAATCGGGATACTGATCGTCGTATCCTTTGAGTCCGAACGTGCGCGGATACTTTTGCCAGGCGACGACGATGAGCGCCTCGGCGGAGAACGGCGATTGCCCCTGTTCTTCGAGTTGAAAGCCGGCCAAAAGTATCTTTTCCGGCACGGTGCATTCGGCGATGCTGTTCACGCTAATCCCCCTGCGATGTCTCTTGTATGCCGGCGCTGGAACTATACGATTTTGGCTTTTTTTGAACCTTCTTCGCAATGGGATTTGTCTCGTTGCGCGAGGAGATCAGCTGAAAGGGAACGGCGTACTCGCTACAATCGGATCTTTCCGAGCCTGAAGTGTAAGCGAAGCATAAGATTCCTCATCCTCGTCTACAGTTCAGGTCCGGAAAGAATCGCCTCAAGCAAAAGCGGGTGTGAGGCGATCGGTCGGTGGTTGTTGTCGACGACGATCATGCGCGCGTAATCGCGAGCCATCAGCTTTCGTGTGTCGGCATGGTAAATCTCATGCGTCCAAGCGGCTCCCTCGGGCGACGTTTCACACAGCCAGCTGAGAATCTCAATCGGTTCTCGATCGACTGCCGCCGCGAAGTATTGAATCTCATGCCCCGATTGCACGACTCTCCCGCTTCCGTGCAAAAGAGGCTCCAGTGCCTCGGCGCGGGTATCGAGCGCATCTCGGAATGCCTGGGCGATCCACTGAAGGTACACGGCATGATTGACGTGCCCGACGGCATCGAGTTCGTTAAACTGAACGCGGCGGAAAGAAGTATAACGCAGCGCTCCGACGGTGGCATGAGCCGCGGTTAATCGAATGCCGAGTTCTTCCGGTTTCTCCTTCAGATCGAAGGCATCGGCCCAGGCGTCGGGAATGCGCGTCGGCTCGCCGGTCTGAAAGTCCATGTAGACCCACTCCGCTCGACCGCGCGCCACTCGGGCTCCATCGCGCGTTCGAGTCAAGTCGTATTCGCGGATGGAACGCACGCCGCGCAGTCCCGATAGCCAAGTGGCCGCCACGATCTCGTCGCCGTAAACCGCTGGAGTATCGTGTCGCACCGCTAACCGCCGTACCACCCAGCCGACGCCGTGGGCGTTGTACCAATCGAGACTGAATCCCAGATCGGTCGAGGCTTCGATGGCTGCCTCTTGCATGTAGCGGACGAGATTGATGTCGTTCACGTATCCGAGTGCGTCCAACTCATAATGGCGGACTTTGAAGAGTCGATTAAAGCGCTGCATCGAGCCTTCTCCCTGGCGCGGACGAACCTCGTCTTTAGAGCGCGAACGGTAGATCTCCGCCGCGACGAGGACATTTTAGGGAGAGACACGGCGAACGACGCTTTTCTCGCCGAGTTGAACGTCGTATTCGACTTCTTGATCCCACATCCTTCCCTTTCCATTGCGGAGGGATAGGGCGACTCGGCAACGGAAGCGGTCGAGCGCGTCGGGAGATTGCTTCGCTCCGGCACTTAAGAAACTCATCAGTTGATTCCCCGCCTTCCAATCGGGATCGGAGCCTTGAAGGGGGCGAGAGGGATCGGCAAATTGATCCACGGATTCGCCTCGGTTCCAAGCTTCAAGGAATTGGTCCACGATGTCCATGGCCTTGTCCGCCGGCTGCTTGGAGGAGTTCTTGCCGCAGCCGATGGTTACGAAGATCGCGAGAATTGTTGCGATCGAAAGAGAGAAGCGAGAGCGATTCATGCGTGCGATCCATTTCGTTGAGGTTCGGAGACGGGGGAGCGCACGGACGCTCCCGTCCGTCGAACCGATGGTTAATAGTCGGGAGCTACCAGACCGTCGTTGCGAACCGCCAAGATCTGGAGGGTCGGAATACTGGTCGAGTTGGCCAAGGCGACGACATGGCCATCGGCAAAAACGAACTGGCAGATGCCGGGATGCCAACTGCCGAACTTACAGTGAAACGGCCCAGTCGCATCGTTGGGGCCTTGTCCCAGATTCCATAACGTGGGGCCCGCGATGCGCGCGAAGTTACGAGGATAATCGCCGTTCCAGATGGAACCTTCTCCCCACATCCCGCTCTGCCCCCATCGGGCGAGAACCGAATGTTTTTCGCCGAGAAGGAAGGTATTGCTCGTGCCGTCCGTGATGTCGTTCAGTCGAGTTTGCGACGTAGTGAAAGTTACCTGGTCGGAGTTGTTGACTTGGGAATTGGCGCTGCACATCGCGCCTCGGCACAGCGGATTATCGACGATGGGACTATTCGCGTATTGTCCGCCGTTGCAGGCGTAATCGCCCTGCGTTCCTGGGTGCAATTGCGTATCGGGAATGCCGGTACTCGAAATCTCGTACTGCGTACTTGGCATCGCGGAATTCCGCCGCGTCGGACAAAGGTACTGCTTGACCAGGGCATTTTGCACCGCGGGCGATTGCTCGTAATAGTTGTTGGCGAGGTTCCATTGTGCGTACAGATTGTTCTGTTCCATATAGGGGAGAATCACCACGAACCATGTGGCGTGCTGCGGCCCCACGCGGCTAGGCGGCAACGAATTGTAGACGCCGTTGTAGTTGTGAATCGCCAACCCCATCTGTTTGAGATTGTTCGCGCACTGAGCGCGAGCGGCGGCCTCGCGCACCTTTTGCACCGCTGGCAGAAGCAGACCAATCAACACGGCGATGATGGCGATGACCACCAATAGCTCAATCAGCGTGAAACCCATGCGAGAAGAAGACGATCTCCCGCCGATCGTTCGTCGTAGTCGAATCATGGCGACTTCCTTTCTGGCTGAGACAAAGATGAATCGAAGTAACTGCGACAGCTACGAGCATCCTCCCGTTCTGCGGTGACGGCGAAAGATGCCACACGGCGAACGCGAACCAACGTCGGGAACTCCGGCGCAAACCGAGAGGGACGGAACAGTACCGAGGACTCTTGAGAGATTGAAGCAGCTAAGCGCGGTCACGCCGTTAGCGAGGAGATGAGAGTCAGGTGAAACCGGGACGCCAGGCAACTGGCACCGGTTCGACTTCTGGGAAATGGAAAGAGACACACATCGTCGAACATCCCACTTGGAAGACAACATTCGATGCTAATGATATATCCGGCATGGAGCCGTTCCGTCAAGTAGACGAACCGACGCTTTGTTTCATTCACCTCGGCGCGGATTCAGCGCGTCAGCAATCCGGCATCGACAACGAATTGCGAGCCGGTGATGAAGCGCGCCTTATCGGAAGCGAGGAAGACGACGGCGGCGGCCACATCCTCGGCTTCGATCCACGGCACGGGCAAGAGATTGCCCGCCGAACGCTCGGCAATCTCTTGCGGCGTCGCCCCCTCCAGAGCGGCAAGCCCATCGTTCATCGGCGTGTTCACCCCCGTCGGATGCAGGGATACGACACGTATGTTATAAGGAGCTAATTCCAAGGCCCACGATTTCGTCAGACCGACGAGGCCCCACTTCGACGCCGCATAATGGCTCAACCGAGCCATGCCGCGCAAGCCCGCGATCGACGAATTATTGAGAATGACACCGGCCTTGCGAGCCATCATGTGCGGCATCACGCGCCGCGCGACCATCCATGCGCCTTTGAGATTGATGTCGAGCATCGCGTCCCAGGCTTCTTCCGTTAGTTCGTGAGCCAATCCGTAGGCGCAGATGCCGGCGTTGTTGAACAGGATGTCGATGCGTCCGAAGCGTGCCACCGTCGCATTTACCGTCGCGGAGACGGCCGCGTCGTCGCGCACGTCGGCGGCGAAGGGAAGACATTCGACGCCCAGCCGTCGGCACTCGTCGGCCAATGTTTCGAGAGCCTGGGGCGAACCGAGATTGTACCCGGGATAGGAGAGCGTTTTCGCCACGTCCAAGGCCGCAATGCGACATCCTTCGCGCGCCAACGCCAAGGCCGAAGCACGACCCTGACCTTGGGCCGCCCCTGTGATGAGAGCGACGCGCCCCTCCCATTCGTTCGCCATCGCTTACCGTCCTTCGTCCGCTTTGCGATACGGTTGCAAGTAGTCGTCGAGGTCTACCTTCAGCGCGTTGTTGAACAGATTGGTGGCGATCATCAAGCCGCCAAACGCCGTCAGCGTCACAATCTGCGCCGGTTGTAAAAAGCTTGCCAGTCGCCGATAAAGCTCGTCGGATACCCCGTTGGCATCGCGCGCCAATTGCCGACCATAATCGACAACCGTTTGCTCGCGTTCGTCCAGCGTCAACTCGTCCGGCTTCTCTCCGGCGTCGAGGAGAATACGGCGAAAGAACGTCGAACAGATCAGACAATCGGTCTGAGTGGACACGGCAAATGCAAAAAGCACCGTCAAGCGCTGACCGAGGATCGGCAACACCTCATCGCGCAGCGGATACCACTGCATGAGAGCATGCAGAGCCGTCGGCGAATGCGCGAGCGTGCGCTTCATATTGGTCACGCGCCCGCCGGAGGCAAGCTGCGCGTCCAACTCCGCGCGCGCGGCGGGTTCGACTCGTTCGATTTCCAACGGTTGAATTCGAGCCATGCGGATGTCTCCCATTTAGAGGCCGTCCCATAAGCCCCTCTCCCCCTGTACTCAGGGGGAGAGGGGTTGGGGTGAGGGGGTCATTCATTCCGAGTATTCTGGCCCCTCACCCCCGACCCCTCGCCTCTGAGTACAGGGGCGAGGGGGGCTTTGCGGATCGTCTCTACGCGTAGTGTCATTTCCTCGATTGCGCCGCGAGCTACAACGGCATCCATTTCAGTCAACGATGCCGCTCAAACTCCACGCCCATCGCTCCCAATACTTTCATG
Organism: Planctomycetota bacterium; assembly: GCA_021781415.1. Taxonomy (GTDB): domain Bacteria; phylum Planctomycetota; class Planctomycetia; order Gemmatales; family Gemmataceae; genus JAJPHU01. Next base: position 59,706 of record JAJXWW010000034.1, read on the forward strand.
CGTGCCACGACTCCCTTGGCATCCAGTGCGAATACCACGCGCGGTTCGCCCATGATCTCGATGGGCAGCGCAAAAGTATCGTAGTAGCAATGGACCAGCGCGGCGCTGTAGCGATGCCACTGCCAGATTAATCGTCCGGATTCCAGCGACACGCGAACAGCGCCATAGGCCGGATGTTCGTAGACGCCAGCATAGCCGTTCAGTTCGCGCGTGGGTCGCGTGGGAAGGAGGCGACGCTTCCGGTCTTCGAGTTCCTCCCGATCCGCCTCGGCTCGATCTCTCCGCGCGGCCTCGGCCACCGTTCGGTTCCAATCTCGATGCGGCAGCTTCAGCAGGATTTCCAGTAGACTGTTGCTCAGCGCGATGTTCATGCGCGAGTGATGGAGATTACACAAGAGAACGATCCCTAATCGAGATCGAGGAACCATCGTGAAATGACAGCGGAAGCCGTCGATCGCGCCGGCGTGTTGCAGCAGACGATGCCCGAAATGGTCTTGGATCACCCAGCCCATGCCGTAGCTCATGCGATTCGTTTCGGGAAACAAAGCGCGATCGATCGCGTCCATGTGCATCATAATCTGCGACGTATGCGTTTCGTCGAGGTTGCGGGGTGAGACCAGCGGTTTGCCGTCAATCGTCTTGTTGTTGAGGTGAAAGAGCAGCCATTTACTCAGATCGCGGACATTGGACTGAATCGAACCGGCAGGTTCGGGCACTTCCATTGGATACGGCGCGATGGTATACGGTCTGTTGTCGCCATTGAGGCGATGCGGACTCGCTTTGTCGGCCACTTTTTCGATGGCTTTTGTGGTGAATCGCGTCGCCTTCATGTCGAGCGGATCGAGCAAACGCTTTTGCACCAGGTCTTCCCAGGGCATCCCCGAAGCCTTGGCCGCCGCGAACCCGGCTACAGTGAACATGGTACTCTGATATTGAAACGCCGAGCGGAACGGCTTGTCCAACGGCAGGCGTCCGACGCGGCGGATGATCTCTTCCTGCGTCCACGGCGACCGACGCCAGAGCATGTAATGATCGCGCAGCCCGGTACGATGCGTCACCAAGTCGCGCAATGTTACTTCTCGATCGACGAGCGGATCGGAGAGTCGAAAATAGGGGACGAACTTGCGCGGCGGATCGTCCCAACGCAGTTTGCCTTCATCGACCAGCATCGCCAGCGCGGTGGTGGTGAACGATTTGGTGCAAGAGGCGATGGGAAATAGGGTATCCGGTGTGACCGCGGCGCGGTCTTCGACGGATCGGACCCCATGCCCCTTCAGATAGATAATCTCTTCGCCGCGAACGATGGCGACGGCGACGCCGGGAACGTGCCACGATTGAAGCGCGTCGTCCACAGCCGTCTTAATGGCATCGGCTTCGGGCGCATCGGCGCGACAGCTCGTGAGTTGGGTCAAAAGGACCAGGACCACCCAGAGCGCGCGGATCGAAAAGGACATACGACTTGTCATTATGATTTTCCCATCCGCGCCAGCACTCGATACAGAAGACGGAACCCCGTTTCAATCCTTCGTCCAATCGAGGATCACCTTGCCGGATTGCCCGGACATCATAACGTCGAATCCCTTTTGATATTCACTATAAGGGAAACGATGCGTTATAATCGGTCGAATATCGAGGCCGCTCTGCAACATAACGGTCATCTTATACCACGTCTCGTACATTTCGCGGCCATAGATGCCTTTGATGGTCAGCATGTTGAAGACGACGAGGTTCCAATCGATGGCCATTTCTTTTTCGGGGATGCCGAGCATGGCGACTTTCGCGCCGTGGCAAAGGTTGCTCAGCATGTCGCGGAAAGCGGAGGGATTGCCGGACATTTCGAGTCCGACATCGAAACCCTCTTTCATGCCCAGTTGTTTCTGGGCTTCGGCGAGACTGGATTCCCGAATGTTCAACGCCAAGGTGACGCCCATCTTGCGCGCCAGTTCCAGTCGATACGGATTGACGTCGGTGATGACGACATAGCGTGCGCCGGCATGGCGCGCCACCGCCGCAGCCATGATGCCGATGGGGCCAGCGCCGGTGACGAGCACATCTTCGCCGAGAACCGGAAACGACAGCGCGGTATGAACGGCATTCCCGAACGGATCGAAAATGGCGGCCACATCGAGATCGATGGCCGGATCGTGATGCCAAACATTGGTCATCGGCAGCGAGATATACTCGGCGAACGCTCCGGGACGATTGACGCCGACGCCGCGCGTGTCTTTGCATAAATGACGGCGTCCCGCCAGACAATTGCGACAGCGACCGCAAACGACATGGCCCTCCCCGCTGACGATCTCGCCGGGGTGAAAATCGGCGACATTGGAGCCGGCCTCGACAACCTCGCCGACAAACTCATGGCCGACCACCATCGGCACGGGGATCGTTTTCCGCGCCCAGTCGTCCCACTTCCAGATATGCACGTCGGTGCCACAAATGCCGGTACGATACACGCGGATGAGTACGTCGTTGACACCGACCTCGGGACGCGGCACATCTTCAAGCCACAGTCCCGCCTCCGCCTTGCGTTTCACGAGAGCCTTCATGCACGATTCCTACTTCTTTTGGGTGAGTTGCATCCCTCGATTCACTCTACGATATGCTTTTCCGTCCAAGTGTCCGTTTCCGGTCCCAGGGTTCGTCTCGCGCCACCCTGCCGCTCGCCTCGACAAATTCTAACACAAGGGTATCGAACTTCAAAAGGAGGAACCGCGCATCCCATGAAGAACACCGTGCTGCGCGTGCGGGCGCGCCATTATGCCAGCGGCGAACGACTCGATGTCCTCTGTCGCGACGGCTCCATCGCCGCGATTACGCCGAGCGGAGAGGATGTCGCGAACCTTGAAGCGGAATGGATCGCTCCGGCACTCTTCGATCTGCAGATTAACGGCTGTGGAGGCGTCAGTTTCAACGCGCCGAGTTTATGCGACGCCGACATACGCCGCGTCGTCGCCGTCTGTCGCGGCCACGGCATCGGCTCGTTCTGTCCCACGCTTATTACCAATTCGCGCGAGGCATTGCTGCACGGCTTCGCCACGCTCCGCCGTTTGTGTGAGAGCGACAACGAAATGGGCCGATCCATGCCGTGCTTTCATCTCGAAGGACCGTACATCAGTCCGGAAGATGGCCCGCGTGGGGCGCATCCGCAATGCCACGTTCGACCACCGGATTGGGACGAGTTTCGCCGTTTCCAAGACGCCGCCGGCGGACGGATTCGTTTGCTCACGCTGGCTCCCGAACACGAGGGCGCGTTGCCGTTCATCGAAAAGGCCTCGGCGTCCGGGGTCGTGGTTGCGTTGGGGCACACGGCGGCAAACCGAGAGTGTATCCGCGCGGCCATCGCTGCCGGAGCGCGGCTTTCCACGCACCTGGGCAACGGCTCGCACGCGCTGCTGCCCCGGCACGACAACTACTTGTGGGAGCAACTTGCCGCCGACGAACTATGGGCCAGCGTCATTGCCGACGGTCATCATCTCCCACCCGCCGTCTTACGCTGCGTTCTGCGCGTCAAAACGCCGGCGCGGACGATTCTGACCTGCGATGCCAGCAGTCTCGCCGGTCTGCCACCGGGTCGATACCGCGAATGGGGGCAAGAGTTCGAGGTGCGGGCGGACGGTCGCATTGTCGTGCCCGGCACGGTGTTCCTTGCCGGTTCGGGCTGCTTTACGGATTCCTGTATCGCTCACCTGCTCGCTCTCGGCGAAGTCTCGTTGGCCGACGCGCTGGACATGGCAAGCGCGCGTCCGCGTCAACTGTTGGGACTTCCACCGCAGAACTTGGTTGTTGGCGAGCCTTCCAATCTGCTCCTCTTCGATTGGCAGCCGAAACATGCCTTCGTCCTTCGCGCGCTGCTTCTTGGCGACCGCATCGTTGACGTGTCACCGGAAGGCGAAGCCAGGACGACGAAATCCTATTCGTGACGTTTGAACCCCATCCATGCGCCGATGAATGTAACGAAGGCTCCGAGCAACGCCCCGATGCCGAAGATCACGGCCTCGCGTCGGCTCAAACGCCAGAGCTTCGTCGGCTGATGGACGGTGGAGGTAACCTGTTCCAACGGGACCAACTCCACGTTCACCGATTCCCCGGCATCCGCATGGGGAACGGGAGGCGGGGCGGCTCCCGGAGAATGCGACGGTCGGTGCTTCTTCTTGTGTCGTTTTTGTTTATGGTGGCTCTCGTGAGGAGCAACGGTCGGAGCTTGTGCGATCGGTATCTGTGGCCTCGTCGGCTTGGCAGCGGGGATCGTGCCGGAAGGGGGCTTCGGCGCGGGGGGCAGCGTGCCGGAGGGTGGCTTTTTGGCTGCGGGCAAGGTGCTAGAGGGCGGTTTGACGGGGGGTACCGGCTGGGGCTTCGGAACCGCGAGAATGGGTTGTTTGTCGCTCTGTTCCAGCCAGGTTAGGTACGTCCTCATGCGAGGGTCCGACTCCGGCGCGGACAGAGAGTCGTTCCCGGCGGCCAAAAACACCTGCAAGGCCGAGGCGGCTCGCTCGGGGGTCGGGTAGCGCTGGGCGGCGTCCTTGGCCATCATCCAATTGACGATCTGTTGCAGCCCATCGGAAACGGCTGGATTCAACGTCTTGAGAGGCTTGGCCGTCTCCGTGGCGTGGCGGATCATTTGGCTGATAATGTTGGTGTCCGGGAAGGGCGGTTGACCGGCCAATAGGTGATAGAGGACGCAGCCCAAACTGTAAATATCGGCGCGAATGTCGGATTGCCGCGGATCGCGCGCTTGCTCCGGTGACATATAGTCCGGCGTGCCCAAGAGAACGCCTTCGGTCGTTAGACCGGGATCCCCCGGTTCCCCGGTCGCCTCGTCGAACAAGGTGCGACCGAGGCCGATGTCGAGGATCTTCAGGGTGGCCCGCGTCGTGCTGTCCGGCGTCGATCCGACCAGCATCATGTTGGAGGGCTTCAAGTCCCGATGGACTAGGCCCTGCGCATGGATGTGTTGCAATCCTTGAAGCGCTTGATAAATCAGTCGCACCGCCTCGCTCGGAGGCATTTTCCCTCGCCGAGCCAATACGTCTTCCAGCGTCTCGCCTTCGAGATACTCCATGACGATAAAGTGCAGCCCCTGCGCTTCGCCCGTTTGGAAGGTGCGGACGATGTTGGGATGCTTGAGGCGCAGCGCCAGCCGCGCCTCGCGGTGAAATCGACCGAGCAAGTTCGCTTCCTTGGCTTTCGACGGCGGCAACACTTTGATGGCGACAACTTGCCCCAGTTCATGTTGCGCCTTGTAGACCCCAGCCATGCGTCCCTTGCCCAGTCGATCGAGAATTTTGTATTCGTTGAGGAAGAAGCCCTCGGCGTGGCCGCGCGCCAACAGCTGCGCCTGATACTCGGTGAGATACTTATTGGCCACCATCCACGAAGCGAATTGAGCCAAATTCGTGGACGATTCTTTGGCTTCGAGCTGCCAGCGGGCATACAAAGCCTTGCTTTCGTCGATCGACAGCAGCTTGCTCCGCAACAGGAGGCCGTAGACATTTTGAACCGTGAGTTCCATGACTCTCTCCGAACCTCGTACTCCTCTCCTATAATACCATTATGAATCTCAATGGGATGCTCTCGATTTTGGCGCAGACGCCCGATCCTCCTTTCGACGTTGGCGAGTTGGCCCTCTTGCTGGCGCGAGACGAATATCCGTCTCTCGATGTCGATGCGTATCTGACCGAGCTGAAGGGCATGGCGCACGAGGCCCGAAGTCACCAACGGGGCAGTCTCCTCCAGCGCGTCAAGTGTCTGTGCCGTTACCTGTTCCACGAGTTGGGGTTCCACGGTAACCAACGAAACTACTACGATGCGCGCAACAGTTATCTCAACGAGGTTCTCGACCGGCGCATCGGCATCCCGATCAGTCTCTCGGCGGTGACGATGGCCGTCGGACGCCGTGCGGGGCTGGAGGTGTTCGGAGTCGGCTTGCCGGGACATTTTATCGTCAAGGCCACTCGAGACGGCGAGGAGATCCTTTTCGATCCGTACCACGGCGGTCGGCGCATGACGCCGGAGAAGTGCCAGTTTCTTGTGCAACAAGTTAGCGGATTGCCGTTCGAGGTCGATGCCGAAGCACTGCGTCCCGTGTCGCTGGCATCCATGGCGACGCGGATGCTGATGAACCTGAAGGGCGTCTATTTGCGCAACGGCGACTTCCCACGCGCGGCACGAACCATCGAACGGCTCTGTCAACTCGCGCCGCGCGATCTCTCGCAACGGCGCGATCTAGGTTCAACGCTGTATCGAGCGGGGCATACGGGCCGTGCCATCGACCATTTGGAAGCCTATCTCTCGGCGTCTCCCCAAGCCGAAGACGCCACTGAAGTGGAACGAATGCTCAATCGAGCAAAGGCAGCCGTCGCCTTGTGGAATTGAACGAAGGACGGACAGTACGGACATTCCCGCCTATCGCATCGGAAGCTAGTTCGGAATAGCGGCGACCGATACGCACTCCCCTCCCCAAGATATTCTGGTATAGCATGAGTAGACGAACTGCGTGGAGTTTGCCGGGAGGATACGCTTGAGAATTGTCGGATTAACCGCGTATCGGATTCGCATCCCTTTGAGGCGGCGCATTCGCCATGCCTCGCATACGCGCACGGAGACCGAAAACCTGCTGGTTCGCTGTGTCCTTCAAGACGGCAGCGAGGGATTCGGCGAGGGTGTGCCACGCGATTATGTCACGGGGGAGACCATCGACTCGGCGTTTGCCTTGCTGCGTCGGAGCGATTTGGCGGGGCAGTGCGAAGACTGCCGAGACTTCGAGCGGGCCGTCGCCTTGGCGGAGCGGTTGCGGTTGATGGCGGTTCCCGGCGACGAACGTGGCTGCGAAGGGAATGCGGCGCGCTGCGCCGTCGAATTGGCGATTCTCGACGCCTATGGGAGACATTTTGGACGCTCGCTGTCGGATGTCGTGCCGTTGCTTGCGCCGGAGCTTTATCGCGCGCAAAGCCGCGTGCGCTACAGCGGGGCCATCACCACGGCGCGCGGCATGAAGACGTTGGCCGCGGCCATCGTCTTTCGCCTCTATCGCTTTCGGCAGGTGAAAATCAAAGTTGGCATGGAAGGATACGACGACCGTAAGCGGTTGGGCGTGGTGCGGCGTTGGGGAGGGCGCAAGATCGACCTCCGGCTCGATGCCAACGAAGCCTGGACACCGGCCAACGCGGTCGAACGCATTCGGGAGTTGGAGCCTTTCGGCATCAGCGCCGTCGAGCAGCCCTTGCCCCACGCCGAAGCCGGATACCTTCGCGAACTACGGCGGCAAATTCACACGCCGATCATGCTCGACGAGTCGTTGTGCGGCCGATTCGACGCCGAGCGCGCCGTCGAAGGGCATTTTTGCGATCTGTTTAATCTTCGTCTCTCCAAGTGCGGAGGGTTCATCCCGTCGTTGCGTCTAGCTCAGTTCGCCAAGCAACACGGCTTGGGTTGCCAGCTCGGCTGTCAAGTCGGCGAGACGGCGGTGCTGTCGGCGGCGGGACGACACTTTGCCGCCAGCGTTGAGGGACTGCGCTATCTCGAAGGCTCTTACGACCGCCATCTCGTGCAAGAAGCGCTGGCGACTCAAGATTTGACCTTCGGCTGGGGCGGTTGGGCAGCGGCTCTACCTGGACCGGGATTGGGCATCGTTCTCGATCCGGCCGCGCTGCAACGGGTGACGATCCGCCAAGAATCACTGTTGGAACCGTAGTGAAGGAGAGAAACCCATGAAGGCCAAGGCTTGGATCGCGTTGCCGCTGTTGTACCTCGTCTCTTCCGTTCGAGCCGACGGGCTGCCGCCCGGCTATCATCCTAAGGTTGCGGTGAGTGCGCCGACGCGACTCGATTGGACGTTCGCCTTGTCCAATCGCAGCTTGCCCAAGCCGCCCGCCGACTGGCTGGGCGACTACGCCTCCACGAAACAACAATACGAACTGTATGTGCCGCGCCGCGTCGGGAAGAAAACGCTGCCCGTCCTCCTCTACATTTCGCCGAGCAGCGAATTACAGGGTTGGAAACGCTTTGAATCGCTGTGCAAACAGCAGGGCATCCTCTACGTCGGCCCGTTTGGCGCGGGCAACGATTGCCCTCCGAGGCGACGAGTTCGCATCGTACTCGATGTACTCGACGATCTGCGCCGCAACTATCCCATCGACGCCGACCGCACCTATTTGGCCGGGTTCTCCGGCGGCGGACGGGTAGCCTGTGCCCTCGCCTTCGCCTTGCCGGAGTGTTTCGGAGGTGTCATGCCGATCTGTGCCGGTCACGATCTGCGCGAGGAATCTTGGCTGCGGCAGCGCGTCATGGATCGTTTGCGCGTGGCCTCACTCACTGGAGAAAAAGACTTTAATCGCGCCGAGGTGGAACGGCTGCGCGTGCCGTATCTGAATGAGGTGGGGGTGACGGCACGGTTATGGACGCAGCGCGGCATGGGCCACGATGTCCCCGCGATGCCGATGTTGTTGGAAGCCTATCGCTGGCTCGACGAAGGAGCGGCGAAACGACGAGAACAGGCGAAACGCTACCCGGCAGCAAGGTTGCCTGGCGACGCGGAACCCGATCGAGGCGAGCAAGCGAAGGCGTTATTGACCGAGGGGAAGTCTCGACTGGATAAGGCCGATACGCTCTATTCTGGCCTGATGCAGCTGAAGGGCTGCCTGGAACGCTGGCCGGATTCAGAGACAGCCGCCGAGGCACGCAAGTTTCTTTTGGAGTACGAGAAACGAGACGAGAAACCGTGGGAAAAAGACGACCTGGCCGAACAACGACGATTCCTCATCGCGCAAGCGCGGGCGCTGACATCGTATGCGTCCGGAGATCTGCCGCCCGTCTATGCCAAGCAAAAGCCGAGCATGGCCAAGCAAGCGATCCAACTGTGGCGTAAGGTGTTGGCCGACGCACCTGAAAGCGAAGCAGGTCGAGAAGCGAAAAAGCGACTCCCAGCCCTAGAGAAGCTCGCCGGCTCGGAGAAATAACGTGGCGTTTTCACCGCGCCGCTCGCTCGTCGCTACACGGCGGGTTCGATCTCCGCCGACATGGAGCCGGCGCAGCCGCGCGAACTGAGGGGATCGGGGCCATAAGCGTGAATTTGATCGCGCTTCAACTCGGCGTGTTCTTTCGTCGTGGTCAACACGATCACTCGTCCGGTCGTGTCCACTTCCACCGCCATAAGGTAGGCCGTCTCCGGCGAATGGGCGAACAACTCTTGCAACATGCGGATGACGTATTCGTAGGTGTGGTCGTCGTCGTCGAGCAAGATTACATGATAGGGTGGCTGCCGCTTGGTTCGCTCTTTGGTGTGAATCTTGGGAGCGGTGATGGTGTCGGTCATGATCTCTTCTCGTTGCTCGACCCATCCGCGACGCCTTCGGGGCAAAGCGGAGGCCTGTATCCTATTGCCTCATCCCACCCATCACCTTAACGCCAAGGCGGTCGATTCGCAACGGGTCGCCGACGATTTCCGAGATGCCTACTCGGCATAATAGGCAACGATGGAAGCCAAGCGGCGCGTGGCGCGATGTTGGCTGAGTCCATAGTGCTCCGAGATGTCGCTGGCGGCAGCGAGAACGGCGCGGTATTCCACGATCTCCAAGGGGATCGATTGCTCCGCCGCCTCGGCTCGCAGACCGGGACCGCTTAGAACCAGTACCGCGCCATGCACGGCGACCGCCGCCTCCACTTCGGGAATGCCTTGATTGGCGAGCCACGAATACTGTTGCTGCAACAGCGACTCAAATCTGCGCGAGAATTGATCTTCGTTTAGCTTTCCCGAGCGAAAGCGGCGAAGGTGGCGATTGAGGCGTTGGGCCAGTCTGGGTAACACAATGTCCATCAGTTCTTTACTCATGGTACCCTCGGAATGGAGCGTTCTACCGGCCGCGAACGGAAAGCCGTTCGGAAACGAGCAGGGCTGTCCTTGCATCCTCTACTCATTCTAGGTTGTCGGGGTCTAGCAAGCAAAACGAGTTAAGCGCGTAAAGGGTTTCGTTTCGCCGGAAGCGAGAAGGATGGGAGGAAGACAACGATATTTTCGTCTCGCGGCATGCTGGGTAATTGCGGACACTTGGGAAGGCGAACCGGGGTCCGCCGTCCGAGTGGGCTTGCGGCGTAGGCGGTGGGGAAGTATAGCGGGACTCGGTATGCACTCCATGGTCTTTTTGGGGCGCGAAAGGATGCCGGTTTTTCCGTTATCGCAGCGATCGAATCGTCTGCTCCTCCTCTTTCTGGTGATGGTGGGGCTGGCGCTCCGCGCCTACCACTACGGGCGAGATCGGGCCGTATGGCACGATGAAGCGGGGCTGTTGCTCACTGCGTCCAGCCGTTCGTACAGCGATCTTTTTCTGGGCCGACTCGACTACCATCAAGCCGCTCCCCCTCTCTACGTTTGCACGCTGAAGACGACCGGACTGCTCCTCGGCGATGGCAGCTTGGCCCTGCGTTTACCTTCGTTCTTGGCCAGCTGTGCGGCTTTGGTACTGTTTGCCTTTATGGCATGGCGGACGTTATCTCCCGGTTCGGCGGCGTGGGCCACCCTTTGGTTTGCCGTCTCCGAGCAATTGTTGTGGCACGCATCCGAGGCGAAGGTCTATTCCATCGATGTCCTCGCCGCCGTCGCGGTGTTGGCGATACCCTCGTGTCGTGGACTGGGAACGACTCGCAATCAGCTGGTGGCCTACTCCCTGTTGGCTCCGATTTTGATGTTGTCTTCCTATCCCGCCTCGTTTCTCTTCGCCGGTTTGTTGCTTGCCTATCTACCCGAGGTTTTCAAGCGGAGCGATTCGACCACTCGGTTGGCCTACACGGTGTTGGCGACGGTGACGGCGGCGATAGTCCTGTGGTTGGTGAAAGTCCCGATTCGCGCCCAACACGACGCGGAGATTCACTCGTGCTGGGTGGCTATGATGCCGAATTGGCACAAACCCTCCACGCTCCCTTTCTGGTTTATCGCCTCGCCCTTCGAGGTTTGCCGCTACAGCTGCAAGCCGCTCGGTCAGATTTTGGCCTGCTTCCTCGTGCCCGGCTCGATCGTCTTGTGGCGCGGCGGCGAACAGACGCGCATTCGATTCATGGCGACTTCGATTTTTTTGGCGTTGGCGGCGGCGTGTTGTCACCTTTATCCATTTGGCGGCGCGCGGATCATGGCCTATGCCGCTCCCTCGATCTTACTGGTTGCGGCAGCCGGAGTCCCCGTCGTGTTGCGGTGGGTATGGAGTCGAAGCCGATTGGCGAGCGCCGCGCCGGTCGCACTGTTGCTGGTCCCGGCTGCCGCGTCTCTCTCGCTGACCGTGTTTACCTGGACCGATGTGGGCATTCCCGACGCGGTGGCTTATGTCGAAGACCAGAGGAGAAGCGAGGATTTAATTGTTGGCAACGATGTTACCCATCAATACTACTTTCGCCGACTGGGATCGGGATTTCATCTTCTCGATGAATCGCCGGTTCCCTCGCCGACGAGCAACCGTTTGTGGGTTGTGATGACTGCCTCGTTGTCGCAAGCAGAACGCGAGCAGATGGCCGCGCAGTTCGTTCCGCCCGGCTGGCGTCTTTGTTGTGAACGTGAGTTTATGTTCACTACGGTAGTTCTTTTTTCACGGTAGGGGAGCCATTGCGACGAACCGGCATTGCTTCGTAAACCCCAAAGAGACTATACTCCACCATCTTTCGCCAGAATCCGGCGAAGGATCGTCGTTCCAGGGAAGGAACCCGATGGATTCCACCGCAACGTCTTCGCTTGCCAAACTGTTTCCGACGCCGCGGCGCATGCGTCCGCGTCCTCGGTTGTTGCCTGCCATACCGCGCTTGTCCGTGGTCGTCGTCAATTATCTTAGTTGGCGCGACACGGCTTCGTTGGTGCGTCAACTCCGGACCACGCCGGCGCTTCGCCACGGCGCGGCCGAAATCATCATCGTCGATAATGACTCACCGTGGCATCCGCTCATCGCGCGGTTGCGGCGCATGCCGAATGTGTCGTTGCGGCGGTGGCGCGGCAATCGCGGCTTCGCGCGCGCCGTCAACGAGGGCGTTCGCCTCAGCCGCGGCGATTGGGTTCTCTTGCTGAACCCCGATATGTCGCTGGAGCCGGGATTCCTCGACAAAGCTTTGTCGCGGGCCGAGGAACTGGCGCAGAGCGATCCCGATACCGGCATCCTGGGGTTCGGTTTGAGCGATGCCGACGGTGGCTCGCAACGCTCGGCAGGCCCGTTCCCCACTCTGCTCTCATCGCTGTTGCGCTTGATGCTCCCGCGACGCTGGCGCAAATACTATCTGGGCGATCTCAATACTTGCCGTCCCGTCGATTGGGTTACGGGTTGTTGCCTGTTGGTGCGGCGAACGTGTTGGGAGAGCGTGGGCGGACTCGACGGCGATTTCTTCCTCTACTACGAGGATGTCGATTTGTGCCGTCGTGCCCGAGAAGGCGGTTGGACGGTGTGGCACGAGCCGAAGTTGACGGCCACGCACCATCATCCGCTGCACGCGCGACCCGTGCCCGCGCATTTGCGCCTGGTGACGCGGCACGCGCTGTTGACTTATGCGCGCAAGCATTGGCCTCGCTGGCAGACGAGCATGCTCGCCGGCATCATTCGCATCGAAGCGTGGTGGAGGCAACGACTCGCGTGGAAGCGCGGCGACGTGCAGCGTGCCGGTTTGTTCGACAGCCTTGGACGCATGGTCGGCGACTTTGCCCGCGGCCGAGTCACCCGCGCCGGTCAGCGTCTCTTGCGGGTCGTGCGGCGTCGGGAGGAATGGCGTGCCGCCGTCACTGACCATCGTGATCCCCAGTCGTAATCGCGCCGACTTGCTGCGATTATGCCTCGCCAGCGTGAGACGTCATGCGCCTCCCGATACGGAAATTCTCGTCGTCGATGATGCCTCGCCGAATCGATGCGCGACGCGAACGGCCTCCGAATTTTCCGGGGTAGGCTCCCTCCGTTTCGAGAACCAACGCGGCTTCTGCGCCGCGGTCAACGCCGGCATTCGCGCCGCCCATCGTCCCATTGTCGAATTACTCAATGATGACACCGAAGTGACCGCGGGTTGGGCCGATGCCGCGCTCGCGCACTTTGCCGATCCCAGCGTGGCCGCCGTGGCTCCGTTGGTTCTGAAGGGGACTCCCCGCGACAATGCCTTACTCATCGACAGTGCCGGAGACCGCTATTACCTCGGAGGCATCGCGGGGAAGCGAGGCCACGGGCAAGAGCTGGATCCCCGCTATCTCCAGGGCGGCGGAGTCTTCGGCGTCAGTGCGTCCAGCGCCTTTTATCGGCGCGAAACTCTGTTGCAAATCGGTGGATTTCCCGAAGACTTCGTTGCCTACTTCGAGGATGTTGATGTCTCGTTTCGCCTCCATTGGGCGGGGCATCGTCTGATCTACGAACCGGCGTCGCGGGTATGGCATCGCGTCTCCGCATCGCACGGCAAACCGAATCGCCGACTGCTCGAACAGCAATCGCGCAACGAAGAGCGCGTCTTTTGGCGTAATTTACCTAAAGCCGATCTCGTTCGAGCTTTACCCTGGCACGCTGCCGTTCTCGCCGCCAAGGCACTGCGCCGCTGGCACGAAGGGGCGTTGCTGCCGTTCGTCTTGGGCCGCTTACGCATCCTCGTCGAGTCGCCGCGTATTTTTCTCCATCGACGAAGATTGCAACGGACGAACGCGCTCGCCTCATGCTCTTCTTGGGGCGTCGAGTCGGCCTTCTGGGGACCATCGGAGCGCCATCTTTCGTTGAAAGATTGAGAACACATTTCTTGCCGCTGAGCAAACAATCCGCCTCCCTGTCTCGTCTTATCAGAGTAGGATTTGTGCCCGCGCAGCGTGTCTTTCGTACCAAAAGGAATGCCATGTCACACCGTCTTCGAGGAGGCTTCGGAGTTGTTCTGGCCTATGGGCTACTGGCCGCGTCCCTCGCGTCGGCACCACCCAAGCCCAAGCCCGAACCCACACCCAAAGCCGTACAAGTGTCTCGAGAAACGTCACTCGATTGGCTGACAAAGAATCAGGCCGCGAACGGCTCGTGGGGCAAGACCTACACGATTGCCGTCACCAGTTTCGCTTGCTTGTCCTATCTGTCGGCAAGCGATGAGCCGTTCCGCGGCGAGCGCGGTACAGCCCTGTTGAAGGGACTAAAGTTTCTGCTGTCGCAGCAGAAAGAGGGCGTGTTTGTGCAACAAGGCCACACGTGGATTCACGGTCAAGGATTTGGCACGCTGGCCTTGGCGGAAGCATATGGCCGTTCGCTCCTATGCAAGACGAAGCCCGATTTCGACATGAAAACAGTCCGGGCCGTCGTTGCCAAGGCGGTACAGGCCATCGGCAAGAATCAATCGAAGTCCGGCGGTTGGTGGTACACGCCCGGAATCACCGAGCAGCACGAAGGCTCGACCACGGTTTGCGCCGTGCAGGCTATCGTTTCGGCCAAAAACTACGGTATATCCGTCGACGATAAAATCGTGGACAATGGCTTTGAGTATCTCAAAAAATGCCAAATCACGGACGGTGGGTTCGTCTATCGGCTCGGCGATCAGGCGAGCATGAAAGCGGGAACCGCCGGTGGCGTGGCCACGCTCGGCTTGATGCAAAAGTTCGACTTCCCCGTGATGATTAAGGGCTACAAATACCTCGTCCAACTCACGCCCGCCGGGATCAGCCGAGATAATTTCACCTACTACGGGCACTTCTACGGCTGCATGGCCATGCGTCTTTTGGCGCAGGAATACGGCGACGATAAGGAGTTCCGTGAGAAAACGCACGCCTATATCGCCGGCGTGCAAAAAGAGTTGCTCTCCTTTCAGACGGCCGAGTTCGCCAAAAAAGGAGTCTTTCCGTTCCGCCCCGGTGTGGATGGAAACATCGAGAACGAAGCCTATCCGACGGCGTTCGCCACGCTGGCGCTGTTCGTGCCCGAAGGCAGATTGAGCATCTATAACCGCGCCGCGCCAAAGCTCCCGAAGGAGGCGTCCAAGGACTAGTTCCGCAGTTCGGCGCGACCCTTCGGGTCGAACCGAACCGAAGTCATTTTTTGGACAACGCTGAAGGCAGCCGAGCCGAATGGCAAGTAATCGGTGAAGCGATCTATTTCACGAAAGGGAAAACCATGCGACACACTCTCTCCGTTATGGCCGTGCTTTTGACTTGGAGCGGAACACTCCACGCGCACGGCCTGTTGATCCCCGAAGACAAGAGCTTGCCGCCTTTGGCCATGCTCAATCACAAGGTCGCCATCGCCATCGACGACCAACTCGCCGTCACCAAAGTCGAACAGACCTTCCGCAACC
>JAJXWW010000087.1 GCA_021781415.1 Planctomycetota bacterium
CGGGCCGGCGCGGTGGCGTCGGCTTTGCACAAAGCCCGTCTCAAGCTGGAATCCTTCCTGTTGGAGACGGTTGAGGAGAATCCCTAATGGACGAGAAGAATCCGCTGAACGAACTGAGCGATACCTTGCGCCCCGCCGTCGAACAGATACGCGCGGTTGCCCCACCCGCGGACGCGATGGAGCGCTCGCAAGATCGAGCGCAAAAGCTGGGGCCGCCCATGCCGCGCCGCCCCCGTCGCTGGCTGCTTTACAGTGCGGCGGCGAGTGTCGCCGCCGCGCTCCTTTTGGGATACGCTTTGTGGCCGAGCCATTCTCACGACAAATCGCAAGAGGTCGCTTCGCTCGGTGAAGAGAAGGCATACGACGAAGCGCTTCGACGCGTTGAGGCCAATCGCGATCTCCGAAGCCGACAATTGGAGCGGTCGAAGGAACTTCTCGAGTCAAGGGCCGTCGATGTTCAAGTCCTTGACGAGGCGGAAAAGAAACTCCAAGAAGCGGAAGAGGAGTTGCGTGTCCTCAAGCTGACGAAACATCCAACCGCTTCCCCCTCAGCGCCCGAATCGACTCGTACCCCTTCACAGTCTACGGGAGCCTCGAATTCTCCCCCGTATAAGCAAGTAGGGCAGGAAAGCGATAAAGCCCCCGCTCACTCGAAAGATAATAGAGCGCCGATTCCTTCCTCTCCGTCCAGGGAGGACACCCCAATGGAAGCGATGTCAGATACCGATCGCGTTGACAAAAAGGGCGAAGGTAGAGCCACGAGAGGCAGCGGCATGGGCATGATGGGGGGCAGGGAAAATAACCAGATTACCGACACAACGGACGGCGCTGCGAACCTGGGCATGGGCGGCGGCATGATGGGAATGCGCGGCGGTATGATGGGCATGGGCGGAGGTCTTGGTGGACAACTGACTACGAAAACACCGAAAAAAGAAAATCAGCCTCAAGTCTGGCATCGCGACCGCAGCCGTCCGAGTTTTGCCCGCGTCTATGTCGGCGATAATAATTCGCTCGATTTGGTGAGCATTCAGGTTAGCGTCACCATCGAGGGGCCGCGCGCTCGCACCGTCGTCGATCACATTTTCCGCAATCCGCACGATCGCCAACTGGAGGGCACGTTCGAGTATCCGTTGCCGACCGGAGCGAGTCCATCGTATTTCGCCATGTTCCTCGGACAGACGCGCGAGACCATGCCCACTCCCTTTGCCCGCCGCGGCGACAATCCTCCTCTGCCGGCCGAGGCGTTGGCGAAAATGACGCCAGCAGAATTGGTTAAGCACGTCGATACCGCCGATTGGGGCCGCTTGCAAGAAGGCCGTATCGTCTCCAAAGAGAAAGCGCTTGAGACCTACGAAGAAGTGGTGCGCGGACGCATCGATCCGGCGCTGTTGGAATACGCCGGTGGCAACACATTCTCTGGGCGCGTCTTTCCGATCCCGCCGAAAGGCTACAACCGCGTCATTCTGGCGTATGAAGAGTTGTTGCCCTTCGCACAGGAACACATGATCTATCGTTTCGCGCTGCCCAATCGCAAACTCAACGAACTGCAATTCCACCTGGAGGCGAGCGCCGCGGAATGTCTGCACCCTTCGTTCACCTTCAGCGAGGCGAACCGGCAGCGTAAGCTGCCGGGTGAAGAGAGCGCTGGCCGTCTCCGATTCTCGAAAACCTGGAAAAACGACAAACCAGAGGGCCAAATGTTGTTCGCCTGTACGCCGGCCAATCCCCTCGCGCAGTCCGTCAGCGGACGGCAGGGCGACAACGGCCCGCGCTATCTCTATGCCCGTTTGCGTCCGTCATTGAAAGCGATGCCACAGAGCAAACCGTTCGCCTCTCATGCCGTGTTTCTGCTCGACACCTCGCTGAGCGAACACCCCGAACGATTCGCGGTCAACCTGAAGCTGTTGCAAACCATCCTGAAGAACGACCCGGACATCAAGCGATTCAACATCCTGACGTTCAACGTCGGCGCGGCTTGGCTCGAACCCAAAGGGTGGATGGACAATACCGCTTCTGGGCGCGAGAGCGCCTCGAAAAAACTCGACGGCATCGTTCTGGAAGGCGCGACCGACCTTTCGTCCGCCCTCGACAAGGTGGCCTCGCGCGGATTCGATGCGACCCACGAAGCGCCGCTGAACGTCTTCTTGCTGTCCGATGGCCACGTTACCTGGGGCGAGCCAGATGTGGCGGCGTTGGTGTCGCGCTTCGAGCGCAATTGCCCTTTTGCCACGCGCTTTTGCTGCTATCGCACCGGCTTGGGTGAGGAAAACGACGAACTGTTCGAGGCGCTGACGCGCAAGGGCGGCGGCGTCTTCCAATGCTACGGCGAGGCGGAGGTGGAGGCGGCGGCGAAGGCGCATCGCAGCCAATGTATGCAGGTGAATCGGGTCCGCTTCGTGGGTGGCCCGGCGGCAAGCGATATTCTGGTGTCCGGTCGCCGCGCCGCCGTCTATCCCGATGGCGAACTAGTCGTCGCCGCTCGCTTCAATGGTGTGGGCCGCACGACGCTGATCGTGGAAGGCGAGTATGCGGGTAAGAAAGTCGCCCAAGAGTTTCCGTTGGAAGTGAAGAGCGGAAGCGAGTTGGCTCCACGCGCCTGGGCCGAGGTCGCCGTGGCCTCGCTGTTGGCACTTCACGATGGCAACTTCGATGCGTTGGTGACAGCCTATTGTCAGCAATTCGGCATCGTCAGCCGGGTCGCCTCGTTCCTGGTTTTGGAGAACGAGACCGACTACAAGCGCTTCAATCTCGAAGAGGAACGCGGCAAAACGATCTCCGGCGACCTCGGCGTTTTCATCGCCGAGATGTGGACGCGCCTGGGAAAACGAATGCCGGCCATCAAGGAGTTCGAGCGCTTCTTGAACCGCGTGGACAAACGCATTCATCTCTTGGACGGCCCCCAAGGAGCGCACGTCAAACAGCTGTTCGCGCTTCTCACCGAAGAGGATTTCGATGTGCCCGCCGGTTCTCTCCGGGGCGCGGCAATCCATACGAAGGATGTGGCCGACTATCTGGCCGCGCGCGAGAAAGATCGGCGCAACGTCAGCGTTTATTTGAAGGAAGCGCGGCGGCGCGCCGAGTCCGGCGATGTGGACGGCGCGGTTCGCGTTCTCTCCAGCATCGTCGAGGAACATCCCGGTCGCAGCGATGCCCTGCGCCTCGTCGGCTATCGCCTGCTCGACCTGGACCAGCCGGGACAGGCGGCCCGCCTGTTCTCTCAAGTGCAGAAGCAGCGGCCTTTCGAGCCGCACAGCTACCGCGATTTGGCTCAAGCCTTGGAACGCAGCGGTTTGTACGCTCTGGCCGCCCTCAACTACGAAGCCGTTCTGGCCGGCAACTGGCACAATCGCTTCCGCCAAGAATTGAAACTCGTCGCCGAGGAAGAATACGCTCGCATGATGCAAGAGGCGATTCGCAGCAAGCGCGTGGGCGTGAAGGTCGCCAATCTCTTCGGCGAACGTCTGGAACAAATGGCCCGACCGCAGCCCAAGAGCGATCTGCGCGCGACCATCTCGTGGAACACCGACGCCACCGATGTCGATTTATGGGTCATCGAGCCGGACGGGACCAAGTGTTTCTATCAGCACAATAAAACACAAAACGGAGGAGAATTGTCGCAAGATCAGACGCAAGGCTACGGTCCCGAACGCTATCGCATCGCCCACGCTCAGCCCGGCGTCTATACGGTGATCGTGCATTACTTCCGCGCCAATCCCAACCTTCTCGGCGGCGAAACGCATGTGAACGTCACCGTCACGCGCTTCGCAGGCACACCCCAAGAGAAGACGGAACGCCATACCGTCATCCTGAAAAAGCACGATGAACAGGTCGAGGTGTGTAAGATCAAGTTTTGATTGTTTCGAGGATCGATCATAGTTCGGAGCCGGAAGCGTTAGCGACGGTTTTTATGCCGTCGCCAACGCTTTCGGCTCCGAACAATTTCCGAACGCTTTTCGTGCCGTCGCTAACGCTTCCGGCTCCGAACAATTTCCGAACGCTTTTCGTGCCGTCGCTAACGCTTCCGGCTCCGAACAAACGCGGACGGCGCACCTCGTTTCCAATAATCTCATCACGGGGGAGACGAGACGTATTCATCGTACAGGGGGAGAACACATCATGAGTCGTACACGGCGGATAAGAT
>JAJXWW010000175.1 GCA_021781415.1 Planctomycetota bacterium
GGCATCGGTGCAGGGGGGCGAGGGCGGAATGCGCAGACGTTGCAGTTTTCTCAGAACCAGCTCGTCGATACGTTCCGACGTTCCGCGCGGCAACGCGGACGGTTGAACCAATGCGAAGAGTTTGGGATCGAGTGCGTCTGGGAGCGGCACGGCGAGGCGATTGGCGGCGACAACATTCGAGTACCATACGGTAATCGCCGCTTCACCGTGGCCGGACACCGTGGCCTTGCCCTCGGCGTTGACGGTGGCGACGAGATCCTCGCTGCTGTTAAACTTGGCCCAGCGCGTTACGTCCTCGCTGTGGCCGTCGGAGTACCATGCGCGGACGAGAATTTGCAAGGTATCCTTCGGTTTGAGGATGGCGGAGGCGGGCAGTAGTTCGAGGCGTTGAATGCGGGTATCCTCGGTTCGAGGTCCCGGCGCTCCCGAGGCGATCCAGTCGGCGAGGATGCGATAGTCCGCCGAATCGGGTTCGATCTTTTGTCCGCCGCCGTGGGCTATCGCCTGCGTCGGCTTGAGCAAGAACAGACTTCGCCCCGGTTCATTGCGATCGATACGCCGACCCAGGGCTTGCCGCGTCAAAGCGAAATGGTCGCTCTCCGGATCGTAGCCGCGCAGCGACAGTTTCAACCCGCCCTTGCCGGCCAGCGCGCCGTGGCATGCCCCCGAGTTGCAACCGGCGCGGGTCATCAGTGGGATGACGTGATTGCGAAAACTCCAGGCGGACGGCTCCTTCGTCTTGCGAACGGAGACTTTCGCATTAGCATTTTTGCCATCCACCATAGCGGTAATCGTTGCCTCGCCATCGCCGACCGAGCGAACGACGCCCGTAGCATCCACCGAAGCCACCGCGGGATGCGAGGAGGTAAACTTCGCCTGCGCCGTCCGTTCGCCGATGACTCGACCGTCCTCCTCTGCGACAACAAGCAAGCGCTGGTTGGCGCGCGCTCCCGTCAGTGTCGCCTCGGGCGGCAGGATCTTTAACTCTCCCGCTTGCGACTGAGATGGTACGATACTCCAGAATAATAAGATTCCACATATGAGGGCATATCGTAAGATGAAGAGCAAGCGTATCTCCCTTTCGTCGAATGGCCACACATTATAAATCTTCCGCACCCAACTGACGCGCCTCGTATTCCTCTTCCCGGCGTTTCTCTTCCAGACATTCGATGTAATCGCTCCGCACCGTCGGATGGAGGCGATCCGCAAACGATTCATCCAGTCGATGAATGCGGATCAGCGAGACGACATCGGCGAAGTCCTGATAGCGCCGAGCTGCCAGCTTCAGTTGAACGAGCGTCGGTAAATTGACGACTTCGATGTTCTCGATCCGCTCGCGTACGGCGGCAGGATCGGGATAGGCAATCGGCCCGGGCTTGCCGCTGCCGGGAAACATGCCTGTTACCAGAATGTCGAGCGACACGGCGTTGCCTCGATCGACAAAGCGTCTTGGGCGGTCGGGGATCGCATCGAAGCTCCGGCCGATAAACTGTTGGCGAAAAGCCGCGAATCCTTGGGGCGTCAGAAGAATGTCGAGGTCGTCGGTAGTCCGTCGATGGCGGTGGGCGTTGACGGCCATGCCTCCGACGACGGCATAGGGGATGTTTGCCTTCTCCAGTTCCGCCGCAATTCGATTCATCGTCCGATGAACGGGGTCGGCTCCTTGGAAAAACAAGTCGATCTCCTTCAATCGCTGTTGAAAGCTGAACGTGGCTGTCTTCACGCCAAATGCCTCCTCCCTTGCGACTTTTCCTATCCCACTTATTGCCTGGACGGTAATTGCCGGCGCAGCTCTTCTAACTCGCGCCGCAGTCGTTCCGTTTCCGCTTCGGCGACATCGGCGCGTTGTTTTTCTCGTTCGGCGCGTTGTTCCATCCGCTCGTCTTCGCGAAGAATGAGCCGTCCGAATTCGTCGTAAAATCGCAGCCAAGTCGCGGTCTCGCCCAGATAGGTTCCGTTCCACGGTCCCACCCAGAGTCGCAGCTGTTCGCTCCACAGCCAGCCGCGCTTATCGGGCTTTATCGGTTCATAGACTTGGTGTTCGTTCAATCGGAAACCTTCGAGAGTTTTCACCTGTGGCCGGCACAAGAAATACTCCGGGGTGCGGAAGGTGTCTTGGTACAACGCGCGTTTGTCGACGCGATCGATCTTCTCGGTAGTCGGGGACAGCAACTCGACGATTACGTTGGGATAGTGTCCCCGTTCGTCCCACACCGCATAAAAGAGACGCGGCCGGCGACGTTCCACGCCGGATACATAAAAGAAATCGGGTCCGCGAAACTTGGGTCGTTCGTTCTCTTCGGCCCATTGTTCTTGACGATAGTACAAGAACATATTGCCACCCACGAAGAAATCTTCGCGTTCGCGGAAGTGGCAGGCGATCGAATCGATCAGCAGATTCATGGCTGAGCGATGCCAAGGTGTTTCCAAGGGTTCACCATCGTCGTAGGGAAGATCGGTGGGCGGCGGTTTCAGCAACTCGACCGGATCGGACATCCAATCGCAATCGGGAGCCGAGGGCGCTTCCGAAGGAAGAACGGTTTGAGGATTCATCAGAACAGCTCCTTAATCGGCTGGGCATCGTAATCGGCCAACGGCAGGGGGCGATTCTGTGGTCCGGGAAGTTCGCGGTGCGGATCGAGACCGAGTCCCTTGTAGATCGTCGCCGCCACCATGGCCGGCGTGACGGGCCTCGTCTTGGGAATATAGCCGAGTTCGTCGGATTCACCGACGACGCGGCCCCCGTGGATGGGACCGCCTCCCATGAGGATCGTCCAGACGCCGGGGTGATGATCGCGTCCTCCGGCGGGATTGATCTTCGGCGTGCGGCCAAACTCGCCCATCGCCGTTACGATGGTCGTTTTCAATAGGCCGCGATCGTGGAGATCTTCCAGGAGCGCGCTATAGGCGCGGTCGAAATCGGGCGCGACGAGCCGAGACATCTCGGCGATGTCGGTGAACGGTTTCGAGCCGTGAATGTCCCAGGTGATCTCGTCGAACACGGTTTCGTACATATTGACCGTGACGAAGCGGACGCCGCGTTCGATGAGCCGTCGCGCCAGCAAACAGCTTTGTCCGAAGCGCGTGCGGCCATAGCGTTCGCGCGTGGCGGCGGGTTCTTTGTCCAGCGCGAACGCCTCGCGCGCCTGCGGACTCGACATCAAGCGATATGCGAGATTGAAATTGTCGTCGAGTTGCTTCGCTTGAGCATTCTTTTCAAAGGCATCGAGTGCGCCCTCGACGGCATCGCGCATCCGTTGTCGCCGTTTGGCGCGAACCGCGGAGATGTAGTCCGGCGGCAACAGGTCGGGAACTTTGAAGTCCTTGGCCGACGGATCGGCGTTGAGAACGAAGGGATCGTACTGTTTGCCGAGATAGCCGGCTGTTTGGCCGTGCGGCATGTTTCCACCGGTGCGTCCCATCGGTCGCGGCAACAGGACATGCGCCGGTACTTCGCCGCGTTGTCCTTTTAGATAACTCAAAGCACAACCGAGGTGCGGATGCTCGATGCCGCCGCCGAACAGTCGGCCCGTTTGCATCATCTGATGCCCCGTATCATGCACGGCGGCAGCGGTGTGATAGACGCTGCGGATCAGCGAATACTTATCGGCGTGCTGGGCCATCTTCGGAAAGATTTCCGTGATGCGGATACCTTCGGCCTTGGTGGCGATGGCCTTGTAGGGACCGCGTATCTCCGCGGGCGCATCCGGTTTGGGATCCCAGGTGTCGATGTGACTGGGAGCGCCGAGCAAAAACAGCATGATACAGTTGACATCCTTGTCCGGCTCCGCCGCGGAAGCGCGAGCGGCGAAGAATCCGGGCAGCGTCAGTCCGAGCAAGGGCACCGCGCCCGCGTGCAAGAAGTCGCGGCGCGTCAAACCATCGCAGACCGAAACGCCTCGATCGGCCTCGAAACGCAGCATGACGGGCTATCTCCATGGAGAACGTCGGGCGGCAAGTACAGGGATGTAGTCATTTTAAGGTACTCTCCATCGAAGGAGAAGGCAACGAAAAAGATCGCGGCATGGACCGTACTCGGCGACACGCCCTCTATCCCGATCTCTTTCCGTCGTGTAGGATCGCGGAGATGAAGGACGAATCGACTGCTCCCGAATTCGACGAGCTTGCCGATAAGATCGCGCGGCTGGTCCAGGAGCGCGGTTGGAATAAAGAAGAATTTGCGCGCATCGCCAGGCTCAATCGTCACACGGTTCGGCAAATCCTCTCGCCGGGGGACCATCGCCGTTTACGCAACGCCACCATCGGCGCGTGCGCTCGCGCGTTGGGACTAACGGTACACGAACTGCGCGCGATGCCGCTGGAACGCCTGTTGCCTCGCATGAACGAAGCGCATCCAGCCAACAGCGCTTCCCCGCTTCGCCGACTCTACGAAAGGGCCCACCAGCCGGAATTGGTGAATTGGATCGAACGCAATCCCGATCGCGCCCAGCAATTGTCCGATAAAGAGGTCGATGAACTCTTATCGCTGCAAGACTCCATTGACACCTTAAATGCGGTGGGAGTCGAGGGATTTGTGCGACAATTGGAACGCCATCGTTGCCTAGTGCAACAAGTCCAGGTCATCGAAGCCAGCGAATATCGCGATCTGCTCGAACAGCTGGTCAATTTATTGTATGACAAGGCGCGAACCGAGCGCGAGGGATCGTAACTCGTCTTGACCCGTGGAGGGGGCAGAATAAAATAAAGCTATGTTTCAGCAAGCGGCTTCGACCTCAATCGCTCCCTCTCGGCTGCCTCATTCCAGATTTCACTGGCACACCGATACCTTCCGCGCGCTTCGCCATCGCAATTATCAGCTGTACTTCTTCGGTCAATTTGTCTCGGTGACAGGCTCGTGGGCTCAGAGCGCGGCGCTAACGTGGTTGGCCTACGATCTGACGAAAGAGCTAAGTTGGCCGGCGCGAGTTGGAGCCATGCAGGTGTTGCCAACCTTTTTACTGGGTGCGTGGGGAGGGAGCCTCGCGGATCGATGGCCCAAGCGTCCGCTCATCTTCGTAGCGCAGGCGATGCTGCTCTTTCTCGCGCTCTTGCTCGGCACACTGGTACTGCTCGGACAAGCGACTCCTTGGCTCCTGTTGACGGTGGCCGCGGCGGCGGGTGTCGTCAATGCCATCGACCTGCCCGCCCGACTATCGTTCGTCATCGACCTTGTGGGACGGGAAGACTTGCCCAACGCCATCGCACTCAACTCGATGTTGTTTAACATGGCGCGGATGCTCGGACCCATAGTCAGCGGCGTCCTCTTCGCCGTTGCCGGAGGAGGGCGCACCGGGCAAAATGCCGCCGCCGTCTGTTTTCTGCTGAATGGGCTGAGTTTTGTCGGCGTCTTGATCGCACTCGCCTGGATGGACTTGCCTCCCGTCGTCGATCGAGCGCACGCAAAGGGAGCGGACTCGTTGCGAGAAGGGTTTCGCTATGTGGGCCATCATCCCCGCCTGATGCTGCTCTTCTTGCTATCAGGGGCGATGTCCTTCTTCGGTTGGCCGATCCTGTCGTTGCTGCCTGCCGTGGCCGATCAACGCTTGCGGGGCAGTGCGGATTCTTATGCGTGGCTGCTCAGCGCCATTGGAGGCGGCGCGGGCATCGCCTCGCTTCTCGTCGCCACGTTCGGTTCGCGGCTGCCTCGACGCTGGTTTTTGGCCGGCGGTGTGACACTGGCTTCAACTTCCTTGCTCGTTCTGGCTTCGGCGCGTTCTCTCCCTTTGGCCATGACATGCTGCGCCTTCCTCGGCTGCGGCCTGATTCTGTTCTTCCCTACCAGTCAGGCGATTGTGCAGCTGAACTCCGCCGATCGCATGCGCGGGCGCGTCATGGGTATCTGGTCGATGGTCCTTAGCGGTGCTTATCCTTTCGGACATTTGCTGGCAGGCCACGCGGCAGACCGTTGGCTCAAAAACGGCTTCGACTCCGCAATTCTGAGCGGCGCACTCAACGTGCAACCCAACGAGGCTCAAGGATTGCCGTTGGTCTTGGCCATCATGGGATTGGGCATCGCCGTCTCCTCCGCGCTCGCTTTCGCCTTGGCTCTCAAGGCATCCTCTCCTCACGCCGCCGTCGCCTCGAAGTGACCGTCGGCGCGCCAAAATGCAACAAGGCGCTTCATCTTTGAGCAGTCGATTCCCATTCTCAAGCGTGCGACGGAACGATTACGGCCGAGCATCCAAGGCAATCGCAAGCGCAACTCGTGCGATGTATTACCGTTAGAAAAATCCACCTCTCCTACTCCGCGAAGCTGCGTCCGAAACGACGCACTTGGCACGATTATTGCTCTCAATTTTGTGCCTACCGATTGGTCTCAATGAGATGTTGGCTTGGTAAGACCCTCCCAAAAAATTGCTTCGACCGAGAAGTATCGAGTTGTCCTCCCCCGCGACAGAGCCAGCTTCCAACCGTCGCATCCCTCGACGCTGTCGGTTGGAAGGAAGCTGATTTTGACCTCGCCAATGTCTCTTTTGTCCTACCTTCAGGGAGTCTCGTCTTGTTGAAACATAGCGTGCGGTTCGCGTTGATTGCCGGGGTTTTCACCGCGTTGTATGTGGTCGTGTCTCATTTGATGGTTTCCAGCGTGGACGGCGAGAGCGTAAACCTCGCTCGTAGCTTCTTGACCGAGATTCGACGTTCGGAAGCACTCGAAATGCGCGGCATCGAGATTGCCCAGTCGATGCGGGCGAAGAGGGCAATCGTCGAAGAACTGATCGCCGAGCGCCTAACCCTGCGCGAGGCCGAGGAAAAGTTCCTTGAGTCCGATTCGTTGGTCGAGGCGGATCACAACGGCTTGGTGCCGCGCTACCGATCCCCCGAATCGGACCAGGAACTCTGTCGTCAGGTCGTGGTTTGGACGACTTCGCTTCTCGACGAGAAGGGCACTCCCAAAGAAACAAAGCGAGTCCGGCGTCGATTGATGCGTCAGATCGAAGAACAGTTTCCGCATCAGAAAGTTCTCTATTGAACGAAGATGTCGAGTGAAAATCCCCCGAACTGGGAGGGAACGCGCCATCGACGCAAGGGGTTCGTCTGGACGCCAGCAAATCCAGTTTGCCATCTCGATCCCGCAGGCCGCTACACCGCCGTGCCGGGCGTTCATCCCTACGTCGCGAGTACGGCGTTCTGCTAAACGATCCCCGTCGAGAACCGACGCCGCACGCGCGTCAATCGACCATCCGCGAGGCGGTCTAACCTTCGTCGTAGCGCAGTCCCGTGGCATCGCGGAGCGCAAATGCGATCTCTTTCATCTGCATCTCGCTCCAGCCGGAATACACGGTGTATGCCGGGAAGCCGTGATCGCGGCACAGCGAGACGTGGAAGGTGACTTGGTGGATGACGAAATACCACCAGACGATGCCGGGGAGAAGGCCCGAAGCGAGCAAGACAAAACACACGAAATACTCTAAATATCCCAGTTCTCGATGTCTCCCGCTGGCGATGCCTTCGTAGCCGCGCACATCGATCGTCTGAGGTTTCCGAGCAATGAATCCAACGCGCCACGTCTTCGTCAACTGGACGCGCCCGCGCGCGTCGCGCGTAAGGCGAACGTGGTCGAAGGTACCGAGCAAGAAGGCCAACATTGAGGTGACGAGGCTGATGCAGAAGAGAAAGACGACGAAATGAAACTCGTAGCGCAGCACGCCGAGCAATCCCGCGACGAAGAGACCGAGCGCGCAACCTGCGAATAGGGTGAAGCGTTTCGAATAACCGTAGTTCGTTTCCCAGCTGCGGTCGAGAGGTTGATAGCTCTTGGCGATCTTTTTCCGCTTCCTTAGGTGATAGCCGCAGCGAATGCACAATACGGAGCCGGACGGCAACTGCAGCCCACATTTCGGACAGGGTACGTCGTCCGCGCCCGTGACGGCATAGGGCGACGAGTCCTCTTCTTCGTCACCCTTGCGGTCGTCCGGCTCATCCACGGAAGGACACCATACCGGTTCCACGCTGGCGGCGGGCCTCGTGTCCCGATCGCATTCGGGACATTCACGCTGTCGTCGCAGTAGCTGTCCGCAGCGCCGGCATGGAAACCGCAACTCATCGGTGGGTCTCTCGCTCGCCGGTTCGATCGGCTCCGTCACCGGTCTCTCGTCGTCGAGCAGCCAGCGTTCGGCTTGCTCCTCGACGACCGGCTCGGATCGAGTGATAGCCGGCATCCTTTTCGGAGTCGGCGTATCTGCTTCTTGGCGCGCCGATTCTGGAACCTCGCAGATCACCCCGCACGAACACTGAATCTTGTTGCGCCGATAGCCGTGGGGAATCGCCACGCGATGCCCGCAGCCCTGGCAAATGATGGGCATAAAGCAATCCCCTCCTCTCGGGTCGAAAAGGAGCCGAACGACTACCGTTATCGTATCTCGATAGAGATATGGATAACATGGGAGTAGTGGGGTAGGGGTGTGCGTCGGGTACTTGGGCGGGAGCTTCTGGCGTCGGAGTGACATTCCCTTGGCAAACGAACACCACGATCGGTTCGATCGGAACACGATCGAACGAGCGCTGTACGGTGCCTTCGATGCGGGAGGGTATCGCTTCTTGGCGCGTTCGCCGGGCTTCGACGACCGATGGCTGGCGCAAGCGGAACAGTTGTGTACCGGTTTTGGCGAGAGACCGGCCAGCATCGCCTGTCCTTTGGCGATCTTCGCCCGCCCCTTCGGGCGCGAGCGGGTCGCCGTCGTACAGGCATCGGATCGGGGAACCGACGATGCCGGCCGCCCCGGCGCGCTGGGGTTTTACCTTCTCGTCTTGCCGCGCGCGCTCTATCGGAGGCTAGGAGGCGATCCCTTCTTTCTCGCCCAGCGATTTCCACCTTCGTGGGAAGCTCGGGGAGTGTTGCCGTCTTTCGATGGAAGCATGGAACCGCCGCCCGCGCGAACTGCAGCGATGCTTCAGAAGGTCTTGAACGTCCCCAATAGTGCCACCTTACTCGGCGGAGTGCAGATATTGCTCGACGGCGGGCGGCTCATTTTCGAGCGCGACCGACCCGACGACGCGATTCTGCGCAGCTTGTGGGCATTGCTGCCGACCCGCGAACGGGCCGAGTTGTGGCCTGCCAGTTTCGCATTCTCCAACGCGCACGGTTTCGATGTCCTGGTAGTGCCGCGCGCCGCCGATGCCGAGTACGAGCATTTTATCACCGAGGAGAAGGCCGGAGACTACCCCGAAGGTCGCTACGAGAGTAATATCCAAAGCGCCATCGAGACAGGCGATCAACGCGAAATCGACTCCTTGCTGCACTATAACCGTTCGCATATGTTGCGACTGATCGTCGTCTTACTCGTCGTCGTCGCCGTACTGAGCTTCGCAGTGAATCGCCTGATGCCCGACCGCTCGCGGATCACTCCAAGTTCGGGGGATCCGCGAAACACGAAGCCGATTCTCGAGCTTCCGCCGGTCGAGCAATGTCCCTCGCTGAGTCTCCGCGAACGGAACGAACTGTCCGAGCGCTTGCAAGCACTAGGGAAGCGATGGCACATCGAGATGACTCCGGGCGCGACCGACGAAGCGCTAACCCTTCTATTGGCCGCGCTCGACCAACGATGGGACTCGACCGCGCGACATCGCGATCCTCGACCGTTGCGTAAGTTTGGCCCCATCCAAAGGCAACTGCGAGTTCTGTTGTGGAAACAGGGCGTCGCCGATTACAATGCTCGCGGTCTCAATACGGTCGAGTTGCTCGAACGACTCGAAAAACAACTCGACTCCGAACCGACGCAGACGGAGAAGGGTGGAGATGGATAAATCCGCCGAACGGGTTCTCGTCGTACCTACGTCGCGCTTTCATGCGTTGGGCGTCTTCCAGGGGTTTTGTCCCCGCGTCGACGCTTATTTGTCTCCGCTACTCGATCCGGATCATCTCCGCTTCTTGCCTCGTGGCTCAGTCGAGAACGATTCGACTTACAAGCAGCTCATCCCCTATGTCATCCTGCGCTGGCGCGATTGTCTCTTTGCGTACACGCGCGGCCGATCCGGCGGCGAGACGCGCTTACGCGCCTTGCGTTCGCTCGGCATCGGCGGACACATTTGCGCCGAAGACGCGGAAGGCGCGGGCGATCCGTATCGCACGGGCATGTTACGAGAGTTAGAAGAGGAAATATATCTCGATTCAGCGTACACCGAGCGTGCCATCGGTCTTATCAACGACGATCGCTCTCCGGTCGGCCAGGTGCATTTGGGCATCGTCCACATCTTGGATGTGGAAGAACCGGCGGTGCGTCAGCGCGAAGAAGCGTTGGTCGGCGGCGCGTTCGCGCCGTTGAAGCAGCTGCGCCAACTACGCGACGAATTCGAGACTTGGTCGCAGTTCCTGCTCGATGCGGACTGCTTGGGAGAATAGAGGGAGACAGCGGTGATGGGGGCATCCACGGCCAGCGGAAAGTGCCCCTGATACGCCATCATGCGGACATCGTGTTCCAGGCTATCCAATCCTCCGTGTTGCTTTTGATAATCGAGCAGACGGCGCAGTTTTTCTTTCGCGGGAGCTTCGTCCGCTTTCTCCTGTCCCGGAGCGTGGCCCCAGACGATTCGCACGCCCGATCGGCGGAAGACGATCTCGCCGTCGATCACCTCGACGCGGCTGTCGTCCAAGCGCAGTTGTGTCAAGTAGGCGTGCAAGAAGTCGAGTGTTTTGGCCGCGGCGGCCACCCGGCTGTCGCGCCATCGAGTTCCCTCCGTCGTCGCGGGTTCGCGCACCTCGGTTGCAAGCACGGGAATATGCTCGGGCACGGAGGCACGCGGCAGCAGCACGCCATAGCGATCCACCAGCCGCACTTGCCCGTCCGCCGTCTCCTCTTCGCCTAGGACATCGGAGCCGAGCGGGACGGCTAGCACCGGCCGTCGATAGACCAGATCGAGATGAATCCCGAGCTTCGCAACGTCGGTCGGCTTCAACTCCACGTGGCGAACCGATTCGACCCAAGGGTGAACGAGGAAGGCGCGATGCAACTGCGCGATGAAGTCGTCGTCGAGCAGCTGAACCGTCTCGGAGCGACGAGTCAGAGCGCTTACCTCATCGAGAAAGGCGGAACGAGACAACCCGGCGGGAGGAACGCACTCGATGTCGCGGAAGGCGACACGGTAGGTCTCGCGCGACTGAAGCGCGATCCGTGCGGCTTTACCCATACCGACGACGCCAAGCAAGAGCGCGACTCCACCCACGACCGGCAAGAGTCCTTGAAGTATCCACTTTTGCATGGTGCGTTTCTCCTCGACCGCTCTACCAAACGGCGATCTCTTGTTCGAGCGCGACGTTGAATTTCTCGTGAACCCGGCTGCGCACCAAGTCGATGAGGCGCAGCATGTCGCGGGTGCATGCGCCCGGATGAACGATGAAGTAATTTGCATCGCGGTCGCTGACCTCGACGCCACCGACACGCGTTCGAGCCAATCCGGCCTGTTCGATGAGCGCGGCGGCACTGAGGCCGCGCGGATCGGCGAAGATGCGCGCCGCCGCCTGAAAGCTGAGCGGGCGCGCCGCCTTGCGCGCGATCCAGGCTTTTCTCATGCGCTTGACGATGGCGTCGGCGCTGTCGGATTCCAGTTGAAACGAGGCCGTCAGCAGTACCGGATCGTCCAGGTTGCTGATATGCTCGCCAAAACGCAACTCGTCTCGGTCGCGCACTTGCGTGTTGCCCTCTCCGTCCATGACCTCGACTTGGCGAACGAACTGGCCGATGTCACCGAAGCGATCTCCGGCGTTGCAGCGCAAAGCGCCGCCGACGCTGCCGGGGATGCCCACCAGGGTCTCGAACCCGGCCAATCCGTGACGAGCCACCTGAGAAATCAACGCCGACACGGCCGCGCCCGTCCCAGCATGAACGCGCGTGCCATCGACGGTAATGGCCGTGAAGGCCGGTTCGCTCAGACGTAGCACCGCGCCGCGCACGCCTTCGTCGCGCACCAAGAGGTTACATCCGTTGCCCAGAACGCGCAACGGGGTACTCTCTCGATAGCAGTATCGCACAAACTGCGCTAACTCCTCGCGGGAGCGAGGCTGTACCAACATCTCCGCCGGCCCGCCCAGCTTCAGATACAAGTACGGAGCCAGTGGTTCGTCGCGCTTGATGAAGGCGCTGAAATCGTCGAGGCCAGCCATGACGCACACTCCTTCCTGACAACCAAGTATTCCTCATCTTAGGGGCGATTGCCGGAAGGGGTCAACGCGGGAAGCGACGAATCGCAAGTAGGAGGTAGGAAGAAATGCCGAGAATGACGAAAAAACGACTTGCGATAGCCAGCGTTCGTCCGTTCGTCTGGATAGCGATTCAAGTTCCTCGTTTCCGACTCCCATGTCGTGGGCTTCCAGTTCCCATCCCCAAAAGTCCACACTCTCCTTAATCTATAGTAATGGGGACTGTCTCGACTGCTCTCGACGATTGAGGAATGAGGAAATGCTGATACCCGCCTATGTTAGTACGCGCGCCGTTCTGGAAGACTTGATGGCGCGGCGCGTGCTGGTACTCGACGGTTCGATGGGCGCGTTCATCTACGGACGCGGCCCTCGGGAAGAGGATTATCGCGGACAGCGTTTCCGCAGCCATCCCAAGCCGCTCAAGAATTGTACCGAGGCGCTGGTGCTGACGCAGCCCGAACTAATCGACGAGATTCATCGCGCGTACCTCGACGCCGACGCGGACATTATCGAAACCTGCACGTTCAACGCCACGCCGCTGGCCCTTACCGAGTTCGGCTTGCAGGAACACGCAGTCGAGATCAATCGCGCGGCCGCCGAGATCGCGCGCCGCGCCGCCGACGACTTCACGCGCCGCAATCCGGATCGCCCGCGCTTCGTCGCTGGGAGTATCGGGCCGACGACGAAAACTCTGTACATCGAACCGGGCCACGAGCCGTCCGACACGCGCTCCTTCTCTTTCGACGACTTCGTGGCCAGTTACATGACGCAGATCGAGGCGCTCGTCGCGGGAGGGGTCGATCTGATTGCCGTGGAGACGGGTAACGACATCCTCATCCTTAAGGCGTGTTTGGCAGCGCTGGATCAGTACATGGCCGAACATCGCACCGACTTGCCGGCCATCGTCTCCGGCACAATCTACGACAACGGACGCACGCTCCTCGCACAGACGCCGGAAGCGTTCTATGTCTCGGTAGCGCATTTCGACGCCTTGGCGGTCGGCTTCAACTGCGGTGTCGGCGCGGACTTGCTGCGCGGTCCCGTCGAGAGTTTGGCGGCCGTATCGCGGAAGCCGATCTCCGTGTATCCCAACGCCGGTCTACCCGACGGCATGGGCGGTTTCACCGGC
Source organism: Planctomycetota bacterium (assembly GCA_021781415.1). Lineage (GTDB taxonomy): Bacteria > Planctomycetota > Planctomycetia > Gemmatales > Gemmataceae > JAJPHU01. The sequence continues at coordinate 13,263 of JAJXWW010000175.1, forward strand.
GACCGCGATCGGACGGCTGCCCTGCTCGGCGAGTTCGCCCGCAGCGGTTGGGTTAACCTCGTCGGCGGCTGTTGTGGGACGACGCCGGAATGGATCGCCGCCATCGGTCGCGCCGTCGAAGGGGTCGCGCCGCGCAAAAAGCCCGAACTTCCGCCTTGGTCCTACTACTGCGGCAACGAAGTTCTAGTCGTTCGCCCCGAAACGAACTTCGTCATGATCGGCGAGCGTTGCAACATCACCGGCTCGCTCAAATTCAAGCGACTCATTCAGGAGGAGAATTTCGACGCGGCGATCCAGGTGGCGCGCGAGCAAGTGCAAAACGGAGCGAATATCCTGGACATCAACATGGACGCCGATCTGATCGACTCCGAAGAGGCCATGACGCGGTTCCTAAGGTTGTTGGCCAACGAACCCGACTTGGCCGGCATCCCTTTGATGATCGACAGTTCCAAGTGGTCCGCGATCGAAGCGGGTTTGAAGTGCGTGCAGGGCAAGTCCATCGTCAATTCGATCAGCTTGAAAGAGGGCGAAGACAAGTTTCTCGAACAGGCGCGACTGGTCAAGCGTTATGGGGCTGCGGTCGTCGTCATGGCATTCGACGAAGAGGGGCAAGCCGTCACCGCCGAGCGCAAAGTTGAGATCGCCGCTCGGGCATATCGTCTATTGACTGAAGAGGTAGGCTTCGCGCCCGGCGACATCATCTTCGATACGAACATTCTGACCGTCGGCACCGGCATGGAGGAGCACTCCAACTATGCCGTGGAGTTCTTCGAGGCGGTGCGCCGGCTCAAGGAAAAGTTCCCCGAAGCGAAAACGTCCGGCGGCGTCAGCAACGTCTCGTTCGCTTTTCGCGGCAAGGAAAACGAGGTGGTGCGCGAGGCGATGAACTCGGCGTTCCTCTATCATGCCATCCGCGCCGGTTTGGACATGGGCATCGTCAACGCCGGTCAACTGCAAGTTTACGATGAGATCCCCAAAGAGTTGCGAGATCGCGTCGAGGACGTGTTGCTCAATCGTCGTTCCGATGCGACGGAGCGCCTCGTCGAGTTTGCCAAATCGGCAATCGGCAGTCGGCAGTCGGCAATCGGAGAAAGCGACAAATCCGATAGCCGTAAGCCGAATTGGCGCGATCTGCCGGTCGAGGAACGGCTGACGCACGCTCTGATCCAGGGCATTACCGATCACATCGACGCCGACGTGGAGGAGTGCCGCCACCTGTTTCAGCGTCCGCTCGAAGTGATCGAGGGGCCGTTGATGGACGGCATGAATGTCGTCGGCGATCTCTTCGGCGCGGGAAAAATGTTTCTGCCCCAGGTGGTCAAGAGCGCTCGCGTGATGAAGAAGGCCGTGGCCTATTTGCTACCCTTTATGGAGGAAGAGCGCAAGAAGTCCGGTATCGAACACAAATCGCGCGGCAAGGTATTGATGGCCACGGTCAAGGGGGATGTCCACGATATTGGCAAAAATATCGTCGGCGTCGTTCTCGGATGCAACGACTTCGAGGTCATCGATCTTGGCGTTATGGTTCCTTGCGAGAAGATTCTGCAAGAAGCCCGCAGACATGCCGTGGACATGATCGGTCTGTCCGGCCTCATCACACCGTCGCTGGACGAGATGATTCATGTGGCCAAGGAGATGGAGCGCGAGGGATTTCAAGTGCCGTTGCTAATCGGTGGCGCGACCACCAGCGCCAAGCACACGGCCGTCAAGATCGCGCCGGCCTATCACGAGACGGTGATCTATGTGAAGGATGCCTCGCGCAGCGTCGGTGTGGTCGAGCGTCTGACGCGCCCCGAAGAAAAGCGTAAGCTGGATGCGGAAAATCGGCGCATGCAGGCCAAGGAGCGCGAGAGCTTTTCGCGCCGCCGTCAGCGCAAGCTGGTTCCATACGCCGAGGCGAGCAATCGTCCTTTCCGGATCGACTGGAACAACGCGCCGATCTCGATACCGTCGTTTCTCGGCGTCCGCGAGCTGCGCGATTTTCCCCTCGCCGAGATCGTACCCTATATCGACTGGTCGCCGTTCTTCATGGCTTGGGAGATGAACGGCAAGTATCCGCAGATTCTCTCGGACGCGAAAGTCGGCAGCGAGGCGCGCAAGCTGTTCGAGGACGCCAATCGATTGATGGATCGCATGTTGACGGAGAAGCTGTTATCGGCGAATGCGGTTTACGGCTTCTTCCCAGCCAATAGCTCCGGCGACGATATTTTGCTTTTCACCGACGACACGCGACAGCACGAAAGGATGCGCCTCCCGATGCTGCGGCAACAGTGGGAGCGCGAAGGGCAGACCTCCTTCCGCAGTCTCGCCGACTATCTCGCTCCCATCGAAAGCGGTCGGGCCGACTACCTCGGTGCGTTCGCGTTGACGGCGGGACTCGGCGCGGAGGAACTGGCGGCTCGCTTTGAAGCCGAACAAGATCCCTATCTCGCCATTATGACCAAGGCGTTGGCCGACCGTCTCGCCGAGGCGTTTGCCGAGCTATTGCACGAGCGCGTTCGCCGCGAGTGGGGTTATGGCCGCGAGGAGCATCTCACGAGAGAACAGTTGATTGCCGAGGATTATCGCGGCATCCGTCCTGCGGCGGGCTATCCCTCGTGCCCCGATCACAGTGAAAAGGCCAAGCTCTGGGCACTGTTGAACGCGGACGCCGTGGGAGTTCATCTGACGGAGAGCTTCGCCATGATTCCGGCGGCTGCCGTCAGCGGCTTATACTTCGCGCATCCGGAGGCGACCTATTTCGCCGTCGATTTGATCACCCGCGATCAAGTCGAAAGCTACGCGAAACGCAAGGGCATCAGTCGTGCCGAGGCCGAACGCTGGCTTGCGCCCAATCTTGGGTACGACGTGGAGTGAAACGAGATTCGGTTAGCCGCGACGCGGAGCGCGAGGATCATTCCTCACGCTCCGCTCCGCGTCGCGGCTAACCGAATCTCGTGCGTCTCGATTGCACGATAATCGACTTTCTCCGACGTATCCTCTCATTCGAGAACGGCAAGCATTTTGTGGACTTCGGGAAGAAAGATGCAAGAGTCGCCGCGGTCGAGCAAGCGCTGGACTTCGCGCGGCTCGCGAAGAGGCGTGGCGAACAACTCTTCGACCGTGTCGTCTGGAAGTCCGCTCATCAGATTGATATTCGCCTGGCTTGCCGCGCTGGACCATTGCAGTGCGAAGAGCGTATCGGGGCGGATGTCGCCTCGCAACCGCTGGTACAATTGTTGCGGATCGTCGAA
>JAJXWW010000230.1 GCA_021781415.1 Planctomycetota bacterium
ATACTGTGGTCGTCGCATGGCTTCCTCCTGAAATGCCCTTGGTTGACACACAAGTCATTATCGGGAGAAGCCTTGCGATTGGCTTGGCTACATACCGCCGCTCGGAGCGAACCGGAAAGTACTGAGAGTGGCCTCCGGCGTCTTGCCCGTACTCTGGAGTAGAGATGAAATGCTCGTTTGCTCCGCGTACTGCCAGATTTCCCCAGCGGTCATAGGCTTGCCGACCTTCTCAAGAACCTGCTTGGCAAGCTCGAAGAACGAAATCTTTTTGGCGACTGCAAGCGTCATGATGACCTCGTTCGCGGTCGGGTCTTCTTGGGGGGCTAACAAATTATTCTACACCTTTCAGCTACCTATCTTGGCAAGGCGTTGTGGCGCTGTCAAGCAAAATGCCGTTCTATTCTTCGACGATTCCGCGCGGCTTGCACTGCCGGAGCAAATCCGCAAACCTTTCAAGTACCGTCACTTGCAATAATCGATTCCTTTTTCTCCTACGGCACTTCACCTGGGTGAACCATACCCCAAACTGCTCGGCCCCCGACCGCGTTGCTGCTGGCAGTCGTCGCGTCGGCTCGCGCGCTCGCAACCGGAGAGTGTTTCTCCGAGGTTACCGTTGTCCCCAGGCTTCGCACGCGGTCGTTACCAACCGCGCACGCTGGGGTAGCAGACTGCGGACGGAACAGCAGGTAACGTCAAGGCGCATCCATGTCACAAAGCGTTACAGATCAATCAGATGCGTCGAATCGCACGCCGGGGGTTGGTTCGGCGCGTCGTCTCAAGGGCTTGAGCGGATCTCTACAACGTCTCCACCTTGAATGCCCGCCAACGCTGCTCGGACCCTTGGAACCAACGGCACGAGATCGGCCAAGCGATTGCTTGGAGCAACCATCACCAGAACGGCAACTCCAGACGCCGCGAGATTCTGCTGATGACGTAAGCTCTGGTCCACCGTGAGCAAGGTCTCAAAACCAACTCGCGCCATCAGGGCGAGCAACTCACCATTCTTCTTCCCGGCCCACCCCATTTCTTGGATGGTGCGGACATCGTGTTCCGCCAACTCACGGCGGAGCGGGCGCGGGACACATTCGTCAAGCAGAATGCGCATGGGCCACCAATAGATCCTTGGCTTCCTTCAGCGCTGCGACGGCCTGCTCTCGGGAGACGGTCGGGAAGTGATCCAGGAATTCGTCGAGGGAATCGCCGGCGGCCAGGTAGTCGAGCAGAGTACGGACGGGCACACGGGTGCCGACGAAGACCGGCGTGCCGCCCAGTATATCGGGGTCACTATGAACCACGGACGAAAGGGAAATCATAGTCGCACCTCCTACGGTGATTGTAGCAAGGATCGTTTGTTTCGCCGAACGCCACAGCTCAGCAGCCGGGGCTGCGCGAAAGACAGCGAAGCACGAGAAACCAGGATGACGGCCCCGGTCAGCTTCAGCCGTTGGTTAGGGGCGATACTCAATGGGGGTGAAGGTATCCAACCACGACTTACCCTCTAGCCATGTTTCCATGAGCTGCTCCAAGTTGCAGTTCAAGGGAATAAACGAGTCGGCCCACGACTGCCCAGATGCATGCGGATTTGGCTCGAACCAGACGATCTTACCTTCGGGTGATGCACAATCGACGCAAAGATGCATGGCGCAGCCACAATGAACCAGTGGGAGAAGATTGTCCGGCCAGCACCAATAAGGATCACGCTTGTCCGGTTTTTGGAAGCCTTCGTAGAGAGCCAGCGCATCATGGCCGCCTTCGTTTCCAGCGCCTCCGTCGATCCCCAAGAGTCCATAATCCGGGCCAAAGCCGCCGTTCCCGACCTCGGAGTACAGCCGAACCAAAAGAGGCGGAAGCTTGTATCCGATCGCCTTCTCGGCCTTCGCGATGCTTTTCCGGCCAACGGGCGGGTAGCTCTTTTCACTTGCCCATCCGCTTTCGGTCGGTTCCGCTGACCTCGCGCGGGCACGAACTCGGGCAATAAGATCGTCCATCGCAAAGCCCCTAACAAATTATTCTACACCTTTCAACTACCTATCTTGGCAAGGCGTTGTAGCGCTGTCAAGCAAAATGGCGTTCTATTCTTCGACGGTTCCGCGCGACTTGCACTGCCGGAGAAAATCTGCAAACCTTTCAAGTACCGTCACTTACAACAATCGATTCTTTTTTTTCTACGGCACTTCACCTGGGTTAACCACAATACCGTTTACGTTTGTAGGACGATTGCCTCAACGAACTTCTTTTTCAGTGGTGGAATCGGACGATCTTTCGCACGTTTCTTCAGGAACTTGGACATCTTCCGCTCGACCACACGCGGGTTGATCCGGTTGCGTCGCTCCGGCAAGACTTCCTGACTCATCTCCGCCAATGCCGTCGCAAGTTATAAGATATATCGGAGTTTATTACTCGCCGATCAGCGCGTCGGCGATGCGCATGCGGCCGGTGCGGAGGGCGGGGCCGATGCTGGCGAGGAGGGCGGCCAGCAACATGAAGACGAAGATGGTCGCCGCAGTGTACCACGGATAACGCATGGGTAGCAGCGTTCCCGTTTCCGCAAAAAGGAGTATGCGGATCGTATACCATTCGAGCGGAACCCCGACGAGCAGGCCGGTGGCCGTGCCGAGAATGGCCATGAGGACGGATTCGACCAAGACGGAACCAAACACCTGTTGGGGCGTGGCTCCGACGGCGCGGAGCAGGCCCAGTTCGCGCCGCCGTTGCAACACGGACAGCAACAGCGCCGTCACCATGGCCAACAGCGACACCACGGCGACAACGATTTCTTGGACGTAAGCCAACCGATATAACCCCAGTACCATGCCCAAGATGTGGCCGCGCAACGACTGGCGCGTCAGCACGCAGAAGGCTTGCTCCGCGCCCAACGGGGAATCCTGGATGTGTTGCCGAACGCTCTCGACATCGGCGTTGGGGGGCAGATAGACGGTGAAGGTGTCGATGAGATGGGCGTCGAACTCTCGGCGATACTGGCGGCGGTCCACCAAAACCGTGCCTCGGCTGCACGTGTAATCCTCGACCTCGCCGAGAACGCGCATCGATACCGGACCTTCCGCTCCGGGCAGGGAGATTTCGTCCCCCTCGTGAACGCCGTACAGAGCCGCGAAGTTCTTCGAGACCAACGCCGTCCCCGGTTCACACAGACGATGTAGAAGATTCAGATCCGGTCGGCGCTCCGCGCGGCCGTCGTTGGCCTGGAAATATCGTTCGGCATCGAACGCGCACAAAAGCACGCGCGTGGGATTGCCGTTGCGTTGGTAATCGAGATAGCGGAAACGAAGAGGCACGACTTGTGCTTCGGGGCATACTTCTTCCAATCGGCGACGGATGCCTTCGCCCATCGGCAGATTCTGCCCGTTGACGCTGACCGGCCCGCCGGAGGTGATATACAAATCGCCGGTGAGCGAATGTTCGACCCAAGCGCGAATGGCTTTCTCGTTGCTGGCGATGAATCCGCTGGTCTGCACGAAAAGAGCGACTCCGGCGGCGAGGGTGGTCGTCACCAATCCCGTGCGGCTCGGCGAGCGGATCAGGTTATCGACGGCCAACCGCGCCGGCGTGCCGAGCCAGCGCCTCGCGCCGCGCTGAAGCAGGCGAGCGGCGGTCAGAGCCAACACCGGCGCGGCCAGAAGCGAAGTCATCAACACCAAGACGAGATTCCCATAGCTGCCCATTCGAGAGGGTAAATGATTCAATAGCACATAGCCGGGTCCGCAAGCGAGCAACCCCAGGACGACGGCCGCTTTGAAACGACGCCATTGACTGCATGGCGGCGGAGGCAGTCGGCGCAGCGATTCGATGGGATGGACCCGACCCGCCTTGAGCGCCGGCAGCAACGAAGCCAGCAAGGCCGTGCCGACACCGGCGGCAAGGGCCGCGAGCAACGTGAACGACGACACGGCCATCGGCCCCGTTTCGAGAGGCAGAAAGACGTCGCTGAGCAAGTGTTGCACCGGACACAGCCCGCAGCGCGCCATGCCGATCCCCAAGGGTAGGCCG
>JAJXWW010000037.1 GCA_021781415.1 Planctomycetota bacterium
GTACTCAGGGGAGAGGGGTCGGGGGTGAGGGGCGAGAATACTCGGAAAAACTCACCCCCTCACCCCAACCCCTCTCCCCCTGAGTACAGGGGGAGAGGGGCTTATGGGACGGCCTCTTATTCGATTTGCCCGCTGCCTCTTCGGTTAGCCGCGACGCGGAGCGGAGCGCGATCCGAACGCGCTCCGCTCCGCGTCGCGGCTAACCGTACCGCGCTACGCCGCTAGAAACCCGGCCAACGCCAATTGGTGATCTCCGGTCGATCCATGCCGTTCTCGTGGGCATAATTGACGTGGTCGATAATCTGATCCTTCAACAATTCCTTGACGTGGGAGCCGATCGATTGCAAGCGCGGCACGCGGTCGATGGCGTCGATGGCCAGATTGAAGCGATCCGTATGATTGTTGATGGCCAATTCCAAGGGTGTGTTGATATTGCCTTTTTCCTTATAGCCGCGCACATGCAAGTTGGCGTGGTTGGTGTGGCGATACGTCAATTGATGGATCAACCACGGATAGCCGTGGAAATTGAAAATGATCGGCTTATTCGTCGTGAATAAACTATCGAAGTCGCGTTGCGACAAGCCGTGCGGATGTTCCGTGTCCGGACGCAGACGGAACAGATCGACGACGTTGACGAAGCGAATCTTAAGGTCGGGAAAATGGCTGCGAAGAATGGACGCGGCGGCCAAGGCTTCCATGGTGGCCACATCGCCCGCGCCGGCCACGACGACATCCGGTTCGACACCTTTGTCGTTGCTGGCCCACTCCCAAATGCCGATGCCTTTGGTGCAGTGTCGAATCGCCGACTCCATGTCCAGATATTGCAAGTGCGGCTGTTTGTCGGCGACGATGACGTTAATGTAATCGGTGCTGCGCAAACAGTGGTCGGCCACGCTGAGCAAACAATTGGCGTCCGGAGGCAAATAGATGCGCGTTACCTCGGGACTTTTGGTAACGACCAGATCGAGAAATCCCGGATCTTGATGGGTGAACCCATTGTGATCTTGACGCCAAACCGTGGAGGTGATGAGCAAGTTCAACGAGGACACGGGAGCGCGCCAGGCCAATTCATTTTTCGACTTCTCCAACCATTTCGCATGTTGGTTAATCATCGAGTCGATGACGTGAACGAACGCCTCATACGTCGAGAAAAAGCCGTGGCGTCCGGTAAGTAAATATCCTTCTAGCCATCCTTCCAAGGTATGCTCGCTGAGCATTTCCATCACCCGGCCATCGCGGGCCAACTCGCCGCCGTCCTTGTCTTCGGGCTTCAACTCGGCCATCCAGGTTTTCTTGCTGACCTCATAGATGTCCGTCAGTCGATTGGACGCGGTTTCATCGGGTCCAAAGACGCGGAAATTCGTTGGATTGGCGCGCATGATGTCGCGGAGAAAGCCGCCTAAAATGCGGGTACTCTCGGCCTCGGAGCCGCCGGGTTTCTCGACGTGGAAGGCGTAGCCGCGAAAATCGGGCATAACCAACGCCTTGCGCAGACGCCCGCCGTTGGCATGGGGATTGGCGCTGATGCGGCGATCCCCCGCGGGAGTGAGTCCGCGTAATTCGGGGACGAGTCTTCCGCTCGAGTCAAACACTTTTTCCGGCTCATAACTTCGCATCCAAGCTTCGAGCATTTTCAGATGCGCGGGGTTCCGCGCCACATCGAGAATCGGCACTTGATGGGCGCGCCAAAATCCCTCGATCTTATGGCCATCCAATTCCTTGGGGCCGGTCCATCCTTTCGGCGAACGCAGCACGATCATCGGCCAACGAGGCAGGGTATTCGCTTTCCCGGCGCGCGCTTCTTTCTGAATGGATTGGATGCGCTTCACGCAGGTCTCCATCGTGCTTGCCATTTGTTGGTGCATGGTATTGGGATCGTCGCCTTCCACGAAGAAAGGCTCCCAGCCATAGCCGCGAAATAGATGGTCGAGATCGTCGTGCGGGATGCGCGCCAAAATCGTGGGATTGGAGATTTTATAACCGTTGAGGTGTAATATGGGGAGAACGACGCCGTCGTGAACGGGATTGAGAAATTTATTGGAATGCCACGCCGTCGCCAACGGTCCCGTCTCGGATTCGCCGTCGCCGACCACGCAGGCCACAATTAAATCCGGATTGTCGTAGGCGGCACCGAAGGCGTGCGAGAGACTGTAACCCAACTCGCCGCCTTCGTGGATCGATCCCGGCGTCTCCGGCGTGCAATGGCTGCCGATGCCGCCCGGAAACGAAAACTGTTTGAAAAACCGGCGCATGCCGTCTTCGTTTTCGCCTTTATCCGGATACACCTCCGAATAGGTTCCCTCTAAATAGGTATTGGCGAGAACGCCCGGTGCGCCGTGCCCAGGGCCGGAAATATAAATCAGGTTCAGATCGTATTTCTTGATGAGACGATTGAGATGAATCCAAATGAACGCCTGACCCGGCGACGATCCCCAATGTCCGAGCAATCGATTCTTGATGTGTTCGACTCGGAGAGGCTCCTTCAATAACGGATTCTCGCGCAGATAAATCATACCCACACAAAGATAATTGGCCGCATGCCAATAGGCGTTCATCAACGACAATTCGCGCTCGTCGAGCGGCCCTTCGATCCGATTGTCCTTAACCGTCTTTTGAGCTTCCACGATTCAGAACCCCTTTCGTTGGACGATCGTCTAGGCGTAAGGCGATTGGATACGCTTGGCAACCCCTAAAGCAAATGCCATGCCAGCGCGGAGAAAGGGACGCGCCGAAACAATCGGGACATGCGAGGCATCCGCTTACGAATTCTCGTCGTTTTCGAGGTGCCGACGAATTCATCGCGTTTGAGGCATTCTTCCCAAACGCACATGCAAGTGGGTCGCGCGTGTGCTATTCCGAAGGCGCATCGTGTTCCAATCGCACACCGATGGGAACGGTCGCTCAGTCGGCCGCGACGCGCTCCGCTGCGCGTCGCGGCTAACCTCGTTCGTCGAGCGCTTGTAACAATCGGTCGATTTCTTCGAGGGTGTTATAGTGCGTCAAACCGAGACGCAGCAATCCGCCTCGGTCCTCCACGTCCAATCGCTCCGTTAGCTCCAGTGCGTACATATTGCCGTTCCAGGTGTAGATCTCACGTTTGGCCAGATGCTCGGCGAGTTGGGATGGCGTGGCGTCGTGGGCGGTGAGGGCCACGGTCGGCACGCGCTCCGCGCGTCGTTCGGGAGCAGTTATGCCCCAAACGCGGAAGCGCGGACGCGCGGCGAGTCCATTGAGCAAACGATCGGCCAACTTGGCCTCATGGGTCCGAATGGCGGCGAAGGCGGACACCAAGCGCTCGCGCCGAGTCGCCCCCTCACCCAACGAGGCGAGATATTCGATGGCGGCGGCGACACCGGCCAACCCTTCGTGATTCTGCGTGCCCGTCATCCAACGTCCAGGCAATTCGTTGGTGGCCGGTCGCAGTTTGTAAGCGGGCAAGCGACGAAGAAGGTCGGCTTTGCCCCACAGGATGCCGACGTGCGGGCCAAAAAACTTGTACGCCGAACAAGCGAGAAAATCACAATTCCACTCCTGTACGTCGATTAATCGGTGCGGCGCGTAATGCACGGCGTCGAGATAGAGGAGCGCGCCGGCTTCGTGAGCCCATTGGGCCAGCGTGCGAACGTCGTTGATGCTGCCGACCAGGTTCGAGGCGCAAGTGACGGCGACAAGTCGCACGCGCGGCGTCAAACGGCGGCGGAAATCGTCGAGATTCAGGGTGCAATCTGCCGGATGAATGTCCACGAGATTTGCCGACGCTCTGGCGTCGCGCGCCGCCAACACCCACGGGCTGACGTTGGCATCGTGATCGAGCCGCGTGACGAGAATTTCATCGCCCGGTTGCAGCGTCCGGGCGAACGCTCGGCTGAGGTGAAACGTCAGCGTCGTCATATTCGCGCCGAAGACGATCTCCTCCGGCGATGGCGCGTTGAGCAAGTCGGCGGCGGCGCGATGGGCTTCGTCCAAGATCGCATCCGATTCGCGGCTCGTCGTGAACCCGCCTCCACGGTTGGAATTGCATGTGCTTAGATAGTGCGAAACGGCATCGAGGACTCGTTGAGGCACTTGCGTGCCACCGGGTCCGTCGAGAAACAGAGGATAATGACCATCTATTTTGCGCTGTAATGCGGGAAACTGTCGCCGGCACGCTTCCACATCGAACATGCGTTACCTCGCCGCTCGGCTTCGTGACGAAAATTTTGTTCTATCGGACCAACGAGAGAAGAGAAGGCTCTTCCACCTCGCCCCGCTTTCCGATCCATCGTCGCAAATGACGATGCCCTCCAAGGCGCGAAAGGGTAGAATGGAAGGTGATCGGTATGGTCCGCGCCTTCGGTGCGGAGGAAGGATTCCTTGATTGCAGGAGAACCGCGATGGCCCTAACCGCCGAGCAGTTGGAACAGCAAAAGCAAGCCGCCGAGGAGTTGCTCTTCTCGGGGCCGCAAGCGATGGGATTCGCCAAGGGGCTGTTTTTCGGCCACTATAATGGGGCGCTGCTCAATCCGTACCCGCAGATTCGTCCCGACGAACGAGAATTGCTGCGCGACAAAGTGGAAGAGGTGCGCCGCTACGCCGAGGAACATATCGACGCCGTCGCCATCGACCGCGAGGCGGCCATACCCGATGCGGTCGTCGCCGGTTTGGGGCGGATCGGCGTGTTGGGAGCAACCGCGCCCAAAGAAGTCGGCGGGCTGGGTATCTCGCAGTTGGCCAACTGTCGCATCATGGAAATCCTCGGCGGACACGATGCCGGCGTCGGCGTTTTCGTCAACGCCCATCACAGCATCGGCATTCGCGCCCTGCTGCTGTTTGGTAGCGAAGAACAGAAACGCCGATGGCTGCCTCCGTTGGTGAGCGGCGAGAAGCTGGCCGCCTTCGCGCTGACCGAGCCGGAAGCCGGTTCCGATGCCAGCAACGTACAAACCACAGCGACTCCGACGCCCGACGGCAAAGCCTACGTCCTCAACGGAACCAAACGCTGGATTACCAACGGTGGCGTCGCCGGAGTCCTGACGGTCATCGCCCGCACGCCGTCGAACAAGGGGGATAAGAAAAAGGAGATCACCGCCTTTCTGGTGACGCCGGACATGCCGGGATTCCAGGTGCTGGAGCAGCGCATGGCCAAGACCGGCATACGCGGCACCGCCACCGGCCGTCTCGCTTTCGAGAATATGATTGTCCCCGCCGAGAATGTCCTCGGACAAGTCGGCAAGGGACTGCGCATCGCGCTAACCGTCCTCGATTTTGGCCGAACGACCTTCGGAGCCTGTTGTACCGGCGCAGCCAAATACTGCGTCCGAGCCGCTGCCACCCACGCCAAGAAGCGCGTGCAGTTCGATCAACCGCTCGCCGACTTTGAATTGGTCAAAAAGAAAATCGCTTGGATGGCCGCACATGCCTTTGCCATGGAAGCCACAACCAGCGAGTGCGCCCACTTTATCGACAGCGGTTTCGAGGATTACATGCTCGAAACGGCGATGCTCAAAGTTTGGTCCACCGACGCCTTGTGGAAAATTGTCAATGACACGATCCAGATTTTCGGGGGCAAGGCGTACTTCACCGACGAACCCTACGAGCGCATGATGCGCGACGCTCGCATCAATACCATCGGCGAAGGGGCCAACGATGTGCTGCGTGCCTTTATCGCCATGGTCGGCATCAAGCCGGTGGCCGATCAGTTTCTCACCGTCAAGAACGCCCTCACGCATCCCATCCGCGATTTCGGCACGCTGCTGAGCTTCGGCGGAAAGCAACTGCGCGCCCGACTGACGACTCCCGAAGTACCGGTGCGAAACGGCTCGCTGGGCGAACACGCCTCCGATCTGGCGCGCCGCATCCGCGATTTTAGCCTGGCAGTGCAATCGATGCTCATCAAACACCGTGAAAACATTCTGTATCGCCAATACGTTCAAGAGCGCTTGGCGGATGCGGCGTGCGAGTTGTATGCGTCGAGTTGCACGCTGGCACGGCTGGATTCGCTGATGTCGTTGGGCAATGGCCACGCCGACGAGGTGGCTCGCGACGTGGCGGCGGGACGCTATTTCCTTCGCTTGTCGAATCGACGCGTCAAGGCGCGCTTGGCCGAGCTATCGGACAACGACGACAAGGAAACGACGGCCACGGCGGACGCGGTGTTGGCCAGGTATTAGAGACTATCCGCAAAGCCCCCCTCTCCCCTGTACTCAGGGGAGAGGGGTCGGGGGTGAGGGGCGAGAATATGCGAGAAAATCACCCCCTCACCCCAACCCCTCTCCCCCTGAGTACAGGGAGAGAGGGGCTTATCGGACAGCTTCTTAGCGGCGCGGCTACTCGGCACCGATGTGCGCGCCTTTTTCGGCAATGGAACGCTTCATCGTCAAAACCAAGACGACGAGAGCGACGCCCAGAACGGCGAACAGCCAAAAGTCGTCGAAGTAGGACATCGACGCGGCCTGTTGTTGGCGAAGGTTCTCCAACACTTGCAGGCTCATTTGTTGCGCGGCGGCGGGATCGCCGGTCTCCTTGAGGAACGCCGCCCGATTCTCTTGCATAAAGTCCATTACTTGTGGATTCAACGGATCGAGAAACTCTCCGATCCGTGAAGTGTGAAATTGAAGGCGACGCAGCTGAAACGTCTCGGCAATCGAGGTGCCGACGCTGCCGCCTTCGTTGCGAAGCAATGCGAACAATCCGACCGCCGCCGCCCGCAGATGGCGCGGCGTATACAGGAAGGCGGCCACGTTGATCGGCGCGAAGATCATCGATAGACCGACGATCAGCACCACGCGCGGCCAGATCAGTTGCCACGGACTGACGTAGAGATTCATCGTGGCCATCCAATAGTTTCCCGCGCCCACGGTGAGCAAACCCAAGGCGATGAACCAGCGCGCGTCCACCCCGCGACCGAGGATCGTTCCGACGATCACCATCATCAGCACGGAGAAAAATCCAGACGGCGACATGACCAACCCGGAGACATAGGCATCGTAGCCGAACAGCGATTGCAGCAGACCCGGCAGCGAGGTGCTGGCCCCATAAAGAACGGCGAAACAGCAGAAGATGATGACGCACGCCGCCGCGAAGTTGCGTTCGCGCAAGGGGCGGAAATTGACCACGGGATTGTCGATCTTTAACTCGCGGTAGATCAACGCGGCCAACCCCAACACGAACAGCGCCAACAGCGATTGAATGCGCCAGAACGGATCGCCCAGCCAATCCCATTCTTGCCCCTTGCTGAGCAGCACTTCCCAACTGGACATAATCAGGGCGAGCAGACCCAGACCGATGTAATCGAAGTTTAAGGGACGGCTGCGCAGTTCGGCCCGTTCCTCTTTGAGATATTGAGGATCTTTTACAAACCAATAGGCCGCGAGAGCGGAGAGCGCTCCGACGGGCAGATTGATGTAAAAGATCCAGCGCCAGTCGTAGTTGACGGTCAAATAGCCGCCCAGCGTCGGCCCCACGATGGGAGCCAGCAGTGCCGCCACGCCGAACATCGTCATGGCCGCGCCTTGTTTTTCGAGCGGAAACGAATCGAGCAGAACGCCCTGACTCGAAGGTTGCAGCCCCCCGCCCGCCAACCCCTGAATCACCCGAAAGAGAATGATCTGTCCGAGGCTTGTAGCCATGCCGCACAATCCGGAGGCAATGGTGAAGACGCTAATCGACAGTAAGAAATAGTTGCGTCTGCCGAGATAGGTTGAGAGCCAGCCGGAGATCGGCAAGATGGTGGCATTGGCCGCGAGGTAGCTGGTAATCACCCATTTGCTATCCACTTCCGACGCGGACAGCCCGCCGGCAATGTAGCGCAGCGCCACATTGGCGATGGTCGTGTCCAACACTTCCATGAACGTCGGCACCACGACGACGACGGCGATCAACCAAGGGTTGACAACCGGACGATCGATCGCGCTGGGGTGGAGAGTCGCACTGCTCATAATCGGTCTTCGGTTCCCGGTCGTTTGGGGTGCGAGCAAGTCGGATGCCGAGCCGAAGCGACGGCGAATCGTCTTCTGAAAGACGATATTAGGGTTGCAAGAACGCGCCGGCGTTCGGTCCCGTCGGCGGTTCCTTGTGGTAAACGTAGGGCACGACCGACAACCCGACGAACAACGGATCGCGATCTGGATCGTAATGGGTTAGCTCGATGCGAACCGGCAGACGTTGGACGATCTTGACGAAGTTACCCGTGGCGTTCTGCGGCGGCAACAATGCCAGGGTTTGTCCGGTGCCCATCGTAAAGCCGGTGATGCGTCCCTCGTATTCGCGCCGGCTGCCGTACATATCCACCTCGCATCGAACGCGCTGCCCGATGCGGAGGTCGGCCAACTGCGTTTCCTTGAAGTTGGCGTCGATCCAGATCTCCGTGAGCGAGCGGACGGCCATCACGTTCTGTCCGACGGCGAGGTGGTTGCCGGGGTTGACGTTGCGGCGCGTGACGACTCCGTCGATCTCGCTGACCACGTCGCAATAGCGAAGGTTTAACTTGGCGTCGGCGAGATCGCTTTGTGCTTGCAATAGTTTAGCCCGCGCCTGTTTAATGGCGGGCGCGTTTTGAATGATGTTGTCGTAGATGCGATCGAGATTGCCCTCGGGATCTTGTTTGTAGAAATCGGCGAGAGCTTGCCTGGGAGTGGCGTTCCAGGTGGTCGGAAAATAGCCGAGTTGTGCCGCGCTCTGAATGAGCGTTCCCAACCCTTGACGAACCGAGGAGAATGTCTGATCGAGGTCGTCGGGCACATCGCGGAGTTCCTTCCCCTTGGGAGGTTCGGCGGGAAGTCCGAGGCCGACGCGGATGGCGTAAACCGTCTGGAGCGCCCGATCGACCTCGGCTTCGGCGACCTTCACCGATTGGCGGCGTTGGTCGAGTTCTTCCTTGCTGATGCCTCCCTTGGGCGCTAACTCTTCGCCGCGTGTCAGATTGGACTTAGACAAGTCCAACGTGGCTTTCTTGCTGGCGAGAGTCGCCACGGCAGCGCGGAGATTGGCGATCTGATTTTTCACTTCCTCCATCGTGTGTTCGAGTTTGAAACGATTGGAGCGCGCTTGAGCCACCAGCGCGCGCACCTGGGCGAGCGCGGCGACCGAGTCCGCTTCGGCGCTGGTGACGGCGGCCTGCCGAATCGCCAACTGCACGCGGTAGGGTTCCGGGTCCAAACGCAACAGCACGTCGCCCTTCTTCACGCGGTTGTTGTCGTCTACTAGCACCTCGACCACTTGGCCGGGCACGCGCGGAGCAACCAGGGTGACGTGGCCGTTGACGTAGGCGTCATCGGTCGAGACGGTATTCAGCGCGGTCTTGACCCACGGAATCAGATAGTAAAGACACACGGCGAGCAAGACGAGGCTGCCGATCGACGCCGCGATCCGCTTGCCCCAACGCCGTGGGGGACGGGGCGGCGATGCCGCGGGGGGAGCGGGCTTGACGGTGGGCGATGCCGCGACGTGAGGTTCGTTTGGGTTCGTCATGTCGAATGTTATTCTCAATCCCGCGCATTGCGCCTGGGAGTGAGCAAAGGTTACTTCTCGTGACAGGGACGAATGCACACGGCGACGATGAGCAACTCGTTGTTTTTTGTACGAAACGGGGTAACGATGGGTAAGAACTTGCCGCAACTGGTATCGTAGGTGATTTCGCCCATCCCCGGCGGCGCGAGTTTGACTTGAACGCGATCGTTGCCGTCGGCTCCCTGCTGCACGGTGACGCCAACTTCACCCTTGTCCACCACTTTGAAGACGCTCTTTTGACCGACCGTCAACGAGCGGCGCGTCACGGTGGCCATTTGGAACCCCTTCAGTTCCTTGTGCGATTTGCGTACCTCCCGCGCGATGCAGGCCAGCTTGGGATCGACCTTGTCGTGGCGATCCGAGGCCAAAATTGCGATAACCGCGACCTCCACGGACTCTTTTTTATCTTCGCGGGGCGCAGCCGCGCCCAGCGCCGCCACGATTGCGGCCGCAGCCATCCATCGCCTGAGAATTGTTGTCCGCATGATACTCCCCCTCGTCGATCTCCCGTCATTCGTCGTCCGGCGGCACTACGGCGACGGAAACGAACATCGGCACTTCGTCCCCCTTTTCCAACCGTGCCATGCGCCCGCTGTGAGGACAGCGCTCGCAGCGAATGACGCGAATGTCGGTCGGCTGTGCGAACTCCATGTCGCCGCTCACGGGTAGTTCGCCGACCACCAAGGCTGCCGCGTCGCGCGCATCCATGCTGAGGATGACCACATCCTCGGCCTCGGCCACGGGGAACGGTTCCACAGCCGCTTGAGGCGTCTCGATGTCCGGAGCAGATGTCTTCCACAAAGCCGGCAGCAACGCCAACCCCAGCAACACCGCCGCCGCGCTCAGCCCCGCCATCGCCCACCAAGCGCGCGCCGCGCGGACTGGCTTCGTGCCGGTTCCGTCGAGCGCTCGGTGAAGACGATCGGAAACGCGCTGCCAAGCGGCATCGTCCGGCTCCGGCGCGGAACACGCTCGATACGTCGCGCGCAGCCGTTCCAAATCGCCAAGATCGCTTTCCCGCTCGTGACTCATATCGATTCTCGTTCGCTCGCGCGGCACATGCTGCGCCGCCGCTATTCGCTCAGATAGCTCCGCAATTTTTGCCGCGCATAAAACAATCGACTCATCACGGTTCCGATGGAAACGTCCATCGACTCGGCGATTTCTCGATAGCTCAATTCGCCGTCGGCAAACAGCACGAACGTCTGCCGCTGGACCTCGGAAAGTCGGTCGAGGGCTTCATTCAGTCGTCGGCGCAAGTCGGCTCGCTCAAGCCCCGTGCCGGATTCGTCGGCAGTGAGCAGGCGCGCATCGCCTAGGTCGGCGGCGCGCGGCGCATCGAGACTCAGGGCGTCGCGGCGTCCGCGCTGCCGTCCCAGATCGAGAGCGGCGTTGCTGACTACGCGCAGCAGCCAAGTCTTGAACGAACTGCGTCCTTGAAAGCCTTGCAGATGCGTCAGTGCTTTGATGAAACCTTCTTGCACGGCGTCGAGGGCGTCGGCTTCGTGGCCGAGAAGTCGATAGGCCACGCGATACGCCGGTTGACGATAGCGGCGAAACAGCTCGTCCAACGCCTCCCGATGACCGGCGGCATGGCAGGCGAGCAATTGCTCGTCGCTTGCGCCGAATGGGCATGGTGCGATAAGCGTGGCCATGACTCGCGAGGTCTCCCCGATTACAGACGGAGCAAACATTCCCTCTATTCAAATGATCTTAACGAGTCGTCGCTCGTTGGGCGAGGGAATTCCTTATCCCTCGGTTTACGCGGATGTGCCTCTGGTACTTGGGTAGGATCTCCTCGTTCCCACGCTCCGCGTGGGAACGCACGTTTCGCCGCTCCGCGGCGCGTCCAACGGGACGCAGAGCGTCCCCACGCCCGTTCCCACGCAGGAGCGTGGGAACGAGAACGAGACGTCGGGTGTGACCGATCCAACATTCAAAGCAGCTATTACGAGAAACGGCGGCGAGATTCTCGGTCCCGATTGGTGAGCCTCGAATACGGGTGTAAAAACGAACAACGGGGAGGCGAAGCTCCCCGTTGTCGTCCCCCACCCTTACGTTCGCATCATGGCCGAGCCGGACTCGCGTTGGCGGCCATGGCCGGTCGATTGCCGGCGTCGTAATCCAACTCGCGGGCCAGCGCTTGAGCGATGTCGCCGGCATTCTTTTCATTCACCAGATCGGCGCTCACCGTGGGCGGTGGCGGAGGCGCGTCTTCCAGACGCACGGGCGGCAGTTGGCGCACTTCTTTTTCGACGGACGTTCCCGTGCCGAGGCAGCCGACTTCCATCGCGGTCGCGGCCAACATCAGCAACAAACAAGCTCTCCGCATCATGGATTCTTCCCCCCCATGTTCGCGCCGCTGAGGATCGCTTGCTCGCTTCGATCCGTCCCTGCCCCAATACCCGACGCCCCTCCGCCGGATAGGGGACGGCGGCGCGGCGACGCCGTCGTCTCTTCCCCTTCGCGGGCCAACACTCCGCCGGCGCTCTCGCTGGGAACGACCGTCGACCGCGGCGCGGGCAACGGCAAGCGCGCGGTCTGTTGGCGGAAGATTTCATTGGCCCGTTCTTGTAACTGGTAGGCTCGATTTCTCAACTCTTCATCGCCGGTCTCGTCGGCAATAAATTGCAGGCGATCGCAGACTTCCATGCGTCGCAGCAGCGCGTTTTGATAGCGCAATTGCAGAGCGTGAGCCGACTCCGCCACGGCGGCAGCCGAAGCCGCCTTGTCCTCGACGGACTTGGCGTCGGCTTTGGCTTGTGGGCGAGGTTTCTCGCCGAACAGACCCGACAACAGACCTTTCGGGGCGGGCGCTTTGCCTCGGTAGTCGTCTCCCCGCGTCGATGCGACGGCAACCCCCAACCCCACGATCAGGGCCGCCGTCATTCCCATGAACCTCGTTCCGCGCATGGCTCCCCCTCCCGGCACATTCCGGATGGCCGAGCCGCCCCCCAGCGGCTTGGCCCTTGTCTTTTCTTTGCGAGCAATGAGAGGGCGGGGATATGCCAAAAAAATCCCGGCGTGTAAAGAGCAATTTTCCCCTCGGCAGCCGAGGCATTCCATCAGAACGGGATGCGATACTCCGCCGCGGTATCAACGTCGAGAACCAATCCCAATCCCGCGTCCGACGGCGGGACCAATCTCCCTTGTTCGACGCGCGGCGGATTGGCGAACAACGGATAAAGCCACGGCATATATTCTACACTCGTAACGCTGGGTAGACCGCACGCCAAGTGGACGCCGATCTCCGGCAACAGATGCGGCGACAGTGGGAGGTGTTGCGCTTCCGCCAGCGCCGCCGCCTTCAGCCAGCCGGTGAGACCGCCGAGCCGGGTCACATCCGGCTGGACCACGGCCAAGGCGTCGCGCTCGAGATACGAACGAAACTCGTCGAGTCCGAACAGCATCTCGCCGGCGGCGATGGGGATTTCCAACTTCGACGCCAAGCGCGCGTGACCGGCGACATCTTCGCAGGTGATCGGCTCCTCGAACCAGTCGGCCCCGATCTCTTCCTCGAAGAAATGACCCATCGCCAACGCCGTGCCATAGTCGTAGCGCTCGTTGGCATCGACGCCGAGCCATACTTCGTCGCCCAGCGCTTCGCGGATGCGCGTCAACCGATCCGCGTCCGCTTCGGGATCGGCTCCGACCTTGACCTTAATGCCCATCATGCCCTGGTCGAGATAGGGACGCGATGCGTCGATGATTTCTTCGGGACTCATCCACAGCCAAGCCGTGTCGGAACCGTAGACCGGAGCCGACTCGCGCGCGCCGCCGAGCAGTTTGTACAGCGGCAACCCCGCCGCCTTGCCTTTGAGATCCCACAGGGCAACATCCATCGCCGAGTACGCCTGCTGAACCAGACCGCGCCGACCGATCGTCTGCAAACGCCAATAGACCTTGGCGGCAAGGCGTTCGTGATCCAGGGCGTTTTCGCCCACGAGCAGCGGGGTAAGATCGTCCTCGGCCAGTGCCAACAGCGCGCGGCCGCTGCCCTGCAAGGCGTAAGCGAAACCGAGTCCCGTCAAGCCCCCGTCGGTGTGGACGTGCGAGAGTAAGACGACGATGTGATTGAACCGTCCCGCCGCCGCTTCGGAAGGCGCGGCGCGCGGCCGCGACAGAGGAACGTGTAACAATTCGTTGACGATTCGCGTGATACGCATGGAAAATTTCTTCTTGTTACTGTGAGATTCGCCCAATTCTTTTAGTTTTTCAAGCTCTCCGCTCGTTAAGCCCAAACGGTGGAGTTGAGCTTCTATTGTCGCGTCCCTCGTGGCGCACCGCAAGAGTGCGCTACCGAATGCGATGTAGAAACGTGCAGAGGTAGCTCGTTACTATACGGATTGTCATCCTCCGATCATCGGGTATCCCATACACTAAATTGTGGACCAGCTCATTGCGGTACTCCCTTACGATGTGGGCGTTGTCGAGGATGGGCCCGGAGAACCTGCCATACGATGCCACACGGTCGATCAAAGGCTTCGCATTTTGAGGAAACCTCTTGATTTTCCGTTCGCCGAGGATCGTCTTCAACGCGACCTCGAACTCGGAGAACAATCGAATGATGTAGGTTCCTTCGAGCCGCTCCGAAGCGCGGTGAACGTCCAACCTTTTCAAGTTTTCCTCCAGACCGATTCCGCCTTCGTCGATCGCTCTCAAGATGCGGTCGGTTGTAAAGCGAAGGGCGGTGTACTCGCGTTCGACGGCCTTCACACGTCCGATTAGATCGTATTTGTCACTCGGCATGCTTTTTCATCTCGCCGAGAATTACACCGAATGTCTTTTTCGACAGTGGCCTGGATTCACCCGTCTGGATTCCGGCGACGACCTCGTGCGTCGGAAAGACATAGTGAACGTGCCAACCATCCTCCCGGTGGTACAGGCTGGCGATGTCGTCGTAACCGGGCATCAGGTAGAGATCGACGAGTCCGTCCGACCCTGGTGCGGTCGCGGAGATCGGTTCGAGCAAAACCCGGACGATGTCGTCCTGCATGACGAGTGCGGCAGCCTTATGATTGCCGAGTCTAGCGTCTTCGATTTTCTTGTCGATCCGCTTGGTGGACCAACCGAATTCCTTCGCCCAACTCTGCACGGATTTCACGAGATCCGAGACCCGCTGAATCCAACCGGCCCGTTCTACGAATCGCTCTCGAGCGATCTCCTCCAACTCGGCCTTCGTCGATTCCTTCGGCGGAGACTTAACCCACTCGAACGCCGCTTCGTCCCCGTCTCCTCGAACGGCAACGATATACTCCGGGGGTGGATTTGGCGACGCGCCGGGAGTCCGGGCTCGTTGAAGTCTTTTCGGTACGAAGGTAAACCGGAGTACATCAATGGCTCCAGGCTCGTCGTAAACACCGACCATGTAACGCGGTTGCGCGGTCTTTTGCTCGTTCATCTCATTCCACCTCTTATCGAAACTCACTTCTTCTCGTGAATCTGTTCGCGCGAAGGCTGGATGGCATCCGAGCCGGGGGCGAGGGCATGCTTGGCCTTCACGTCGTCCACGGCGCTGAAATCGAAGGCGGGGATCAAACCGCTCAGACGTTGGCCGACGATGCTGTGCCGAAGCCCATAGCCAAAATAGATTACGAGACCGACGATGAGCCAAACGACCAGACGAATCCATGTATCCAACGGTAAAAACAACATCATAATGAGATTGACGGCGATGCCGAGCGGGCCGAACACGAAAAGGAAGGGCGTGCGAAACGGACGTTCGGCATGGGGTCGACGGATGCGCAGCAACAACACGGCGGCGCAGACAATGACGAAAGCCATCAGCGTGCCGATGTTGACCATCTCTTCCAATTTCGTGATGGGTGTAAAGGCGGCGACGAGCGAGATGAGTACGCCGGTCAAAATGGTCGAGCGGTGCGGCGTGCGGAAGCGCGGATGAATGGCCGCGAAGATGCCCGGCGGCAACAGACGATCTCGCGCCATGGCGAGGAAAATACGCGCTTGACTGAGGAAGGTAATCATCAAGACGCTGGTCATGCCCGCCAGCGCGCCGATGGAGATGAGGAGAGCGGCCCAGCGCAGGAATCCGGCGTTGGCCGCGCCGGCTGCCTTCTGACGAAACGCCGCCGCCACCGCCGCCTCGGAGCTGATCTCCGGATACGGCATCATGCCGGTGATGACGGCGGCGACACCGATATACAGAAGCGTACACAACACCAGCGAGGCGAGGATGGCGATGGGCACGTCGCGCTGCGGCTTCTTCGCTTCCTCGGCCTGCGTCGAGATGGCATCGAAGCCGATGTAGGCGAAGAAGACGATGGAGGCACCGAAGACGATGCCGGCCAATCCGTAGGGCATGAACGGCGAACGAACGGCGTCGTCGATGGACTCTAATTTACGGTTGAGGCCCATCAAGCCGAGAACCCCCCATTTCTCGGTCGCCTTTTCGGGGGCTTTTTCTTTTGCCCGCCGTAAGACGCCCTCCACGAGGAGCTTGTCTTTATCGGTTTGCGGCAGCTTCGCGGTATACTTTGCCTCGGCCTCTCGAGCCATCTTTTCCGCCATCTCCGCCGAGTGTTTCCCCTCGGCCAGCATTTTCGCGGCGATCTCTTTGGTGTGCGAGAGTTTGTAGGTCGCCAATGC
>JAJXWW010000160.1 GCA_021781415.1 Planctomycetota bacterium
GCATTGAACATTAGCGAAGAGCAAAAGGACAAGATTCGTGAGATTCAGGCGAAATCGCGGGAAGAGATGCAAGGGCTGGGGCGCGACGAAGATGCTCGAAAGAAGCGCCAAGAGATCATGAAAACGACGACGGAAAAGGTGATGGGCGTGCTAACGGCCGAGCAGAAGACCAAGCTCAAAGAACTGCAGGGCGAAACCTTCACGGGCAAGATCGAACGCCCGCAGTTCGGCGGTGGTAATCGTCCCAATCGCCGGAATCTGGGTACGGACAAGTAAGGGCGAACGGAAGAACTGTTGGCGAGCGGGGGCGTCGATCCCCCGATGATCGAGAAATCGGTGGTCTGATCCCCACGCTCGCCCCATTATTCCGTCGCAGGGATTCACATTCAAGGGAGCAAGGACGACTCGCCGCGTGGGCGATTTTTTTGTCAAAACGAGGGAGGGATAATGAAGAAGTTGGGCTTACTACTGGGTATCAGTGCGGCAATGCTGGTCGGTTACGGCATCCAAGCGGATGAGCCGAACGCCGACGGCAGCAGCGGGAAGATCCGATTCCAGCGCGATCGTTCGCGCGGGTTTGGCGGCTTCCCCGATTGGGATAGCCGTCGCGGGAGCTACGATCGCTCTCGACGTGCCGACCCCAAAGATCAAGACTCGAAATTGGCTGACGACAACCGCGGCCGTGGTGCCGGCCCGCGCGGTGGTCCGCCAGCTCCTCCCGACATGGGTAAGGGAAAGGGCAAGGGTAAGGGTAAAGCCGATGCGCGACCCGAACCACCGGGACGACCGAAGGGCGGGCCTCCGGCTCCTCCCGGACGCCGGGGCGATGAACTGCGCGGCAGCACGGCCCGCCCTGGTTTCGGCCCGGGGCCGCGTCCGCCCGCTCCGCAAGGCAAAATGGGTGAGAAAAAAGAAACGCCGCGCGCACGGGGAAGCCTTCCGCCCTTTGGCCCCGGCCGTTTTGGCGGTCCCCCGCGCTCCACGCGCGAGGCTCGTCCCACTCCTCCTTCCACTCGCGGACATGCGACTCCTCCGCGCGGTTCCTCGACGCGTCGCGGCCCGCAGGGCAAGGGCGATTGGCGTTCGCAAGCTCGCGGACAAGAGTTCCGCCGTCCGGCCCGTCCGAGTGCCGAACGAAGTCGAGGCAGCGCGCGATTCGCGCCGCCCCAACGGACGTTTGGTCCGAAGGCTCATGGTCTGAAAGGCCGTGGTCCCGCTGGTCCCCATTTCGGTGGTCCCAAGGGGCATGGTCCCAAGGGGCACTTCGCGCGCGGTCACAAGGGGCATGGTCCCAAGGGACACTTCGCGCGCGGTCACAAGGGGCATGGTCCCAAGGGACACTTCGCGCGCGGTCACAAGGGGCATGGTCCCAAGGGACACTTCGCGCGCGGTCCCAAGGGGCACTTCGCGCGCGGTCACAAGGGGCATGGTCCGAGAGGACACGGAATGCGGGGTTCTAAAGGCCGCCATTATCCCACGATGGGAAGAGGACATGGATTCGGCCGCGCCGCTTTCGGTCATCATGGCCCCCGTGGACGCGGTCACATGAGCCATGGGCCTCGCGGTCACATGAGCCACGGGCCTCGCGGTCACATGAGCCACGGGCCTCGCGGTCACATGAGCCACGGGCCTCGCGGTCACATGAGCCATGGGCCTCGCGGTCACATGAGCCATGGGCCTCGCGGACACATGAGCCATGGGCCTCGCGGACACATGAGCCACGGGCCTCGCGGACACATGAGCCACGGGCCTCGCGGACATGCCGCTTCGGGTGGTTGGGGTCGTCAGCACGGCTTCCAACATTGGGATGCGCGGGGTGGATATTCCCGCCATCATTCCACGAGCCACGGTCGCCCCGGCCCTCGCCATCACCGTTAATCCACATCGCGCCGCTTGCAGCTCATCGAGATACTCGCTAAGCTGCAAGCGGCGTTTGCGCGCTTCCATTTCGAGGTTGATATGAATCGGTACCTAAAACGATCCCTGTTGGCGATTGCGATGATTGGGACGGTCGGCACGCTGATCTTCCTGCAACAGATCGCGTTTCTCCTGGGCAATTTGACTCCATCCAACGCGGCGCGGGCCGACGAGGACGAAGCGGAGCCGGCCGCCGTGAAGGCGTTGGCCGAGGCGCTCAAGGATAAAGATCCCGAAGTCCGAAAGAATGCTGCCCAGTCGTTGGGACGCATCGGCAAAAGCGCCAAGTCGGCAGTGCCCGCGTTGACGGCCGCGCTCCGGGATGGCGAGGTCGATGTTCGGGGGGCGTCGGCGTTGGCATTGGGACGCATCGGCAAAGAGGCCGGCAGTGCCGCGGGGGCGCTCGCCGAACTGCTCAAGGACAAGGATCACGACGTGCGCGGGGCGGCGGCTTTAGCCCTATCTCGGATCGGCAAAGATGCCAAATCGGCCATACCCGCCTTAAAGGACTTGGCCAAGGACGACGACAAACAGCTGCAAGCCTACGCCCATTGCGCGTTGGCCGTTCTCGAAGACAATGCCAAGCCGCACATCGAAGCCCTGGCCGAGTCGCTGACGGACAAGAGCGCCAATGTGCGCGGCATCGTCGCCTACATTCTTGGCGAACTCGGCCCCTTGGCCAAGGACGCCGTGCCCGCGCTGGTCGAGGCCTTGAAGGATAAAGACGCTGGGGTTCGCTCCGTGTCGGCGCAGGCGCTGGGCGAAATGGGAGCGTCCTCCAAACCTGCCGTGTCCGGACTCGCCTCGCTATTGAAAGACGAGGATGCCGACGTGCGCGTGGCCGCGGCAACGTCGTTGATGGAAATCGGTCCCGACGCCAAGGAAGCCGTACCCGCTCTGATCGAGGCGTTGCTCAAGGATAAGGACGCCAACGTGCGCGAATCGGCGATCGCGGCACTGGGAGAGATCGGCACGGCCGCCAAGTCCGCTATCCCCGCCCTAAGCCAAGCGCTCAAAGACGACGATGCCGACATCCGCAAAGCCGCCGCCCTCGCCCTCGGAAAGATTCAAGAAATGGACTGAGAAGCGATCCCAGAAGCCCCTCTTCCCTGAGGACAGGGGCGAGGGGAGCTTTGCGGATAGTCTCTGAGAGCGTGCGAATTCTTCGGAAACGGCTCCACGGTTCTCGCACGAGAAGGCAAGCCCGATGGCCGGGTGATACTCGGTAGCGCAGACAATGCGCGGATCGCATGATAAACTGCAATCGTTGCGGTCACGATGTCCGCGCCATCCGAGTGTCCGAATGTGAAGCCATCATGCAAAACGAACCGAATACCCCGCAGACGCCGTTTCAGATCAATGTTGCCGAGCGCGTCAAACGGCTGCCGCCGTATCTCTTCGGCAAAATTAACGAATTGAAGTATCGCAAGCGCCGCGCCGGCGTGGACATCATCGACCTCGGCATGGGCAATCCCTCCGATGTGCCCGATCCGCAGGTCATCGACAAATTGTGCGAGGCGGCGCGCGACGAACGCAATCACCGCTACTCCGTCAGCAACGGTTTGCACAATCTACGGCGTGAGGCTGCGCTGAGGTACGCTCGGCGTCATGGCGTGCAGCTCGATCCGGATACCGAGGTGCTGGCAGGACTCGGCTCCAAGGAAGTGTTCAGCCATATGTGCCTCGCCTTGCTCGGTCCCGGCGACACGGCCATCGTCCCCGCGCCCTCGTTTCCCATTCATGTGTACGCCGTCGCCCTGGCGTCCGGCAACGTCATTAGCCTCGATTGCACGCAGCCGGATCGCTTTCTCGCCAACGTCGCCATCGTTGCCGAACACCTGTATCCCAAGCCCAAGGTGTTGATCCTCAATTATCCGCACAATCCGAGTACCACCGTCGTCGAACGCGATTTCTACGTCGAAGTAGTGGCGTTGGCCAAGCGATTCGGCTTCATGGTCATTCACGATTTCGCTTACGGAGATGTCTGCTTCGACGGCTACCGCGCGCCGAGTTTTCTGAGTGTGCCGGGGGCGAAGGAGGTCGGCGTCGAGACGATTACCATGAGCAAGGGCTACAACATGGCCGGTTGGCGTCTCGGCTTCTGCGCCGGCAACGCCGAGATGGTCCGCGCCCTCGCCACCATCAAAGGCTATTACGATTACGGCATCTTTCAGCCCATCCAAATCGCCGGCATCGTCGCCCTGCGCCACGGTGAAGACTTAGTAGATCGTCAAGCTCTCGAATATCAGAAACGCCGCGATGTTCTCGTCGAGGGACTACGGCGCATCGGTTGGGAAGTGGAGTCGCCGAAAGCCACGATGTTCGTGTGGGCGAAGTATCCGCAAGAGTGGCGCGAACGCATGGGTTCCATCGACTTTGCCATGAAATTGATCGAGGAAGCGGAAGTCGCGGTCAGTCCCGGTCGCGGTTTCGGCGAAGCGGGCGAGGGCTATCTGCGTCTCGCCCTAGTGGAAAACGAGCATCGTCTGCGTCAGGCGGTGCGTCAGATCGGACGCTGTTTGCGCAGTGAAGAGACTATTTGACCCTCCCACCCCTTGGCGAACCGGCAGCGTGAGCTGCGGGGTAACGCAGCCTTTACCCGGCAGCTCACGCTGCCGGTTCGCCAATGCGTTAGCTGCCGGTTCGCTATGAGATTAGGGGTCGTTCACAAGGCGAGGCCACCGTGTACGATTGGCTCTTTGAAGGCAATACCACCGTGTACGTTCTCTGTGCCGCCTTCGCGGTATTCTTGCTACTCGTTTGGTGGCAGATACGCAAGTTTCTCATGCTCCTCGGCGTCGTCCTCGCCGTGGTTCTGATCGGGCTGTATGCCCTGCTCGATCGAACGGTCGAGACCGACCGCGAGCAACTCGTGCGCAAGGTGAACGAGTTGGCCTCGGCCGTGAATGCGAGGAACGTCGATGCCCTGTTCGAGAATGTCTCCGACAGTTTCCGTTCGCCGCGCGGCGAAGACAAAAAGCAATTCCGCGCAACGGTCGCCAACTACATCCAAGGTGGCACGGTCAACAATGTCCGCGTCTGGGACATCGTTTGCGAGGGACATCCCTCCCGCGATCGCCCGCCCGCCCATGTCTTTTTTAGCGCCAAAGCCGAGGGCGGCCGCGAACTCTTGGCCGGTTGCGACACGACGTTCGACTACGACCCCCAACGCGGCTGGCGTCTGAAAAGCATTCGTTTGCTCAAACCGCAAACGACGGAAGAATGGTCGATTCAACCTTGAATAGCCAAGCGTTGCGGCGCTGTTCTATCGCTGTTTCTTGGAGGGTTCTTTGGATTGACGCTCCTCCTTGCGCACTTTCGCTCCTTTGACGAACGCGGTCACGACTCCGATAAGCGTGGTGGTAATGATCGATGCTCCCGCCGTATCGTGCCCTTCATGGATGACGTATGAGCCGCAAAGGACGATCAAAACTCCTAAAATGCCGGCAAGGATCAAGCCCACCCAGGATTTGTAGATATCGGACGCGATTACACGCTTTTCCAAGGAAATGCGATGCTCCTGCTGCTTCTCTGCCATGCGGAGAATGCGATCCGCAGCGCCTGGAATCAGTTGGTCAAATTCGCGAAGGATTTGGGGTGGAGGGATCGGACCAGAATAGCTTTCGGAAACCGCGACGCCAAAAACAGAACCCAGTTGGCCTCCAGGCGAAGACGCCGGATTTAACGGCAAACTGGATTGCTGATTGGGCACAATTGCCCCCTTCGGATGATGCCGCTTATTTCGCCGACGAGATCGTTTGGACACTTGGATTGTCCTCTGTCTGGGTCGAACGCTTCTCCAAACGGCGAGCATACCTCAGAATGGATTCCTTCACGCAATCGCCGACCGCGCGCCAGTCGGCATCCAAAGCGCGTGTGTCTGCCGTGACCCCATCGGGACTCGTATTGTATACGTTGAGGCTGCCGCCGACATCGATCAGCCTCGCAATGCCTTCGACAAACGAAGGGCGTGCAAACAGAAAATTTGAAAAGTCTCTCATAACGCCCGTCCATTCCAGAAAGTTTCAAGCGGGCATGGGGAACCCAAGCTGCCTCCGGGCAAGGAGCAATCCTATGTACCTCAATTGTATCGACCGTAGGCAACTTTCTCCAGTCAATAGTTTCTGATGAACACAGGACACTGCTTGCGCCGGTGACTTTCACCTTACGGAAGTAATCTGGGCAACCTTTGTTCCAAGGTCAAGCGTTGCTCCTGAAATTTCCACCCTCGCTCGACCCAATGAAGGCTCTTCGTTTCAAAGATACCGAAAAAAGGAAAAGTATCGATTGCGAGGCATTGCCCCGCTCGCCATAGTCTCCGTCAACAAGCTTTCACTCCGATTTTCGGCTCCACTTCGGGCCATATTTGCCGCAACGGTCGCATCATCCCGTTGCCGAATTGCTTGCCGTGCTTCTCTAGCTCCGCCTTTAGCCCCCAGAAGACGGGGCCGATTTTCTTAAAGGCGCGGGCTTCGGCTTGTTCGCGATCCGACGCCGTCGTAGGAAAAATCAGAGGATAAACCGACTCGACAAGCTGCCGCGGCTCCATGTTTCGTTGCATGGCTCACTCCGCCAATAAGACGATGACACAATCGCTCGTTAAGCATTGTACCAATGGCCGCGCGCTCGAGATATGGTCGTTTCGCAAGCGTTCCGTTGCAAATGTTGGCCAGGGATGCTCGCCGCTTGGAAACACAACCCACCGACCCGGTGAACGCGGCCTACCGTAGGACGCCAGATCGCGTTCGACGTTCCATTCTGTGTACCCCGCATTCAACGGCTTTCCAGGCCCGATGGCCTGGGTTCCACGGGTTGTCTGAAACCTGAGATTGCATGCGGGTCACTTTCGCTTGGCACCGAGTTTGTCGGCTACCTCGGCCATGATTTTCTCGATGGCCGAATCGGTGAAATCACTCTTCGGAAGGGCGTGGACGGCGACGACTTTGAGTTTGGAGTACAGCACGATCGTCGCAAGGTTGGCGCTGTCGAGTCGAAATTGGGCCACGTCCGATTTATCGTCGAGACAGAGTACCACGTTCTTCAGTTTCATGTCGGCGGCGGCGGCGGCGATCTTCTTTTCGTATTCCAGACGCGCATCGTCGTTCTTACTGTTCTCCTCGGCGTCTTTCGATTTGCTGCCCGTTACATCCGGTAGATCGTCGGCGATGAAGACGGCGAACGCGCCGAGGCGGACATCCGGATTCTTGGCGATGGCCGCGTCCAGCTTCTTTAGAAGAGCAGGAAGAGGATCACTAACATCCACGTTCTTGTAAAAGATTGCCACCGTCGGTTCCAGACCGCGCTCGGATACGAGACAGTGATAGCGCTTCTTGTTCTCGCCGGTGACGTTATAGGGATGAAACGAGGCGGGGAGATCGTTGCCCACGCGCAGCGGAGCCGAGTCCTTTTTGGCGGACGGGTCGTCTTTGCCGGCGGGAGCGGTCGATTTGCCGGCGGGTACATCGTCCGCCGACGCCGCGAGAGACACCGCAATCAATAGCGCAAAAGAAAGAGCAAGGGTACGCATGGAAATAGCCTCGGGTCGAGAGCGTGAAGCAATTCGCCGATGGAGGATGCCCCTATCAGCATGAATGCGCCGCGGGGCGTCGTCAATGGCGTTTATGCTCTCTCGC
Organism: Planctomycetota bacterium; assembly: GCA_021781415.1. Taxonomy (GTDB): domain Bacteria; phylum Planctomycetota; class Planctomycetia; order Gemmatales; family Gemmataceae; genus JAJPHU01. The sequence goes on from JAJXWW010000160.1 coordinate 7,551, forward strand.
CTCTTTACGCACCTCCGGTAGAGAAGAAAGACAGAGAACGCCGAAGTCGCCGATTGTGCGGAATGGAACGGGTCGCTCCCCTCTCACAAACCGAGTGACGAGAGAAGAGGCCGTTGCGCATCGTCTCTCACTTCCGATCGAGTACCGCGCGCACCTTGCGTGCCAAGGTGTCCGGTGAAAACGGCTTCTGCAAGAAGGGGATCTCCTCTTGAATGAGGCCGTTCCGAACCACGGCATCGTCGGTGTAGCCGGACATATACATGACCTTGATGCCGGGTCGCAGTAATTCCATATGCTCGGCCAACACGCGCCCGCTCATGCCCGGCATGACGACATCGGTAAGAAGCAAGTCGATCGGTCGATCGTTTTCGGCCACCCAGCGCAGCGCGTCGTCGGCGTCTACGGCCTCGATCACGCCGTAAGATTGGGCGCTGAGTACGGCGCGCGTGAGAGCGCGGACGGCGGCATCGTCTTCGACGATCAGCAGCGTTTCCTTACCCCCCTTGGGTTCGGGCGGCGTCGGTGCGGACGAGGAAGCCAGGATGGGCGACTCGTCCACGCGCGGCAAATAGACTCTGAACGAGGTTCCTCGCCCCACCTCGCTGGCGACATCAATGCTTCCTCTCGCTTGCTTGACGATGCCGTAGACCGTGGCCAATCCCAAGCCGGTACCCTTGCCCGGTCCCTTGGTGGTGAAAAACGGTTCGAAGATGCGCGCCTGCGTTTCTTTGTCCATGCCGCAGCCGCTGTCGGTCACGTCGAGTACGACATACGAACCGGGATGGACCTCCGTATGCACGCGGGCATACGATTCGTCGAGGAGGACGTTGGCGGTTTCGAGGACGAGTTTGCCCCCCTGCGGCATGGCATCGCGGGCATTGACGGCCAGGTTGAGCAGCACTTGTTCGATCTGTCCGGGGTCGGCCTCAATCGGGCCGAGGTCTCCCGCCAAGCTCATCGACAGCCAAACGTCCGCGCCGATGAGCCGGCGCAGCATTTTCTCCATGTCGCCGATGATGCCGTTGAGATTCAGGACGCGCGGTGCCAACACTTCGCGGCGGCTGAAGGCCAACAGTTGGCGCGTCAGCGACGCGGCGCGCTCGGCGGCCTTGCGGATTTCGTCGACTCCTTCGCGGGCCGGATCCTTGGGTCCAAGGATATTTGCCAATAAAAGATCGCTGTAGCCGCTGATGATGGTCAGCAGATTGTTGAAATCGTGGGCCACGCCGCCCGCGAGGCGACCGACCGCCTCCATTTTCTGGACGTGGCGGAACTGCTCCTCGCTGCGGCGCAGCGCCTCTTCCGCTTGCTTCACTTCGCTGACGTCGCGGAAACTGACGACGGCACCCACGATGCGGTCTTTCTCGTGGATCGGGGCACAAGTACCGCGAATGGGAACGGTCGAACCGTCGCGGCGCGCAAACCGACCGTCTTCGATGGAGCGCGTCTTGCCGTCGCTCAATACGGCCATCGGAGAGACTTGCTCCCACGCGGGCGGCGTCGCTTCTCCCACGTCGGAACGAAGGACTTCGCCGTGGAATCGACCGATCAATTCTTCGCGCGGCCAGCCGAGTAAATCCGCCGCCGCGGGATTGACGAAGGTAATGCGGCCTTGGCTTTCGACGACGAAAATGCCTTCGCCGACGGCGTTGAGGATCAATTCGTGCTGCTGTGACAGACGGTCGAGTTCGTCCTCGCTCTCTCGACGCAGCCGATCGGCTCGATTCTTCTCTTCGTTGACGCGGATGTTCTCCAAAGCGGTTTCGGCGGCCATTTGCGCCAGCTGCTCGGTGGCGTTGGCCAACAAAATCGGGAACGGTTGCACGGCACCGATGCGAACGTCGATCAAAGAGGCAAACTCGTCGATCTTCCGGTTCAGCGGTTCGAGGAAGGCATCCAACCGCGAAGCATCCATCCGATAGCGTTGCTCGGCCAATTGCACGATCGCCGTCGCCAGAGTTGCATCGTTGGGGGCCAATTGCAGCTGGCCGATCGAACTGGCGAAGTGCAAATCGTAGACGCGGTCCTGGACGACCGCGCCTTTGTCGTTCAATAATTCTGGACGGTGATGGTAGCCAACGACATCGGCCAAGTCGTCGGGCAAGCCCCAACGCCGAAGGAGGTAAGCTCCCACCGCGGCGTGATCGACGCCGAGATACTCCTCTTCCAGCTGGCATTGGTTCCGGACGAACGCCTCGATGGGGCGATCGAGAACGCGTGCATAGGCATCGGGATAGACTTCGCGGAGAATGAGCGCGCCGACATCGCAGAGTAGGGCGGCTACCATTTCGCTATCGGCATCCTTGCGGCCGCGCGACGCCGCCCACTCGCGCGCCGCGATCGCCGTGGCCACCGACGCCCGCCAGTGATCGCTCAACCGATTGTCGGCCCCATTCCGTCGCTGCATCGAAGGAAGGGACAAGCCCAGCACCAACGACCGCACGCGCTTGAGTCCCAAAAGGCTCAGCGCCCGGCCTATGTCGCTGACTTTGTTGGGAAGGTTGAAGAACGCGGAGTTGACAATCTTCAGGAGCTTGGCGCACAACCCCGGATCGTAGCCGATGAGCTTCGATAAGTCGGAGAGAGAGCAATCGGGCTGGCTTGCCTTCTCCAACACGCGCAGAGCGATGGCGGGCGGAGTAGGCAATTTCGGATCGCGCGCAAGTCGAGCGAGGACAGCTTCTCGGTCCATCGGCCTAGTCACTCCTTGGTGACGCGAAATGAGCCTCGTGACGCAACCGGCAGCGAGCGCGAACCACGGCTGCGGAGCCTCCTGCTCGCGCCGGAACGCGCTTGATATTTTTCTGGCCGCCATCGAAAGTGTGGCTTAAGAAATGCCTTCGGTCAACAAAGCGCGTGCGACGCCTTGGTTCCTCACTGGAAAGTCTCTTAGAAGCTGTCCGATAAGCCCCTCTCCCCCTGTACTCAGGGGGAGAGGGGGGCTTTGCGGACGGCCTCTTAAAGATCCCACAAGCGTAGGCCGCCGAGGAAGGCGTTGCGATTGTCGCCCAGACGGCAGAAGGGGGGGAGTTCGTCCAGCTTTTTGACGTTGCCGCCCCCCAAGACGACGTAATCGGCAATGAAGGCGGCACGCAGACGTTCGGCCACATCGAAAACGTACTGTATCCACTTGCGCCGTCCCAGGCGTTTCATGCCGGCCTGGCCGACGTATTCCTCGAACGACTTCCCTTTTCGATAGGGCAAATGTCCCAGTTCGAGCGGTAGCACGAGTCGATTGGAGATCATCGCGGTTCCCAATCCGGTTCCCAATCCGAGAAAGAGCATCCGGCCTCCCTCGTAACTGCCCAACGCCTGCATGGCCGCATCGTTTATCAGCTTGACCTCGCATCCCAAAGCCGCCGCGAAATCGAAGCCGACCCAGCCCGTGCCAAGATTGACCGGCTCTTTCTGAATGGTTCCTTCGTTGACCGGAGCGGGGAAGCCGATGGCCACGCGATCGTACGTCCAATCGGCCGTCTCCGCGCGCACTTTCTCGATCATTTCGTGCGGAGTCATCTGCGCTCCAGAGGGAGTTTTGCGCACTTCCTCCCGATCTTGCAGCCGAAATTTGAGATGCGTGCCGCCCACGTCAATTACCAGAATCGCCATGATGCCTCCAACCAGCGACCAAAGTATCCCCTCTATTTTACATCCCGCGCGAACATTGTCGAATGGGAGGGAAGCAATCGCGCGATTTCCGAAGGAGCTTTTGACGAGAGGCGAGTAACGTCCCGCGCGATCCGCCGTTCGGGAAACGACATCGGCCATACGAGACAACAATCTCGTATGGCCGAAAAGATCATTCAACGACTTTTTATAAGACGATGTGGACGGAACGATTAGCGTCTACCTCCACGCGGAGGTCTTCCACCGCCACCCGGGGCTCTTCCGCCGCCACCGGGGCCGCCAGGACCGAAGCCACCAGGACCGCCGCCACCGGGGCCTCTTCCGCCACCGGGGCCGCCAGGACCGAAGCCACCCGGGCCGACTCCACCACCGGGACCGCCAGGACCGAACCCGCCAGGACCGCCAGGACCGAAGCCTCCACCGGGGCCGCCAGGGAATGCTCCGCCTCCGGTCTGATTCGCCTTGTCGGCGGCTTCCTTGGCTTTCTTAATGTGATCGGCGATCTTATCGCGGATTTCCTTCATGGTCCCTTCGGACTCGAAGCTGACCGTGTTCCAATAGGCGTACCAACTGCCCGCGAGGGCTTTGAGCTTGTCTTTGTCCACTTCGTTGTTGGCGTTGACGCATCCGAACGATCGGGCGAAGCATTCGAGCAGCACCGTTTCGTCCAGTTCGATGTCGCGGGGCATCTTGCTCAGTTCGGCAAAATAGCGGCGCAGCCCATCGCGTTTATCCTGAGCCAAGAAATAGGTCAGCGACCAGGCGGCCGTCCGCGCCTTGCGCAATGCCGTCTCTCGCAGCGTTCGTTCGGGACTGCCCGATTTGCCGTCGGGGGGCAGCGAACGAAAATAGGCGTCGGTAACGACTTTCTTCAACGTATCGACGCGATCTTTTTCGTAGACTTTGTCCTTCATCTCGCGCCAGCGAGGCAGATAATAGGGGCTGGGCGCGCCGATCGTAGGCCACGGGGATTGCAAGGGTGTCTCGAAGAAACTACCCGCTCCGAACAGGATCCATTCCGGCACCGCCACATTGCGCGGCAACAGACCGCTGGCGAACAACAGCTGGCGCGTCGCATCGTGGCTGACCGTCGCCAACTCCGCTTCCTGTTCCAACGCCGAAAGCATCAGAGCCAACATCTGCGCCTCGATGTTGCGCTGCGTATCTCCTTCTAACCCCTTGGGAACTCCGTTATCCTTCCTTCTGGAGGCCACCAACAATTCGTGACGCTGATAACCTTTCGCCCTCCAAGGTTCCCAGAACGTGGTCAAAGCCTCGTAGCTTTCGTCTTGTCGCGTGGAACTCATCACCGCGAGGTTTTCGCGCCGGGCGAAAAAACCATCGACGATAACTGGGGGCGAAGACAAGACCTTGTGCAAATGATCGAAATCCTGCATCTGCTTGGTTAAGACGATTACCTGACGATAGGCGGGCAACGGGAGCGCGACACCCTTGAGCGCGAACCAATAGTAGAACCCGCGGAACGTGTTCTCCAAATGGTTGCGATGCGTGGTCAACTCCATGTCGCTGTCGTGCGCCGCGTTGTGGACGATGAGATAGTGCGGACTTTCCGCCGTGGTGTATCCGGGGAGCAGCTTGCTTCGCCACGAGCTAATCGCGGGATCGTCGTTCAGCTTGCGCTCGATTTCGGGCTTGATTTTGAGATAAGCGACGGCGGCGGGATGGGCTTTATCCACCGCGATCAACTTGTCCATGACTGCGGGAAACTTCTCGACCAGACCGTGCGCGAGCGTCCAGTCGGCGAAGCGCACCACGTCGATGGCCGGGGTATTCTCCTTTATCTCTCCCAATTTAGTCAGAAAGGTTTGGTTGACGGTCGGGATCGATTTGTCGGCGGAACCCGGCTCGGTGATGATGAACACTTCGCCGAAAGAGGGCTTTTGGATCAGCTTGCAGGTATCGCCCAGCCGCTTGGGCAGTTCCACGGTTGCGTGCTTCTCTTCCTTAAATAGCTTGGGCAATTTCCCAGTCTTGACCTTGACTTCGACGATGGCGATGACGAATTGCGGCACGTCGTCCGCGGAGATGGATGCGGCACCTCCGCCGAACATGCCCATCATCCCTCCCATCATGCCCGCGCCGCCGGCCATACCCTTTCCGCCGGCCATGCCTCCCATTCCTGGAGGTCCGCCGGCCATGCCTCCCATTCCAGGAGGTCCGCCCGCCATGCCCGCCATGCCTCGCTGCATCCCTGGAGGTCCGCCGGCCATGCCTCCCATTCCAGGAGGTCCGCCCGCCATGCCCGCCATGCCTCGCTGCATCCCTGGAGGTCCGCCCGCCATGCCGCCCATGCCCGGAGGTCCGCCCGCCATGCCGCCCATGCCCGGAGGCACGCCGCGCATCTGTCCACCGGGCATGCCACCCATCCCGGGCATGCCACCCATCCCGGCCATGCCACCCATCCCGGCCATGCCCGCGCCGGGAGTGCGCAATTCTTTGTCGCCTCCGACATTGGCAACAATAATGACATAATCCGCCGAAGCGAGACCAGCACTCGCCAACAAGAATGCCGCCGCCAGTATCCCTTGCTTCATGCCGACTACCTCCGCGAAGTGCTTTCGCCTTGAATCGACTCAGGTTGAACGACTTCCCTTTATTGTGACGACTCGACGGCAGAATCGCAAATGGAATTTGTGGATTTTGTCCAATCGGATTCCGCTCGCTCTCTCAGAGTTTGTTAAGAAGTCCAGCTGGGGCGCAGCTAGATCGTTCGCTGATTCGTGTAGTGAGGCCTGCGGACAATCCGCGTCCCGCTGCCTCCGCCCTGACGTGAGCGCGGCGAAAGATTGAACGGGGGATGGGGACAGAATCGGGGCCGTCTCTATAATGCGCAGCGGAGAAACTGCCCCGCCGAACCCACGAGATTTTCATGCGCGCACGCCAAGTTGTCATTGCCGAGCCTTATCGAGTTGCCGTCCGCGAGGTCGAATTGCCGCCTCCCGCCGCGAATCAAATCCTCGTTGCGACCGAGGTGAGTGCCGTCAGTGCTGGCACCGAGTTGGCCGTCTGGACCGGCACGCATCAATGGCTCAAGGATCCCGCGCTGCCGGATTGGAAGTTTCCCTTTCGCCCCGGCTATAGCGCGGCGGGAACCATCGTCGCCCTCGGTTCGGAGGTCTCCGGGTGGAAAGTCGGCGAGCGCGTCGGCTACCCCGGCAATCACGCCTCGGCGGAGCTGTTGACGCTCGGCCACGAGCGCGGGCGCTTATGGCGGATGCCAGACAAACTGGACATGGAGAAAGCCGCCGTCGCCTGCATCGCGCGTTACGGTCTGGGCGCGTCGATCCGGGCGGGGCTGACGCTCGGTCGCTCCGCCGCCGTGTTGGGACTGGGCATCATCGGCCAATTCTCGCTCCGCTGTTTGATCGCGGCAGGGGCGAACCCCGTCGTCGGCATCGACGCCGTGCCCATGCGTCGCCAAGCCGCGCTGTCCGCCGGGGCCGACTTCGCTCTCGATCCTTCCGCCGGCGATGTCCGCGAGCAATTGTCCCGCTGCCTGAATCGGCGCGGAGCGGAGATTGTCGCCGACGCCACCGGCGTACCCGATGCCGTGCCCACGGCCATGTCGTTGGCGTGCGATGGGGGACAGGTGGTCGTGGTGGGCAGTCCGCGCGGAAGGGCCAAGGACGTGAATTTCTACGACGATTTGCATCGCCGCTATCTCGATGTCTGCGGCGCGCACGGCAACATGCTGTTCGAGCCGGCCCATACGCGATTGGCCGGCGCGTGGGACATCGACAAGGCGCAGAATTGGCTGTTAGCCGCCCTCGCCTCGGGCCGACTCAGTCTCGATGGCCTCCTCACCCATCGTCTTGCCCCAGAGGAATTGAACGGTGCCTACGAGGGACTGCTCAAGAAGAAAGACGAGTATTTAGGAGTCGTGTTACGTTGGAAATGAGGGAGGCATCCCTCCACCCATTGGTAAGAGGAAAGGATCGATCCCATGATGAGATGTTTGCGACTTTGCTCGGCGGTGGTGGTCTTCAGCGTGGCGGCATGCACCGCGGTCGAATCCAGCGCACAAGACAAAGAGAAGAAGAAAGTCATCGAAAAGAAAGTAGGCGATGCCGTGTTGAAATACGAAGAGTTGAAAGTAGGCGAAGGAGCCGAGGCCAAGAAGGGCGACCAAGTCGAGGTGCATTACACCGGCTGGTTGACCGACGGCAAGAAGTTCGATAGCAGCGTCGATCGCGGCGAGCCTTTCTCCTTCAAGCTGGGCGCGAAAATGGTTATTCAAGGTTGGGATGAAGGCGTGGCCGGCATGAAAGTCGGCGGCAAACGCAAGCTGACGATCCCACCCGAACTCGGTTATGGCGCGCGCGGCGCGGGTCGGGTCATACCGCCCAATGCCACGCTGGTATTTGAAGTGGAATTGCTCAAGATTAAATAAGGGCCTATCCAATTAGCTCCCCTCACCCCAGCCCCTCTCCCTCTGAGTACAGGGGGAGAGGGACTTTTGGGATAGCCTTTAACAAGATTGCTCCGGCGAGGAGTCGGCGACACCCGCGACCCGACAACCTCACGCCGATCCCACTCACTAGCCGACCGCAGTTTTCTATGGGTAGATGTAGGTGATAATGGGGTGGTGGACTGGATTGCGAATAGCCGCAAATCTTCAGGGCTTCCATTATGAAACTCGCCAAAGTTCGCATTGAGAACTTCCGGCATCTCGGAACCAGCGAAGACCCCTTTGAACTCGATTTCACCGATGTCTTGGGACGAGTTCGAGACTTCACGCTGCTCGTTGGACCCAATACCTGCGGCAAAACAACGATTCTCGACGCCATCGCCGCCGCCTTGGGACAAGCTGT